>JBGOYY010000027.1:0-35022 GCA_041479905.1 Candidatus Aminicenantia bacterium
GGCCTGGTCGTGGGTGACGTAGAGAAAGGTGATGCCGACCTCGTCGTGGATGAGGTCGAGCTCGATGAGCATCTTCTGCCGGAGCTTGAGGTCGAGCGCGGCCAGGGGCTCGTCGAGGAGGAGGACGTCGGGCTTGTTGACGAGGGCCCGGGCCACGGCGACGCGCTGCTTCTGGCCGCCGGAGAGCTGGTCGGGCTTTTTCGCCGCCTGGTCGGCCATGCGGATGAGCTCGAGCATCCTGTCGACCGCGTCCCGGATCTCCGCCTTGGGGCGCTTGGCGATGGTCAGGCCGAAGGCGATGTTGTCGCGGACGGTCAGGTGGGGGAAGAGGGCGTAGCTCTGGAAGATCGTGTTGACCTTGCGCTTGTTCGGGGGGAGCCCGGTGATGTCCCGGCCGTCGAGAAAGACGCGGCCGGCGTCCGGGTCCTCGAAGCCCGCGGCGAGGCGCAGCATGGTCGTCTTGCCGCAGCCGCTCGGACCGAGCAGGGAGAAGAATTCGCCCTTCTTGATGTCGAGGGAGACGTTGTCGACGGCCTGGACGGTCCCGAAACGCTTGGAGACGCCGCGGAATTCGAGGAACTCAGCCAACGCAGGGGCGCTCCTTCGGCGGGCGGGATGCGGGGCGGAAGAGGGCCGGCGTGTTCAATGCCGCCCTATTATGGAAAAAACGGCCGGAGAATTCAAGGCCGAGGATTGCGCCCGTCCTGGCCCTTCTTGTTGACGGACGGACGGGAGCGGCCTAGAATAGGTGAGACAGGGCGAGAGACAATGATATTCCGGAGCGCGATCCCATTCTTGATATTGGCCGTCCTTTTCCTGCCTCTGCCCTTTATCCTCAGCTTCTTCTTTTTCGGCGTTCTACTGGCTGTCGGGCCGCGAGGGGAGCCCGACCAAGCCTGCGCCCTCATCTTCCGCTTCGCCGGGCCGACCCTCCTCAGAAGCCCTCCTCTTTGACCTCCTCTTTTTTCTCAGCGTCCCGCAGAGAAACCCGTTTTTGAACAGAGGAGGACCATGATGAGCGATGACATGCCCGCTGCCCGCACGGTAATCTTTTCCGCCAAACTCCGGACGGCCTTCAATAGGTTCCGTGGCGTACCCGTCGAAACCGACCTGGCGGGGTACGCGCGGACGGTCCGAAAAATCCGCGCCTTCCATGAAACAGAAGGGCTCGTCCGGAAATCCGACGAAGCGCTCGGGCGCCTAGCCGCGTCCCTGCGCCGGCGTCTCGAGGGCGAGTTATCGACTGAGGACAGGATTCTGGCGAGGATCGAGGCCTTCGCCCTTGCCGATGAGGCCGCCCGCCGCGCGACGGGCCTTACCGCTCACGACGTCCAGATGATCGCCGGCCTGGCCATGGCCGACGGCAAGGTCGCCGAGTTGCCGACGGGGGAGGGCAAGACCCTGGCCGCCGTCTTTCCGGCCTCTTTCTTCGCCCTCTCCGGCCGGGCCGTCCATATCCTGACCTTCAACGATTACTTGGCCCGCCGCGACGCGGCCTGGATGGGGCCGGTTTACCGCCTCCTGGGGCTTTCCGTCGGCGTCGTCCAGGAGGGCATGGACAAGCCGGCGAAGAAGACGGCCTACGCGTGCGACGTCATCTATGCCACGGCCAAGGAAGCCGGCTTCGATTACCTCCGTGACCGCCTCGCCTATGAGCCGGACGAGCTCGTCCATCGGCCGTTCGACACGGCCCTCGTCGACGAGGCCGATTCCATCCTCATCGACGAAGCCCGCATCCCGCTCGTCATCTCGGGGAACGCTGAAGCGCCCGGCGCCGAAGCCGGCCGCCTGGCCGAGGTCGTCCGCGGTCTCG
The DNA here is from genome assembly GCA_041479905.1 of Candidatus Aminicenantia bacterium. GTDB lineage: Bacteria > Acidobacteriota > Aminicenantia > Aminicenantales > Saccharicenantaceae > RBG-16-66-30. Next base: position 1,814 of record JBGOYY010000027.1, read on the forward strand.
AACGAGGGAAGGACTACGAGACCGACGCGGAGAACGCCAACGTCTTCCCCACGGACGCCGGCATCCGCAGGATCGAAAGCCTTCTCGGCTGCGGCAACCTCTTTGACCCGGAAAACGAAATGCTCCTGGCCGCCGCCCACTGCGCCCTCCACGCCGAGACCCTCCTCGAGCGGGACGTCGATTATATCGTCCGCGCCGGCCGCGTCGAGATCGTCGACGAGTTCACGGGCCGGGTCATGGACAAGCGCCATTGGCCCGACGGCCTCCAGGCGGCCGTCGAAGCCAAGGAGGGAGTCCGCCGCGGCTCCGAGGGCCGCATCCTCGGCTCCATCGCGCTCCAGCATTTTTTCCGCCTCTACCCGGCGCTCTGCGGGATGACGGCCACGGCCCGGACGTCGTTCCGTGAGCTCAAGGAATTCTACGGGTTGGGCGTCGTGGTCGTTCCGCCCCACGAGCCCTGCGTCCGCCGCGACCTCTCCGACGTTGTCTTTACCCACAAGGTGCCCAAGCTCACGGCTCTGGTCGATGAGATCGCCGGCGTTCACGGGAAGGGCCGCCCCATTCTCGTTGGGACGTCGAGCGTCAGGGAATCGGAGCAGCTCGCGGCGGCCCTAAAAGACGCGCGGATCGCCTGCGAGGTTCTTAATGCTAAGAACGACGAGCTCGAGGCCGCGATCATCGCCCGGGCCGGCGCCCTCGGCGCGGTGACGATCTCGACCAACATGGCCGGCCGGGGCACGGACATCAAGCTCGGCGGTGCGGGTGAAGAAGAGCGCGATCGGGTGGCGGCCCTGGGCGGCCTCTACGTCATCGGCACCAACCGCCACGAGAGCCTGCGCATCGACAGTCAGCTCCGCGGCCGGTCCGGCCGTCAGGGCGACCCCGGCTCGTCCCGGTTTTTTATCAGCCTGGAGGACGATATTTTCGAAAGATACGGGCTCAGCCGCAAGCTTTTCAAGCGTTACCGGCTCGACCGCCGGGCCAACGCCGTCGACGATGACCTGCTGCGCAAGGACATTCTCCACGGCCAGCGCGTCATCGAGGGCCGGAACCTGGATATCCGCCGGGCTCTCTGGGATTATTCCACGCTGGTCGAGACGCAGAGGCGGATCGTCGCCGGGTGGAGGGACGGCGTCTTCGACCGGCCAGCTCAGGCGGACGCGCCATTCTGTCCTTCTCCGGAGCTCCTTGCAGCAGGGACGGCCCGCTTTGGACGTGAGGTGTTCGACCGCATGGCCCGCCGGGCCGCGCTCTTCCATATCGACAGCGCGTGGGCCGACCACCTGGCCTGGCTGGCCGACCTCCGCGAGGGCATCCACCTCGTCTCGATCGGGCGCAACGAACCTCTCCGGGAGTTCCAGAAAGCCGCGACCGAGGCCTTCCTCGGCCTCCAGGAAAAAATCGGATACGCCGCGAGGGAAACGCTGGAGTCCTTCGTCGGGCGGGAAGGCCCCGTCGACCTCGACGCCGAAGGCCTGAAAGGCCCGTCCTCGACCTGGACCTACCTCGTCAACGACGATCAGTTCGGCTGGGGCGTCGAGCTCATCAAGGGAACGAACATCGGCTTCGCGGCCGGGGCGGCGGCATTCACCGGCCCACTCTTCGTGTTCGCGCTCCTCGCCAACCGCTTCAGGCGGAAGAAGGCGAGCTGAAGGAGGGCTTAATCAAGAAGGGGTCAAACCTTAAATCCTACACTTTTCCCCCGCCGGGCGCCTCCCGGGAGCCCATTCATAGGAAAAGAGTATAGGATTTAAGGTTTGACCCCTTCCTGAATTGACAGGCGGTTCCCCCGTGGCATATATAGTAGTGCCGCCCGCGACGGCTAGGAACCGGAGCGGCCACCGCGACGTTAGAATATAGAGAGACCGGTGAAGAAAGGGCTGGAACATGATCTCTGAGGCCCCCGCGAACGGGCTCGAGCGGAAACTCGGGCTCTTCCCCCTGACCAATATCGTCATCGCCAATATGGTCGGCGCCGGCATCTTCACGACATCGGGGCTCCTGATGAAAGACCTCCATCATCCGGTGGTCATGCTGGGCCTCTGGGTCGTCGGCGGCCTGGTCGCCCTCTGCGGTGCCCTGAGCTACGGCGAGCTCGGCGCCGCCTTTCCCCACGCCGGCGGGGAATATGCCTTCCTGTCGCGGCTCTACCACCCCGTCCTCGGCTTCCTCTCCGGCTGGGTCTCCTTCTTCGTGGGTTTCTCGGCGCCCATCGCCGCTTCGGCCATCGGCTTCACCGAATACCTGACCCGGGCCTTCCCCGGCCTTCTTCACCTCGGCATCATCGGAGGGGCCTCGGAAGCGGCGGTCATGAAAAAACTTTTCGCCATTCTCATCATCGCCGTCTTCACCTTCCTCCACACCCGCGGCCTCGAGACCGGGGCGCGCGTCCAGAACGCGCTGACCGGGCTGAAGATCCTCCTCATCGTCGGCCTGGTCGTCGCCGGCTTCGCCGTCGGGAAGGGGAGCATGGGCCATCTTACGGCGGCGGCGCCGTTCCGGTTCGACTTCGGCGGCTGGAAGACCCTGGGCCTGTCCCTGATGTGGATCATGTTCGCCTACAGCGGCTGGAACGCCTCCGCCTATATCGGATCCGAGGTCAAGGAACCCTCGCGCAACCTGCCGCGTTCGCTCCTTCTCGGGACGGGCATCGTCATGCTCCTGTACACCGCCCTGAATCTGTTCTACATCTACGCCATCCCGCCGGCCCAGATGGAGGGCGTGATCTCCGTCGGGGGCCTGGCCGCAGGCAATCTCTTCGGGAAATCCGCGGAGACGGTCCTGTCGGTCTTCATCTCCTTCGCCCTTTTTTCCTCGCTCAGCGCCTACCTCATCCTCGGGCCGCGGGTTTACTACTCCATGGCCCGGGACGGCATCTTCTTCAAATCCATCGCCTACGTCGACCCGAAATGCTCGGTGCCGACGCGGTCGATCGTCCTCCAGGGGGCGATCGCCTCGGTCATGGCCCTGTTCGGGACCTTCGAGCAGCTCCTGACCTATATGGGCTTCTCCCTGGGCATCTTCCCCCTCCTGGCCGTGCTGGGGGTGTTCAAGCTGAGGCGGACGGGCCGGAGCGCCGTGAAACTGCCCGGCTATCCTATAGCGTCGGCCGTCTACATCCTCGTCGGAGCGACGATCCTCGTCCTGGCCTTCCTCGAGCGCCCGGCCGAATCGCTCGTTGCCGTGGCCACGGCCCTGGCCGGCATCCCCGTGTATTATTTCTTCAAGCGGAGCGCCGGGAAGAGCGCCGGATCCGGCCCGTCGCCGGGGCCCGGATGATTTGACCCGTTCGCCGACGCTAAGCCCCGCATTTCAAGGCGGGGACGCGAAGCGCGAAGCGCGGCTCAGGGTTAACCCCGAACAAGCCTCGGTCTTGCCAGGACCGGAGAGTCCTGGGGTTGACTAATACCGAGCGTGGGACTATTCTGGATGCCGGTGGCAGGGGTCGGTAGAGGGGGAATTTAGTTGCGGAGGAAGGCTTGCGGGGCTCTTCGATGACTGCCGGAAAAGCGAGAGCGGCGTCGGCCGCGATCGGACTCGTCGCGCTGCTCTCCCTGGGTTCATGCTCCCTGGAAAAGTTGGCCATGAAGAAGGTGGCCGGGATGCTCTCCGGCTCCTCGTCGACCGACGTCTTCAGCTCCGATAACGACCCCGATTTCGTCGGGGAGGCCCTGCCCTTCGCCGTCAAGCTCTACGAATCCCTCCTCGGCTCGATCCCCGAACACGCCGGGCTCCGCCTCCGCACCGGCAGTTTGTACATCATGTATGCCAGTGCCTTCGTCCAGACGCCCGCCGACATGACGCCCCGCCGGGACGGGGAAACCAAAGAGTACCTCCTGGCCAGGGCCAAGAACCTCTACCTGCGGGGGCGCGACATCCTCTTCGTCGGGCTCGAAAAAAGGAATCCCCTGATCCGCAAACAGCTCAAGGAGCGGAAATACAAGGAAGCCATGGCGCCCTTCAAGAAGGAGGACGTTTCGCTCCTCTACTGGACGGCGGTCGGCTGGGTCGCCGCTTTCGCCGTCAATCCCTTCGACATGACCCTCGGCCAGACGCTTCCCCAGACCGCGGCCCTGATGGCCAGGGTCTCCGAACTCGACCCCGGCTTCAACCAGGGCGCCCTCCACGTATTTTACGTCAACTACTACGGATCCCTGCCCGCCTACATGGGCGGCGACGCGGCCAAGGCCCGGGAGCATTTCGCGAAGGCGCAGGCCATTGCCGGGACGAAGGACACGTCGGCCCTGATGGCCCTGGCCACGACGGTGTGCGTCAACGAGCAGAACGCAGGAGAATTCAAGAAGCTCCTCCGCCAGGTCCTCGAATTCGACCCGGACAAGAACCCGGAGAACCGCCTGGTCAACATCCTCAACCAGCGGAAGGCGCGCTGGTTCCTCGCGCATGTCGACGACTTCTTCATCGAACTGGAACGACCATGATCAAAAAACTCATCGCCGCCCTTGCCGTCCTCGCGTTCGCGGTTTCGAACGCGCCGGCCTCGCCGGCGTCCGCCGGGGCGGTCGTCATCAAGATCGGCAGCATCGCCCCCAGCCGTTCGCCCTGGGACAAGGCCTTGGAAAAGGTCGCCCGGGACTGGGAAAGGATCTCGAACGGGACCGTCCAGGTCAGGATCTTCCCCGGCGGCATCGCCGGAAGCGAGCTGGACATGATCCGCAAAATGCGCCTGGGGGTGCTCCAGGGCGGCGTCTTCACCAGCATGGGCCTGTCGAAGATCGAGTCGTCCGTCACGGTCCTCAACATCCCCCTCCTCTTCCATTCGGCCGAGGAGTTCGGGGTCGTTTTCGACAAGATGAAGCCCGCGTTCGAGAAAAAGATCGCGGAGAAGGGCTTCAAGGTCGTCCTCTGGACGCTCGCCGGTTGGGTCAACTTTTTCACCAAGGAGCCGGTCATCTATCCCGAAGACCTGAAGAAGCTCAAGATCAGCGTCACGGACAGCGACCCCGAGATCGAGCAGGTCTGGAAAAAAATGGGCTACCAGGTCGTCCCCGGCGACTTCAAGGACCTCATGGTCCAGCTCCAGAGCGGCATGGTCTCCGCCGCCTACTTGCCGCCCCTCCTGGCAGGGTCCGGGCAGTACTTCGCCGTCGTCCCCCATATGCTCTCCATGACCCTGGCGCCCCTCGTCGCCGGTCTCATCCTGAGCGACAAGGCCTGGGAGAGCATCCCGGCGGAACTGCACCAGCCTTTTATCGCGGCTATCGACGAGGCCTCCCGCGGCCTCTTCGAAGAGGCGCAGGGCCTCGCGGCCGACGCCGTGAAAATGATGAAGGAGAACGGCCTCATCGTCCACGACGCCCCCCCGGCCGCGCTCGAGAAATGGCGGCAGGCCGCCGCCGAGGGCGTCAAGGACCTCATCGGGCCGAGGTTCTCCAAGGAAATGTACGACCAGATCGTCGGGTATATCCAGGAATTCCGGAAAACCCGTGGCAAGTAGGGTCGTCCGCGCCTTCCACGCTGTCGAACAATCGCTGGCTTTTCTCTCCATCTTCTGCCTGGCCCTGGTCCTCCTCTTTGAGGCCGTAGCCCGCAAGGTCTTCCACACGGGGGTCCCCGACTCGACCACCTACGTTCAACACCTCGTGCTCGTCGCCACCTTCATCGCCGCAGCCATCACCTCCCGGGAAAAGAAGCACCTGGCGCTGGCGACGGCGATGTCGCTCCGTGAACCGCTGAAGTCTATCGCCGCGGTCTCCACGGCGGTGCTGGCGGCCGCGCTGACGCTGGCCTTCGGCCTGAGCTCCCTGTCGTTCGCCCGGAACGCCTTCACCGCCGCCGACCGTGTCGGCCCCTTCCCGAAGCGCCTCATCGTGATGGTCATGGCCGCGGGTTTCCTGGTCATGAGCGCCCGGTTCATCATCACGCTCGAGAAAAAGAAAGCGCGTTTGCCGGCGGCGGGGGGGGCGGCGCTCCTGGGGCTTTTCTTCGGGTTCGGCCCGCTCGCCCAACTCCTGACCGGGGGCGGGACGGTTTCCCTGCCGTTCCTCACGTCGGTCCAGGAGTTCATCCGGCCCCTGCTCTCGGGACTAGGGACGCCGCTCATCATCCTTCTGATCGCGTCGGCCTTCCTGGGCCTGCCTATCTTCCTCGTCCTCGGCGGCATCGGGTTCCTCCTTTTCGCCAAGGCCGGCCAGCCGCTGGAGATCATCCCCAACCAGGCCTACGAGGTGCTCACCGGCAGCGCCATCCCGGCCATCCCGCTCTTCGCCGCCGTGGGTTTTTTCCTGTCCGAGAGCAAGGCGGGGGAGAGGATGGTTCGGTTTTTCCAGGCAGTTTTCGGCTGGTTCCCCGGCGGCCTGACGGTCATGGCCGTTCTCGTCTGCGCCTTCTTCACGACGTTCACCGGCGCTTCGGGCGTGACCATCCTGGCCCTCGGAGGGCTCCTGTCCGTCATCCTGGAGAAGGCGGGTTATCCCAAAAGGTTCACGGTGGGGCTTCTGACCGCCTCGGGAAGCATCGGCCTGCTCTTCCCGCCGAGCCTGCCCGTCATCATCTACGGCGTGACGGCCCAGACGAGCATCAAGGACATGTTCATCGGCGGGCTGCTGCCCGGCCTCTTCCTCGTACTCTCCGTCATGATCCTCGGCATCGTCTATTCCTGGAAGCACGGCATCCCCCGTCATGGCTTCAGGGCGAAGGAGGCGCTGGCCGCCTTCCGAGAATCCTTCTGGGAGCTCCTCCTGCCGCTCGTCGTCTTCGGCCTGTATTTCGGCGGCCTCACCAGCCTGCAGGAAAGTGCCGCGGCCGCCCTCCTCTATGTTTGGGGCGTAGAAACCTTCATCAAAAAGGACGTGAGGTTACGCGACCTGCCCCGGATCTTCCTCCGCTGCGTCCCGATCATCGGCGGCGTCCTGATCATCCTCGCCCTGGCCAACGGGCTTTCCTATTACATCATCGACGCCCAGATCCCGCAGAAGCTCAGCGCCTGGGTCGCGGCGACGATCTCGTCGAAGTACGTCTTCCTGCTCATCCTCAACCTGGCCCTGCTCGTCGTCGGCTGTTTCATGGACATCTACTCGGCCATCCTCGTCGTCGTACCGCTCATCATCCCGCTGGGAAATCTCTTCGGGATCCATCCCGTCCACCTCGGCATCATCTTCCTGGCCAACCTGGAGCTGGGCTATCTCACGCCGCCCGTCGGGCTGAACCTATACCTGGCGTCCTACCGGTTCAACGAGCCGATCCACCGGGTGTACAGGGACGTGCTGATGTTCCTGGTGCTGGGGCTGGTGGCGGTCCTGCTCATCACCTACGTGCCCCTCCTCACCACCGCCTTTCTTAATCGCGGTTGAAGTGGGGCATGTCCGAGGGGATTTCGAGGGACAGCTCGATGAAGCCGGCGTAAATCCCATCCTTAAACCAGGGCGCCTGGTAGATGAGCTTCTTTTTCCCGTTCTTCTGGATTGTGTAGACGTTCGTCCGGCGCTCGTCCACCATCTTTTTGAGCTTGGTTCGGCTCGGCTCGGGGTGGCAGTCGAGGACGTCCGTCCCGATGAGCTTCGCCCCGCCGTCGGCTGCGAACACTTCGAGCGACCGGCTGTTCATCTCGACGATCCGTCCTTCGGTGTCGCAGACCGTCACCGCTCCCGGAAATTCCTCGACCCAAGCGTTTTCGCTCATGAATGCCTCCGTGCCGATTGTAAGAATTCCGGATGTGTTGCCCGGAGTTATACCACAGCGCGTCTATCCCTGGCAACGCGGAGTGCCTGTAAGTCCCCCGCAAATGATATGGGCGGGGACTGGCCGTTCTGATAAAATACCCGGCGGGAGGCAACCATGGCTGACGACGCCGTATTTTCCGGATTCACAAAAGAGACCGTCCGTTTTTTCACGGCCCTCCGCAAGAACAACAACAAGGAATGGTTCGACAGGAACCGGGAGACCTACGACCGGCACGTCATAGCGCCGGCCCAGCTCTTCGTCACGGCCATGGGGAAGATGCTGAAAAAGATCGCCCCGCACATCGTCGCCGTGCCCAAGGTCAACAAGTCCATCTTTCGCATCTATCGCGACACGCGTTTCAGCCTGGACCCCTCGCCTTACAAAACGAACCTCGGCATCTACTTCTGGGACGGGAACCGGTCGAGGCTGGAAACGTCGGGCTTCTATTTCCACCTCGAACCGCCCGACCTGTGGCTTGGCGTGGGCATGTACATGATCCCGGATTCGCTCCTCGGCCGCTACAGAAAAGCGATTGTCGGCCCAAGGAGCGGCGCGGAGATCCGAAAGATCGCGGCCGGGATCTCGAAGATGGACGGCGCCTCCATCGGCGGCCAGCACTACAAGCGTGTCCCCGCCGGTTTCGACCCCGCCCACTCGAACGCCGCGCTCCTGAAGCACAAGGGCCTCTATGCCAGTTTCGAGTCGAAGATCCCGGCTGAGTTTTTCTCGGCTCGTCTCGTCGACTATTGTTTTGAGCGCTACGAGCCGCTGGCGCCGCTCCATCGCTGGCTGATGAAGCTTTTCGGATGACAGGGCCGAACAGTACCAATATCCGAATTTCCGCAAGCGTCGGCGAGAACCCCTTTAGGAGAGCCAGTCCTCGACGGCGAGGCCGGGGATCCTGCGGAATTCGCGTGAATTGTGTGTTATCAAAGTGGCACCCAAGCTGAGGGCATGGGCTCCTATCTGGGTGTCGAGCGGGCCGATCGGCGTTCCGGCTTTTTCGAGCGCGGCGCGGACCATCCCATAACTTTCCGCGGTTGGCTCATCGAAATCCGCCACCTCCAAGGGAAGCAGGAATTCGTCCAGGGCCAGGCCGTTTTTTTCCTGTTGCGCGCTTTTCGCGACCCCGTAGCGGAGCTCGGCCAGGGAGATCGCGGAGATGCCTGCCTCTCCGGGGGAGAGGGAGGTCAGCCGGCGCAATATCGAGTTGGGTTTCCGTTTGATCAGGGCGATGCAGGAGTCCGTGTCGAGCATGAAACGCATTAGAGGGCCTCGCGCTCTTGCTCACCTGGCTGGTCCCGTTCGCTCATATAATCGTCCGAGAACTTGTCCAGGCTTTCGACAAGCGAATTCCAGATCCCCTTGGCAGGAAGCAGAACGACGGCATCGCCGGATTTCTTGACATAGACGAAATCGCCCTCGAAACGGAACTCCTTGGGCAGACGCACCGCCTGGCTTTGTCCGTTGCGGAAGAGCCGAGCCATCTTCATCGATTCGCTCCAAAAGTATATACTATACATATATACTTATCCTTTCAATCAGTCAAGTTTTTTTACTACCCATAAAGACGCGTGTCGGCCCTCGGAATTCTCGCCTGTGCGACCTACCGCTCCGTGAGCACAAGCAGCCAGCCCTTGCCGGGCTCGACGCGGATGGCGTCGCCCGGCCTGAACTCCGCGGCCTCCTGGAAATTCTCAATGGCGGGCGCGCGCAAGATGACCTTCTTCGGGTCGAGGCCAAGCTTCTTCCAATCGATCGCGAGCCGGGCGTCGACGGGCTCTTTGGCCCAACTGGCCAGCGCGACCAGGACCGACGTCCGCGCCGCTTTCCCGTCGCCCCGCTTGATGTAAGCCGTCGCCAGAACCTTCGCGTTCCCCGTCTTCACCGGATTCTTTTCCACCCACCAGCCGACCATTTCACTCGCCGTTATCCCGAACTCGTCCCAGACTTTCCACAGCGGCCGCGGGTCGCCGGCCCAGGGCAGGCGGCTGGTCATGCCGAAGACCATCCCGCGCCAGGGGTTGCCGCCGTCCTGGAGCATCTCGCCCATGAGGCCGAAGGGGATGCCCGACATCTCGACCAGCCAGTAATCGGAGCCGCTCCCGTTGTAGTCGAAGTACTCGCCGAACCAGAGGCGGTTGAGGAAGGGGAAGTGCTCGAGGTAGAGGTTGGCGCTCGAGGCGAAGCCGTCGCGCACATTGTACTGGTTGGCGCTGTGGAGGTCGATGAGAGCGCCCGGACGGCTGCGGTCGAGGACCTTGCGCACGCGTTTCATCGTCGTCCGGTCGAAGGCGACGTCGTCGAGGTAGAGCCCGTCGACGCCGACGTTGCGGGCGATCCAGTCGAGGCCTTCGATGTAGTAATTGTGCCAGCGCGACATGCCGCTGTTGATGACCGCGGCGTCCTTGAGCTCGGGGACGAACCAGGCGGCGATGTAATCGCCCCCCAGGTGCTCCTGGAGCCAGGAATATCCGCCGCCGGGGCCGGGCGAGAAGATCTCGTGGCCTAAGCTGCGCAGGGCGAAGAGCTCGGGGGCGCGGTTGGAAAGCTCGCGCACGGTGTCGTAGATCTTGACCTTGAAGCCGCGGCCGTGGGCGTCGTCGATGTAGGCCTTCATTTCCCGCGGCCTCAGGAAGGGGTAGTTGATGAAGGGGTTGATGTCATTGGCGTGGTGGACGTTGATGACGTTGGCCCCGGTCGCCGCGACCTCGTCGAGGGGCTTGAAGGCGTGGAAGTAACGCTCGCGGAATTGGGACGCCGGGTCGAGGGGTTTGAACGGCGTGATGAGAAGGGTGAAATCGAAGTGGAGCGTCTCTCCGGCCCGCATGGTGCGCGGGCCGGAACGGGCGGACAAAATTACGGGCCGAGGCCCGGGATCGCTTTTTACTCCCTTGACTCCCTTTGCGCCGACCGTCCGGACCTCGACTGTGCCCTTGCCGTCGTTCCACCAGGAAGGCGGCAGGTTGAGGGGCTTCGAGAGATAGAAGTTCGTGTTGAGCGGACGGGAGTAGTTTTCGGCGCGCAGGGATACCTGCATCCCGGCGTTCACGGCGCCCAGCCAAAGGGCGTCCTGGTTTTTCTTCTGGTCCCAGGCCCAGTCGAATGTCTCCGGCCGCAGCCCGCCCTTGAAGCCGAGGCCCATCATGTAACGGGCGCAGTCCTCGCTGAAGGGGACCTCGAGCCGGATGTCGGAAACGGCCGTGTCGCGCCGGGCCGTGACGGCGATTTTGTAATCGACGAAGCCGTCGAATTCCATCCGGGCGGCGACCTTCATGACCAGGTCCCCGGCGCGGTTTTCTGTTTCCCAGACGACGGTGCCCGGACCTTTCTGGACCGGGCCGGGGCCGGGGGCGCTTGCGCCAGGGACCCAGGCGAGCTCTCGGCCGCCGCCGTCGGTGACCAGGAGCTTCATCGGAGCGGCGGTCAGCGGGACGGGCTTTGTTTGGAAACGCGTCATTTCAGGCGCGAAAAAGCTCTGGATGCGGGCCGGAAAGCCGTCACGGCCTAAAGTCAGAGAACGGCCGAGACAGCCGATCGTGAGGCCGTCGATCGTCAAGGGGGTGTAGGGCGGGACGATGCCGTCGTCCTGGGCCAGGGTCGAATCGAGCCAGCGGAGGCGGGTCATGCGGAAGGGGTCGCCGTCGCCGGCGTCCTCGAGGACGTCGGCCGTCACGCGGAGTTCGATTCCCAGGATCGTTTCCGGCAGTCCTTTGGGTGCGACCGTCACCGTGCCGCTGAAAACGCCCGGCCGGGCGTCGCGAGGCACCTGGATGCCGCACCAGAGCGCCTGGATCTTTCCGCGCTCGACGGGAATCGCCTTCCGGAATGATGTGCCGTCCCAGTCGATACCGCCCTTGTTGAAACAGGTCATGGCCGAGGCGGCGATGAGCGTCCGCGGGGCGGGAGAGCCGTCCTCGATCCGCGGCACGGCCTGGACGAGGTCCGAGAACCTGAGTTCGACGTCGGCGATAGGCTCCCTGGCCGCCCAGAGCCCGATCTGGAACGCGAAATACTCGCCGCGCCCCGCCTCACCTTGGAACGCTCCGCTCGGTCCGTCGACGGCCCAACGGAAGGGGAGGTCGTCCGCCATGCGGATGGATAGCGCGCGGTCTTCGGGGAAGAGGAGATAAGCGGCGCGGGGATGGGCCTCGAGAAGCGTCTTCGTTTCCGCGGCCGTGGCGATTCTCTCCATCGGCGTGAAGGCGCTGAATTCGTCGGCGGATTGGAGCTCGACGACCTCGGCGCGGGGGAAGGCGTCGGGGCGGAGAGCCGGGAGTCTATCCGGCGTGAGGCCGTTCGCGGCCAGCCAGGCCGGGTCGGCCGTCTCTTGCGGCGGGTCGTATTTTACGTTCGGGTAGTTTTTCCGTCCCTCGGATTTGTAGGGCATGTAGTAGACGAAATAGTCGCCCGGAACGGCTCGGGGCTCGAAGAGGAAGTCGCCGTATTCGCGGTTAACCGCGAGGGCGAGCACGTTAAGGACCCGTTCGCCCGACGCGGCGTCGACGACGACGATGTTTTTCTTTTCCGGCTCGAGGTCGCGGCGGCGCCAGGGGATGATGACGCGCACGGCCGCGGGCTTCATCAGCGTCGGGGCCGCAGCGGCCTTTCTTGCGCCCTTCTTTACCGGAATTACTTTCGGTGTGGGAAGTGTCGAGACCCGGACGACGGCCCGGTGATTCCCGAGCCCGGATTCCGGGTCCCATTGCCCGATGCCGTGCTTAACCTCTTGAGTGGGGACAGCGCTCGCCATGAACGCGATAACGAGCAGAGCGAAAAGGCCAAGCAGGATCTCGTCGGTCGAGCGTCTCAATCTCTTACTTTTGCTGCATACGGCGTTTAGACAACGGGGACATCGGATGAAGCGGGGCATGTCCCCATAATTGTTCCATGAGAGGACGATAGCGGGGGAGCTGGAGGATGTCAAGGCGCCATAAAGCAGTTAAAAAATAGCTTGACAAACATACTACTATGTATTACATTGTATTTGGTTATAACATGGAAAACAAAATAACCCAACTAAGAAAAGGGATTCTGGAGCTGGCCGTCCTAGCCTGCCTCTCCCGGGGACGCCACTACGGATACTCCCTCGTCAAGACGATCTCCGGCGACAAGGAGATCGAACTCACGGAAGGGACGATCTATCCCATCCTCGGCCGCTTGGCCAAGGAAGGGCTCGTCCAATCCGAGTGGGTCGAATCCAGTCAGGGACCTCCCCGAAAATACTACACGTTGACGCTCAAGGGGGAGGAGGCGTTCCGAGTGCTCGAAGGGGAATTCAGGAAGCTTTCCGCGATCGTCGTCAACGTCCAGAGCGGGCCGATCCCGGGAAACACGGACGAAGATCACCATGTCCTTTCCGTGAAGAAGGAGACGAACAATGGCTAACGGTTTCAGCGGGCCCGTCGTCCAGATCGTCGATAATTACCTGGTGCGATTGAGAAAAGGCCTGAAGGGGTTCCCGTCCAAAGACCAGGAGGAGCTCGTCAAGGAGATCCACTCGCACATCTACGAATCCTTCCGGAACGACCCGACCGAGAACGAAGTCGACAGGATCCTCAAGGTCCTCGACAAACTGGGCGAGCCGGCGAGCGTCGTTTCGGCCCGTATGCCGGAAGCCATGGTCGCGATGGGGAAGAAGAAAAAACTCCCATTCTACATCCTGGCCGGAGTCCTCATCGCCTTCTTCGGCGTCCCGCTCGGCATGAGCGGACTGGGCGTCGCCGTCGGCCTTATCATTTCGGTGCTGGCCCTGGTCTTGGCCTTCTACATCGTGGCCTTCAGCCTGATCCTGACCGGCTGGCTGAGCGCCGTGGTCATGATCGTCCGCATCTTCAGCCCGGGATTTCTCGACCCTTGGATCGACATCTATCCCCTGGTCCCCGACCCCACCCTGAACACGGTCATCTATATCTTCGGAGCGCTCCTGATCGCGGCGCTCGGCCTCGGACTGCTCTGGCTGGGTTCGCGGATGATGCGGGGCGTCCGCTTCGTCTTCCGGTTCCTGTTCGAGAAGGTCCGGAATTGGCGGAAGAAGGCTCCTGCTGCGGCGCCAGCTCCTACCCAATAAACCGAATAAAAAAGGGGACGTTTCTATTTTTTGAGCGGAAACAGAAACGTCCCCTTATTATTTGGGGTATGTCCTGCCTGTTTTAATAATCTTGACTATGGCCCTCTGCCAGCGATACCATCAATTTGTGAAAAGCAGTTCGAATCTTAAACCATCCCACACCTGGCCGCGAGCGACGCTGTAATACAAACCATGCAACAGAGTACGAAGATACCTGAAACAGCTTCCTTGGCGGATTTTCGGACGGAGCTTGGCCGTCTCGTTGAGCAATTTAAGCGTAATCTCAGCCAGTACAAGAGCAATAATTATGACGAAGCCAGCTTGCGACAGGAATTTCTAAATCCTTTCTTTCGCGCCCTGGGCTGGGACGTGGAGAACAAGGCTGGCCTCATCCCACAACACCGTGAAGTCGAAATCGAAAGCCGCACAGAGATCGCGGGGCGGCAGAAACGCGCCGACTACCTATTCCGAACTGACCGGCAGGATCGTTTCATCTGCGAAGCCAAGAAGCCGGTGGAAGCGCTGCATTCCCGCCATGCGTTTCAAGCGAAACGATACGCCTGGAATAAGGGTCTCGTGCTGGCAGTGCTAACCGACTTCGAGGAGTTATTGGTCTATGTAGTTGGGAGTAAACCTCATCCTGAAGAAATGGAAGTAGGCCGGTGGAGAAGCTGGCGGTTCCAGGAGTATCCTTTGGCCGCTCAGGAGATATGGGATCTTCTAGCCCGCCCGGAAGTGGCAAGCGGAAGCATTGAGAGACTGGTCGAGCAGCTCCCCCGCAAGCCCCTAGCCAAAGGAAAAGCCCGTCAACAGTGGCTCTTCAAGCCGGACCGCTCGCGGGCACTAGACGCCGAGTTCCTCAATTTTCTGGATGAGGCCCGCCGCGAACTGGCCTCCGACCTCCTCCGCCACAACGACCGGGGAGATCTACTCGAAAACGTACGGCTTAACGAGGCCGTCCAGCGTATTCTTGACCGACTACTCTTCCTGCGAATCTGTGAGGACCGCGATATCGACACCGGCCGCCCACTTGCTTCTATCCTAAGGTCTTGGCGTGCGTATGCCGAGAATCCTGTCCCTCGGCGTGTCCGTAAATCCGAATTTCTTGTACGGGAGGATGGGGCCGCTAGCGAGATGGCCACAAAACGCCTGCCTCGTTCGCTTTGGGGGGAGGTAGTTGCCCATTTCCGCGCCTTGGACCGCCGGCCTCCTTCGCACATCCCGTTTTTTAATGGCAATATCTTCAAGCCTCATTTCAGCGAGGAATTGGCAGTTAGCGATGAGTGGATCGCTGGCTTTCTTGACGAAGTGGGCGATGAGGAATCGCCCTATCTCTTCAATGTCATCCCCGTCGAGATCCTCGGCATTATTTACGAGCGTTTCCTCGGCAAGGTCGTGCGGCCAAAGGGCCGGGGTGTTACGATCGAAGAGAAACCAGAGGTTCGGAAGGCGGGCGGCGTTTACTACACTCCACGCTATATCGTGGATTACATCGTTGAGCAAACTGTTGGGAAACTTCTTGCCGACCTGACGCCTCAACAGAGCCTAAAGCTGCACGTGCTCGATCCGTCCTGCGGCTCCGGCAGTTTTCTTATCCGTGCTTTTGAACGGATTTGTGAGCACTGGGTAACTGCGCTAATGGAGGATGAGAAGAAGCGCCGCCGCTCAGACTGTTGGACCGACCCCGATACCGGAGACGTACATCTGACCTCCGACCTCAAACGTCGCATTCTAACGGCAAACATTTATGGCGTAGATATAGACCCCGGAGCTGTAGAAGTTACACAGCTTTCGCTCTACCTCAAGATGCTCGAAGGCGAGAACCGCACGACTCTAGCTCGCGAACGCGATCTCTTTGGCAGTGATGTAGCTCTGCTCCCGCCTCTAGAAGCCAATATCAAGTGTGGGAACTCGCTTATCGCTTCCGATTTTTCCCTTGTGCCCGAAGACCTGGTTCGCGTGAAGGCCTTCGATTGGACGGTGCAGTTCCCGGCCATCATGAAAACGGGCGGATTCGATGCGGTTATCAGCAATCCACCGTACATCCGCATTCAAACATTACAGGAGACGGATCCGGAATCTGTGGCTTACATTAACGCCCATTACGCAGCGGCTGCCAAAGGCAATTACGACATCTATGTTGTGTTCGTGGAACGCGCATTGAGTCTGCTTAATGAACACGGGGAGCACGGCTTCATTCTTCCGCACAAGTTCTTTAATGCCCATTATGGCGAAGCCCTTCGGAAATATCTTGCAGCCGGAAATCATGTAAGCGGAATCACGCACTTTGGCCACCAACAAGTCTTCGAAGGCGCAACCACCTACACCTGCCTGGTTTTTACGCAAAAATCCCCTTCGGCGTGTCTTCGTTTTGCCAGGGTGGACGACTTGAAGAAATGGGCAGACACGAAGGAGGAAACTGTCTCGCTAATTCCAGCGGAGGACTTAACTCACGAATGCTGGATTTTTGCCTCCGGCCCGGCCGCCAGCCTGCTCGAGAAGTTGCGTCACCAAACTGCCACTTTAGAGAGCGTTGCCGACAGAATCTTCCAGGGCCTGAAGACAGGTGCTGACAAAATTTACATCGTCGAAGAAAAGAGAAGACTGGGAAAGCATATCTTAGTCTGGTCACCGGAAAAACGGGCAGAGTATTGGCTTGAGACAGACTTGCTCCATCCCCTTATCAAGGGAGGTGACAGCCGACGCTACGTTTTAAGCAAGACCAAGCGACTAATTCTTTTCCCATACGAGAAATTGAAGTCGGGCAAAACTGGCCTCATTCCGGAGTTAGGCCTGCAGAAGCATTTTCCGAAAGCATGGCTTTACCTCAAAGACAACAAAAAGTATCTAGAGACCCGCGAAGATGAAAAGATGATCGGTCCGAAATGGTATGGCTACACTAGGTCACAAGCACTGGAAGTGATGCCGCTGCCCAAATTATTCACACCTGACCTCGCTGCTTGCGCATCATTCTCTTTGGATGAAACAGGCGAGTATTTTTTCACTGGAGGCGTTGCGGGTGGATATGGTGTTCTGCCCAAGTTCGGAGTTTCCCCCAAGTTTTTGCTCGGGCTGCTCAATAGTCGATTGCTGAATTGGATTGTCGGTAAGACTGGAACGCAGATGCGCGGTGGGTACTTAAGTTTTGAAGCGCGCTTCATTCGCTTTCTGCCGATCCCACAAAAAAACCTTTCCAACCCTGCCGACCACGCTTGGCATGACCGGATGGTGGGATTGGTGGACAAGATGCTAGCGTTGTCGCCGAAGCTCAGAACGGCGCGGACGGATACGGAGCGGGCTACACTCCAGAATGCTGTCACAGCCACGGACCGGCAGATTGACGCGCTTGTGTACGAACTCTATGGGCTTACCCGGGAAGAGATTAAGCTAGTCGAAAAGAGCTAAAAAAGAACGGGGACACGTACTGCTATGGTACATGTCCCCTGAATCAGCGCTACCGTTACTTCTTCGAAGCGGGCTTTTCCTTGATTTCCATGAACAGCGACGGGGCCTCCCGCTTGCTCTTCCAGATGGCCCAGATGACTCCGGCGAGCAGGACGGCCACGACCGCCGCCAGGCCGATGCTCATCTTGCTGTACTTGACCATGATGGGCGCAGCGATGAGGCTGACCAGGTTCGTGACCTTGATCATGGGATTGAGGGCCGGGCCGGCCGTATCCTTGAGCGGGTCGCCGACCGTGTCGCCGACGACGCCGGCCTTGTGCCGGTCCGAGCCCTTGCCGGTGCAGGCGATCGCGTCCTTGGGCTCGTCCTCGATCGACTTCTTGGCGTTGTCCCAGGCGCCGCCCGCGTTGGCCATGAAGACGGCCAGGAGCTGGCCGCTCAGAATGATCCCCGCAAGGAAGCCGCCCAGGGCCTCGACCTGGAGCACCAGGCCGACGATGATCGGCATGAGGACCGAGATCATGGCCAGCGGGACGAGCTCCTTCTGGGCCGCGGCCGTCGAAATCCCGACGACCCGGGCGTAGTCCGGTTTGACCTTGCCTTCCATCAGCCCGGGGATCTTGAACTGCCGCCGGACTTCCTCGACGATGAGGCCGGCCGCCCGGGTGACGGCCCGGAGCGAGAGCGAGCTGAAGAGCCAGGGCAGGGCGCCCCCGAGGAGCAGGCCGACGAAGACCTTGGTATCCGAAAGGCGGATGGAGGTCATGATCTCCTTGACGCCGAGCTGGAGCTGGACGCGTCCGACATCGGTGATATACGAGGCGAAGAGGCTGACCGCCGCTATGACCGCCGAGGCGATGGCCACCCCCTTGGTGATGGCCTTGGTCGTGTTCCCGACGGCGTCGAGGTCGGCCATGATCTGGCGGGCCTTGACGGTCTCCTCGTCGCACTGGTCGTGCCAAGCCATCTCGGCGATGCCGTTGGCGTTGTCGGAGATCGGGCCGTAGGAGTCCATGGCCACGTTGTTGCCCGTGTGGCTGAGCATGCCGATGCCGACCATGGCCACGCCGTAGAGGACGTAGATGGCTCCGGCCGAGCTGTAGAGGGCCAAGGCGATGATGAAGCTGACGGCGATCATGACGACGGCCCAAACGCTCGACTCCATCCCCACGGCCAGGCCGGAGAGGATGGTCGTCGCCGGCCCGGTCTTGGTCGACTTGACGATCTCCTTGACCGGTCCCTTGCGCGTCGAGGTGAAGTAGGACGTCAGCGGGTTGAAAGCTACGGCCAGCCCGACCCCGACCGAGGTCAGCATGGCCAGCCGCCAGTCATGGGCGTAATTGACGGCCACGACGAAGGACCAGAGGATGGTGTTGACGCTCGAGACTTCGTAGGAGCGGAACATGGCCTCCTCGGCGTCCTTGGCCCGGAGGAACTTGATCGGGAAGCGCTCCCAGATCGGGACCGTGAACGTCCCCAAGATCGAGGAGATGACACCGATGGCCCGGATGATCAGGGGATAGACGATCCACTTCAGGGCGTGGGCCGGGTCGAGGGCCACCAGGGCCAACCCCAGGATCAGCCCGGAGACGATGGTCACCTCATAGGACTCGAAGATGTCCGCGGCCATGCCGGCGCAGTCGCCGACGTTGTCGCCGACGAGGTCGGCCACCACGGCCGCGTTCCTCGGGTCGTCCTCGGGGATGTCCTTCTCGACCTTGCCGACGAGGTCGGCGCCGATGTCGGCCGCTTTGGTGAAGATGCCGCCGCCGACGCGCATGAACAGGGCGAGCAGGGTGCCGCCGAAGCCGAAGCCGAGCAGGGCGTCGGGCGCGGCCGTGCCGAAGACGATGAAGATCAGGGTGCCGCCGAAGAGGCCCAGGCCGTCGGTCAGCATCCCGGTGATCGTCCCGGCGTAGTAGGCGATGGACAGGGCCTCGTTGAAGCCCCGCCGGGCGGCCGAGGCGGCCCGGACGTTGGCCTGGATGGCCATGCGCATGCCGAGCTGGCCGACGAGGAGCGAGAAGCCGGCGCCCATGATGAAGGCGATCGTCCGGCCGATAGCGACGATGATCTGGGCGTTTTTGGCGCCGAATTCGGCCACGGCCTCGCGGCTGGCCGGGACGACGTAGACGCTGAGGAACAAGGCCACCGTCAGTCCGCCGATGATAGGCAGGATCTTGCGCAGCTGCGTCTTCAGGTAGCTGTCGGCGCCGATGCGGATGGCGTTCCAGATCTCCTGCATCTTCGGTGTGCCCTTGTCTTTCTTGAGAACGACCTTGCGCAGCATCCAGGCGTATAAGAGGCTGATGAAGGCCGTCAGCATGACGCCCATGATGGCGATCTGCTCGAACGAGTTCAACCCATGGCGGGCCAGACCCAGAATGTTCATTCGTGTCTCCTCTGAATATGATAAAAGTGGGGAGAAGGGGCCTATTTTACATAACTCCGGGCAAAAATCAACCCAGGCGAACGTCTCAACGGCTATTATGCTATAATGCCTCCCTTGTCCCTGGAGAATGGGCCAGGCCCATGAGCGAATATCAGTTCAATTTCAAGCCGTTCGCCGAGATGACCGACGCCGACTACGCGGAGGTCGGATTCCGCTCCGGCCTCGAGATCCACCAACAGCTCCTGACCGAAAAGAAGCTTTTCTGCCGCTGTCCGGCCGGACGCTACAGCGATAAATACGACGCCGAGATCCTCCGCCACATGCGCCCGACCCTGTCCGAGCTCGGCGAGTACGACGGCACGGCCCTCATGGAGTTCAAAACGAAGAAGGAGATCATCTACCGGATCAACCGGGAGACGGTCTGCACCTACGAGATGGACGACACGCCGCCGTTCATGATCGACGAGCATGCTCTCGACATCGCCCTGGGTGTGGCCATGCTCTACAGCCTCTACCTCGTCGACGAGCTCCACATCGCCCGTAAGCAGTATCTCGACGGCAGCATCCCGACGGGTTTCCAGCGGACGACGATCGTCGGGGTCAACGGTTGGATCCCTTATAAGGACCGCCGCATTTCGATCGTTCAGCTCGGCCTCGAGGAGGACGCCTGCCGCGAGGTCAGCGACGTCGGCCACCGCCGGACCTATCTCACGGACCGCCTGGGCATGCCCCTCATCGAGACCGTGACCGGGCCCGACATGCGGACGCCCCAGGAGGTCGCCGAGGTCGCCCAGATCTGTCGCCGCCTCGTCCGGAGCACGGGCGACGTCCGCACCGGCATCGGCGCCGCCCGCGAGGACGTCAACGTCAGCGTCCGCGGCGGCACGCGCGTCGAGATCAAGGGAGTGCCGCGCATCCCCCGCATCCCGCTTCTCACCTACCACGAGGCCATGAGGCAGTGGAACCTCCTCCGACTCCGCGACGAGCTCCACGGCCGTGGCGTCACGCCGGAGACGTTCAAGGCGGAGACCGAGGACGTCACCCGCCTCGTCCAGAAGACGAGCTACCAGCCCATCCGCGACGCCCTCGACGCGGGCCTCGTGGCCGGCTGTGTCGTCCTCCACGGCTTCCGCGACCTCCTCAATTGGCAGACGCAGCCGAACACCCGGTTCTCGCGCGAGATCTCCGACCGCGTCCGGGTCGTCGCCTGCCTGACGAAACTGCCCAACATCGTCCATTCCGACAGCTCCTCCGAGACCCTCTCGAGCGCCGAGTGGCTGGCCGTGCGGAAGGCCGTCAAGGCGACTAAGGACGACACGCTCGTCCTCGTCTGGGGCGGCCGCGAGGACGTCAAGACGGGCGCTCAGGAGATCGCCATCCGGGCCCGGGAGGCCGCGACCGGGATCCCCTCCGAGACGCGCCAGGCCCTCCGCGACGGGACGAACGGCTTCGAGCGCATCCTTCCCGGCCCGGACCGGATGTACCCGGACACGGACCTGCCGCCGAAGCAAGTCACCGAGGAGCGCCTCGAAACGATCCGGCGGCGCCTCCCGGTGCCGATCTGGACGCGGGAATCGTGGTACAGGGAGATCGGCGTCCCGGCGGATGTCGTCGAGCCGCTGGCCGCGTCGCATCTGGCGGGCCTGTTCGAAGTCCTGGTCAAGGAGTGGATGATCAGCCCGGTCGCCGCTTCCGTGGCCTTCGTGCAGTTCCGCAAACGGTTGAAGAAGAAGGGATTGGACGTGAGGCGCTTGGACGAGGACAGCCTTCGCCGGATTTTCGCCTTTTTCAGGGACAGGAAAATATCCCGGGACGGCGTCCTGGCCTTCATGGAGACGGTCTCCCGCGGCGGGACCCTGCCCCAGGCGGGCGAGATCCGACCGGCCTCCGAGGTCGAGGTCTATGCGCAGGTCCAGGCGTCGTCCGCCGCCCTGCGATCTATTAAGATCCACAACCCTGACAAGAAAGTCCACGCCCTGATGGGTTTGGTCATGACCGCCCTTCGCGGCCGCGTCGAAGGCGCCTCGATCGTCGAGCGCGTCCGGTCGGCCGCCGAGGAGAAATGCTGATGGCCGGCGACGACTCTTACAAGGGCTACCGAGGCGAGGCCCTGGCCGTGCTCAAGAGCTTCGGAGCCTTG
Source organism: Candidatus Aminicenantia bacterium (assembly GCA_041479905.1). Classification (GTDB taxonomy): domain Bacteria; phylum Acidobacteriota; class Aminicenantia; order Aminicenantales; family Saccharicenantaceae; genus RBG-16-66-30. Next base: position 23,501 of record JBGOYY010000027.1, read on the forward strand.
GTCTGGAGCGACGTCGAGATCAAGACCTCCCGGGGCGCCTATACGGGCATCATCCTGCCGCGTTCGGAAACGGCCGATCCTCACCATATCGTCATCAAGCTCCGCTCGGGCTACAACATCGGCCTTCTGGCCCGCTCGATCGAAGCCGTCGCCATCACCGGCCGCAAGGAAGCCCATTACAAGATCCCCGAAAAGGAATTCCCCTTCGACCCGGCCAAACCCAAGGTCAAGCTCCTCGGCACGGGCGGGACGATCGCCAGCCGCCTCGACTACCGGACGGGGGCCGTCATCCCGGCCTTTTCGCCGGGAGAGCTCTACGGCTCTGTGCCCGAGCTCGCCGATATCTGCAACCTTGAGACCGAGAAGCTTTTCGGCGTCTTCAGCGAGAACATGGGTCCCGAGCAGTATATCGCCACGGCCAAGGCCATCGGCCGCGAGATCGAGAAGGGAGTCCAGGGCGTCGTCATCGGTCACGGCACCGACACCATGCACCACACGTCGGCCATCCTGTCGTTCATGGTCCAGGACTCGCCCGTGCCCATCGTCATGGTCGGCTCCCAGCGCTCCTCCGACCGGCCGTCCTCCGACGCCGCCCTCAACCTCATGCACAGCGTCAAGACCGCGGCCGAGAGCGACATCGCCGAGGTCATGGTCTGCATGTTCGGGCCAACCTCGGACACGTACGGCCTGCTCCACCGGGGAACGCGTGTCCGTAAGATGCACTCGAGTTATCGCTCGACCTTCCGGACGATCGGCGACATCCCCATCGCCATGGTCAGCCGCGACAAGATCACGCCCCTGCGCCAGGACTACAAGCGCCGCCGGGCCGACCGGAACGTCAAGATCGACACTTCGTTCGAGGAGCGCGTATCGATCGTCTACTACTACCCCAACATGAAGCCGGACATCATCGATTCGCTCATCGACAACGGCTACCGGGGGATCGTTATCGCCGGGACGGGCCTGGGTCACGTCAACAAACCGCTCTACCCCGCGCTGGCGAGGTGCCGGGAGAAGGGCATCGCCGTCTACATGACCGTCCAGACCCTCTGGGGCTACGTCCAGATGTACGTCTACGACACGGGACGGGACATGATGGAGCTCGGCGTCATCCCGGCGGCGAACATGCTGCCCGAGGTGGCCTACGTCAAGCTGGCCTGGGCCCTGGGCCGGACGGCCGACCTCGAGGAGGTCCGCAAGATCATGCTGACGCCGGTCGCGGGCGAGACGACGGAGCGCGAGCCCTCCAACGGCTACCTCATCTTCCAGGGCGGCATCCCCGAGGTCGAAGAGTTCATCTCGACCATCAAGAAGTAGCCTCTTCCGTTCGAACTCAGAACTCGAAACGCAGGCCGAGCCGCCAGACCCGGGGGTTGAGGATCTCGTTGTAGCGGAGGTTGCTGGGGTTGGCGGAGGATTCCCCCGTGTCAACGTAGTACGTCCCTAAATAAGCGTCATAGGCCCGGTTGACGATGGCCGAATTTAAGACGTTGAAGACGTCGGCCATGACGTACATCTTGCCGGTGCCGATGGCGATTTTCTTCTCGATCCGGAAGGTCAGGTTGTAGAACGTCGGCAGGCTGGCCTTCGTCGCGGTCTGGAGGAAGATCGTGTTCGATTTATAGAGGCCCGGCCAGGCGTCGTTGCCGGAGTAGGCGAGGGTGACGTAGGTCGGGATCTTCCAGCCCTCGCGCGCGATGAGCGTCCCCGAGACGTCTAAGCCCAAGGGCAGCTGGTAAAGGGCGCTGACCTTGGCCATCCAGCGGGTGTACATCTGGACGGACGTCTTGCCGCCCGCGCCGCCGCCCAGGTTCCCGAAGGGCTTGCCGTCCAGGGCCCACTTGTTCGTCGGGTCGATGTAGGAACCGTTCCAGTGGACGCGCTGGTCCTGGAGCGTGACCGAGGCGTTCAGGAACCAGCGGTTCGACAGTCTCTTGGTGAGGACGAGGTCGAGGCCGAAGTAAGTCCTGTAAGCGTTGCTCTTGTCGATCATCCGGTAGGGGGTCGCGCCCGGGAAGCTGGCGCTGGGAAGGTACCAGGGTTTGCCGGCGGCGTCCCCCATGTCGTAGGTCACCTCGCCGATCGTCACGGTCGCGGGGATCGTCCCGGCGGTTGCGTACCACGTCTGTGTGTTGTCGATGACCAGGTCCGGCGTTGCGGGATAGATGTTGGCCGGATAGAAGGGCTTGGCCCAGTCGAAGTTGTCGTAGCGCCGGTAGGTGGTGTTGACGGAGAGGGCCAGGTCGGGGCGGAGTTCCCGCTCGAGAAAGAGCATGACCTCGCGCGTCCGGGGCGAAGACTTGACGTTCTTCGCCTCGGGGTCGATGTCGCTGCGGAAAAAGGTCGTCAGGTTGTCGTAGTTGACGGCCGTGGGGTTGGCCCAGTCGAAGTCCCAGTAGTTGCCCGCAAGGTAGGCGTCGCTCGTGAAGCCCCCCACGAGCGCGGCCACCGCGGCATCGGTCAGATTCCCGGTCTCGGTGTTGTAGAGGGCGTAGAGCTGATAGGGTGTCTCGGCGTGCCCGGAGGAATACTGCCAGAAGATCTCGTTGAGCGCGACCTTGTTATTGGCATCCGCGTCATTCCACCAGAAGCCCATGCCGCCGCCGAGGCCGAGGGGCTGAGGCGTGTACGCGCCGACGGGCATGACATCGCCGTACTCGGAGTAGGAGAGCTTGGCGACGTTCTTTCCGTCGCCCGAGATGTCCCAGCTCAGTCCGATCCGGGGCGACCACGTGTTCCAGCGATACTTCGAGTTGATGGCCCTGACCGAGAGCGGAGGGCAGTCAGCGGCCAGGACGCTCATTACGCCGGAGTCGAAGACGTTTGACCAGGCGGCGTTCAGCCCCTTGACCGTTTCCAGGGTGTAAGCGCCCGTCGAGGGAGCCTGCTGGTCGTAGCGTAAGCCCAACTGCAGGGTGAATCGTCCCTTGGAGAGGGTATCCTGGAGGTAGGCGGAGGTTTGCTTGATCAGGGAGAAGTTGCGGCTCTCACGGCCGAACCGGATAAGCTGCCAGGCTGCGGGAGGGACGACCAGACCCTCGCCCAAGTCGATGAGCGGGTCGACGAAGTTGCGGAGGACATCGTAATTCTGCGCGTAGCCCGATCGGGTGTCCGACTTTTTGTCGGAAAACTCGAGGCCGGCCTTGAACTCGTGGGACACGCCGAGGAGGGAATCGCGGAAATACGTGGTCGTGAGCTGGACGTTTTTCCTGGGCCGGCTCACGGAGGACCAGTCCCAGGACCTGCCGTAGGCCGAGCTGAAGGGGACGTAGGTCGCGTTCCCGACGTCCCAGGTCACGGGATTCGACACGTTCTCGTCGACCATCGGCCGGGTGGCGGACCCAGCATCGTTGAAGGAGTATTTCAGGGACAGGATGAAGTTGCTGCCGATGACCTGTTCGTCCTGGAGTTTGACGATCGGGCTGCCCCAGCGGGACTTGCCGGTCAGGTGGTCGCCTTCCGGCTTGGTCAGGGAAGCGTTCTGTCCGAATTGTTCCTTCGCGCCCGAGGTGACCAAAGCCTCGAACCGGTTGCCGGAGAACGGCTGGGCGTTGAGCTTGAAGTTGTAGTTGGCGAGGAGCGACTGGTCTCGGGTGTTGTAGATCGTGTAGGTGAAGATGTCCTGGACGCCGTAGGCGCCCCACCACCAGAGCCTGTCCTTGACGATGGGGCCGCCGGCGCTGGCGCCGAAGTCCTTGATCTGCTCGATCCTGTTGGTGTCGCTGACGCCCCGCGACCGGAGGGCGGTGGTCAGGTTGCTGCTTTGGAAGGAGCGGTCGGTCAGGTAGAACCGGGCTGTCGCGCTCACCCTGTTGCCTCCCCGGCGAGTGACCATGTTCAGGGCGATGCCGCCCGTCTGCATGGTCACATCGGCCGCGCCGCCGGTGGTGACGCTCAGCTCCTCGAACGTGTCGAAGTCGTAGGGGATGGCCGAGCTGCCCAGGTCCAGCGGATCGGTGACATCGATGCCGTCGAGCGTCAAGATGTTGTTGGCGCCGTTCCCGCTGTCGCCTTTGGACACGAACTCGGCCTGCTGGGCGGATTCATTGCCGCCGACGTTTTCGAGGTCGAGCATGACGGCCGGGACGAGCTGAAGGATGGCCCAGGGGTTGCGGGCCGTGGGCAGCGTCTGAAGTTCGTCCCTGCCGAAGCTCAACCCCGCCGTCATCTTCCGGACGTCGACGATGGGCGTGACCGCTTTCGAAGTGACCTGCTCCTCGAGTTTGCCGGCCTCGAGGGTCAGGTCGATAGCGGCGTTCGCGCCGATCGTGACGATGACGTTGGCCCGGTTCACGGTCTTGAAGTCGACCAGCTCGGCCTTGACGCTGTAGTCCCGGCCCGGATAGATGGCTAGGAACCGGAAGATGCCCGATCCGTTCGAGACCGTCCTCATGCTGGCGGTCAGGGGGCCCGAGAGGGTCACGGCGACGCCGGGAAGAGGCTTGCCCTGGGTGTCGACGATCCTGCCGTAGATCGTCCCCGTTCTTTGCTGAGCCGGCGAGGATACCGCGAGTACGAGAATAATCAGAATCAGCGCGGCTTTTTTCAATGGAGCCTCCTCATTTGGATAAGACAACTCTCTCTGATGTTAAACTATGTTCTATCAAACGATTATGATACAGGAAGGGTTGCGGGAATTCAACGCGTTCAGCCAAGTTATTTCATCTTCAGGAAATTGAGCGTCCGCGGTTCCCGCTCCATGTGATAGACGATCATGGCTTGGAGCGTCTTGCGGATCTTGGCGATCTCGTCCGGCGCGAACGGCTGGACGCACGCTCCCGGCGGCGGGTTCTTTTTGGTCCAGCGGAGAAAGGCCTGCGTTTCGACCGGGACCTCTTCTTTTTTTAAAGAGGCGCAATCCGTGCAGTAGGCCCCGTCCCTTTTGGGGGCGAGCCAGCCGGGGACGAGGGGTTTTCGGCATTTCCGGCAGGCGGAGAGGTCGGGGAGGAGGCCGTTCCATTGGAGAAACCAGGCTTCGAAATAGGCGGCCGCGAAGGCCCGGTCGCCGCCCTCCTTGAGACAGCGGAGGACGGAAAGAAGGAGCCGGTAAAGGACCTCCTCCCGGGCCCGGGCCGGGGCGAATTCCTCGACGAGCTCGGCGAAGTAGGTCAGCAGGAACGCCGTCTCCGGCTGCGCCTGGATCTCGAAGAACGACTCGACGAGATCGCAGCCGGAAACCGTGACCAGGTCGCGCCGCTCTTTTTCGTAGTAGAACACCCGGACGACGGACATGGGCTCCAGGCTGCTCCCGAAGCGGTTGCCGAATTTCCGGGCCCCCTTGGCCACACCCCGGAGGATGCCCTTGTCCCGGGAGAAGAAGACGGCGATCTTATCCTGGTCGCCGACGTTCATCGTCCGCAGGACGATCGCTTCCGCCTGGTCGGTGGGCATGGGTTCACGGGCTCGGGGGCATGAGGCGAAAACTCAGCCGGCCGGCCGGCCGGGCGTTTCGGCCTCGAGGAAATCCTTGAAGTTATCGGGCGTGATCGTGATGTCGGAGAGGACCTGCCCGGAACGGCCGAGGAGCTTGGCCGGCTTCCCGTTCAGGAGAAAGCCGAATCCCCCGGCGTTGCCGGTGTGGATGAGGATCCGTTGGTCCGCCTGGGCCTTGGCCGTGGTGCCCGGGGGGAAGAGGCCGTTGACCTTGAGGACGCCGTCGGCGTAGATCTGGATCCAGGTCTCGGCCTCGAACGTGATCTCGATCGTGACGCCCTTCCACGCGGCCTCGACGACGGGCGGCGGCTCGGGCATGGGTTCCTGGACGGGGGGAGAGATGGGCTGGGCGGAGGCGGCGGGCGCCTGAGTCGTGGCCTGGACAGAGGCCCGGGGGGGGCGTCGGAGCATCGGAAGGACGATAAAAAAGATGACGGCCAGGACGACGAGAATCCCCAGCGCCGCCCAGACGACGCTGCGGGTGCGCAACACTGTTCCCAGGGCGAGTTTCAGGCGAGAAGGCCGCGGCGCTTCCGGAGCGGCTTTCACGATGAGGCGCTCGGCCGGGTCAGGGGTGGGGCCGGGCTTCGGGGCGGGCTGGATAGGCAGTTCCGGAGAGAGCTTCGGGACAGGTCCTTGCGCCGGCTCGGGCGCCGGCTTCTGGACCGGGGGCGGCGGAGGTTCAAGCGGGGCTTTGGGAACGGGCTGCTCCGCGGGTTCCGCCGGTTCGGACCTTGAGAGAAGATGCCGCTTGTGCTCGGGTTCCCCGATGAGGCCGGCCGCCTTGTACCTAGCTAGGACGATCTCTCCGTCGAGGCCGATGGCCCGGGCATAGGTGCGGATGATCCCCTTGATGAAGAATTCGCCGGGCATGATATCCAGGTGGTCGGCCTCAAGGGCCTCGAGGTAGCGGGCGACGATCTTCGTGGCCGAAGCGATCTCCCCGATGGAGATGTGGCGCGCTTCGCGCTCTTCCCTGAGTTCCTGCCCCAACGACGCCATTTGCCCTGATTTTAGGTCAATCCCTCCGGAGTGTCAAACAAGAAGGGGTCAAACCTTCTTATACCTTCAGGAACTTGGAGACGGAGGTGGCGCTGCCGACGAAGCCCGTGGCCGCCCCGCCGAGAAGGAGGCCGGCGGCCTGGGTCAGATCGGGGTAGCGGAATCTCAAGAGCTCCTGGAGGGCGCCGAGCGACGAGCCCAAGTAAATGGGAAAGAGGTTGATGACGACGAACAGGAGCCCGAGTGAAAGCAGGCTCCCGAGAAGTCCCAGGACGATCCCCTCGAGCCAGAAGGGGATGCGGATGAAGAGATTGGTCGAGCCGACGAGGCGCAGGATCTCGATCTCGTTCTTCCGGGCGAAGACGTTGAGCTTGACGACGTTGGAGATGATGAAGAAGGACGTCAGGAGGAGGATCCCGCCCATGAAAGCCCCGATGGCCCCGGCCAGCCGGCTGAAGCTCTGCATCTTTTCCACCCAGTCCTGGTTGAACTGGACGTCGGTGACGCCGGGACGTGTTTTCATCGAATCGACGAAGGCGACGACCTCTCCCGAAGCGGAGGCCTTGCTGTTCACCCTCAGTTCGATCGAAGCGGGGAAGGGGTTGGCCTTGAGGCCGGTCACGATGTCGGCGAGCTCCGGGAAGCTCCGGCGGAACTTCTCCAGGGCTTCCTCCGGCGTCACCATCTTGACGCTCTCGACGAAGGCGGGCTTGCCGACCTCCCGGCGCAGGGCGTCGGCGTCGGCGGTGGGCATGCCCCTGTCGAGGTAGAAGGCCACGGTCATGTTGCTTGCGAGGTCCCGGGCCGTGGCCCGGAGGTTGTTGGAGAGCGACATGAAGATGCCGACGGTGAGGAAGGACAGGCAGATGATGGTCACGCTGAAGATATTCCGCGTCCGGAACTGCCAGAGGTTGTTCCCCGTGAGGCTCAGGAAGAACTTGACCTTCTCGATCATGAATGCCCTTCCTTCCCGACGATCTTGCCCTTCTGGAGGAAGAGGATGTTGTCCCCGAAGTGGCGGATGAGCTCTCGGTCGTGACTGCCGATGACGACGGTCGCGCCCTGCCGGTTGATGTCCTTGAACAGGCTGATGATCTCGAAGGCGAGCTCGGGGTCGAGGTTGCCGGTCGGCTCGTCGGCCAGGATGATCTCGGGATTGTTGACGACGGCCCGGGCGATGGCCACCCGCTGCTGTTCGCCGTAGGACAGGCGCGAGGGGAGCTCCCACATCTTCTGGTGGAGGTTGACCTTCTGGAGCGTGTTGAAGACGCGGCGGCGGATCTCCTTGCGGGCGACGCCGATCACCTGGAGCGGGATGGCCACGTTCTCGAAGACCGTCCGGTGGAACATCAGCCGGAAGTCCTGGAAGACGATGCCCATGCGACGCCGCAGGGTGTAGATGCGGGAATCGTGGATCTTGAGGATGTTGACGCCGTTGATGAGGATCTGCCCCTCGGTCGGCAGGGTCTCCCGGAAGATGGTCTTGAGGAGGGTCGTTTTGCCCGACCCGCTCGGGCCGGTGATGAAGTAGAAGTCGCCGTCCTTGATCTGGAGGGAAACGTCGTTGAGGGCCCAGTACGGCTTCTGGTATTGTTTCCAGATGTGAAAGAGCTCGATCATGTCTTGGCGCCCCCGCTTCCCGAGGCCGGGAACCGGACGATTATCGTTTGATGAACAGGAACATGAACCAGCCGAAGGCCAGGGCGCCGGCCGTCATGATAGCGAAAAGAGTCAGGCCGTAGCGGATGCGGGCCTTCTTGTCCGAGCGGCGGATGAGGGCTAGGACGAGCGATACGAAAAAAGCGTAGACGACCATCGACAAAAGGTGGCTTTCGAAGATCATGACTTCTTCCCCGCACCGATGTCGTAGGCGTCCAGGGCGATGAGGAAATTGAGCAGCCCGGCCCCGGCGATGTAGGCGGTCCCGAACTCGAACGTGGCCCGCTCGAGCTCGCCCCCGCCCAAGCCGATGAAACGCGATAGGCCGTAGAAGAGGCCGTTGCCGAGGTCGGCGAAGAAGGCCAGGATGGTCAGGGGGTTGTCGGTCTGGAATGGGTACACGCGGCCGCCCATGGCCAGCCCGAGGCCGGTCATGGCGAAGACGGAGATGAAGAAGAGGACGGCCCTGAGGTACTTTTTCTGGACCGCGTGGCCCAGACCCGGGACGGCCCACCCGAGGATCATGACGACGATGCCCTTGATTTTCATAAGAGAGCATATTAGTCGAATCGCGGCGGTAAATCAAGAGGTGCCTCGGGCATCGTCTCCGTCCGCTGCGGGGATTCTCCACTATGTTTGATTGGCAAAAGCCGAATCCCCGCTTTATGCTCCCTCCGACGATACCCTCAGCCCTGGGGTATAATGGTCGCATGCCCGAACTGCCCGAAGTCGAAACGATCGCCCGGACGCTCGAACCGGCGGTCCGTGACCGCGTTATCGCGGCGGTCGAGCTTCTCTACCGGCCATTGCTCCGGAGAGGCGGGCGGAAGGGCCTCGAGGGCCTGAAGGGACGGCGCGTCCTCGCGGTGAGGCGGCGGGGCAAGATGCTCCTTATCGCGTGCGAAAGCGGCCGGACGCTCGTCTTTCATCTGAAGATGACCGGGCAGTTCTTAATCGCGGGGGCGGCGGAGCCGCGCGACAAGTATACGCGGCTGGTCATGCGTTTCGAGGACGGAAAAAACGAGCTCAGGTTCCGCGACGTCAGAAAATTCGGGTTCTTGCTCTGCCTGGAAGGCGACCCGATGGCGGCGTGCACGGAGCTCGCCTGCCTGGGGCCTGAGCCGCTCGACATCGGACACGCGGAATTCGCCGCTCTCATCGCGCGAAGAAAAGGCCGGATCAAGAGCCTCCTCCTCAACCAGACGGCGATCGCCGGCATCGGCAACATCTACGCCGACGAGATGCTTTTCGACGCCCGGATCCATCCGGAGACCCCGGCCTCGTCACTCGGGAAAAAAGCGGTCGAGCGGCTTTACGACTCCATGAAGAAGATCCTCACGCTGGCCATCGCCGAAAAAGGCTCCACCCTCCAGGATTACCGCGACGCGGAGGGGAAGGCCGGGCACTTCCAGTTCTTCCACAAGGTCTACGACCGGAAAGGGGAGTCGTGCGTTACGTGCGGTACGCCGGTCCGGATGACGCGCATCGGCGGACGGTCGAGCCATTTCTGCCCCAAGTGCCAGAGGAAAAAGGCGAAACGGAAACGCTGAACGAAACAGCGGGCCCTCTTGGCAGGTTGACCTGACAGGAGCTCCCTCCGAAAATTGAAAACCAGGAACGATTCGGCTATAGTAAGGTCCATTCCGCCGAGGGCCCCTGTAGCTCAGTTGGATAGAGCAGCGGATTCCTAATCCGGAGGTCGCCTGTTCGAGTCAGGCCAGGGGCACTTCATTTAATTCACTTGCTTCCACGCCTCAAAGTCTCCCTTATTCCATGCTTCCCACGTACGATTGAGAAGAGCCTTAATTGCCTAAACCCGCCTAATTCTGGTGGTCGTCACGAAACTCTAAATCATTATATATGTATAACTTACGAGAGCTAAACCCTCGCTTTTCCTAACCACTGCTAACTCACTTTATATCAACAACATAAAGGGGTATTTTCCGGCTTGTGAGCGCGTTTTTGGTGCCTTTTGGAGCCAATAAACCGGCCAGTTAGTAACAACGACTTTCGTGACAACCCCATTTTTATCCACTTCATCATCTTTTGAAATGAATACGTTAGTTCTCCTAACCTCCGCCTTTCTGATACCCTCGATACGGCCGATTATCACCGACCGTCACGAAACTCGAGGGGCCCATGAAAAATGTTTCTCTTTTCAAGGCCGAAGACCTGCCTCCGAGAGCCCGTTATGAAAAGCTCTTTGAAAACCTGCCCCCGCTCCCGGATCCTCCGAAGGCGACGGGGCGCCCTCCTTTTTCCAGGGACGCCATTCTGCGAGCTCTGATCTATAAGAACCTTCGAGGTCTTCCATCGTTAACCGACCTTGTCTTTGAACTTGAGAACAACCCTGTCATGGCCGAGGTCCTTGGTTTTCACCCGGGCCGGCCAGCTCCCTCCAAAGAGCGGTTCTCCCAATTCCTGAGAACTTTATCTCATGCCGATCTTCAAGCCGTTCGCCTCACTCTCGTGCGCCGTCTCATCGGGGAAGGTGTGATCACGGGAAAGCACCTGGCCTTGGACTCCTGTTCGATCAAGGCTAACGTCAAGGAAAATAACTTCAAAGCCTCGGCTCAAAACCGGTTCGATAAGACGCGCCAACTTCCGGGCGACCCCGACGCCAGGCTGGGCGTTCTCATCCATTACCCTCAAGCGTTTCAAACGAAGATCGCTTGGTTTTGGGGATATAGAAATCATATTTTGAATGACGTGGTCTCGGAACTTCCTCTTCATGAGAAGACTCTTCCGGCAAACCATGACGAAAAAAGACAGGCCGTTCCGCTTCTCAGGGAGGCTCAAGAATCTCTCCCCCTCTCCGCAGAATGTGTCATCGGGGATGCCAACTACGATACCGAAGAGATCCTGTCCTATATCTTTATCGAGATGAAAGCTGAGCCTATTATTCCCCGAAACCGCCGATATGCTCCCCCAACTTCCTTCACCATCAAGAGAGGGATCGTCTTCTGTCCCGGCCTCCTGGAAATGCACAGAAGGGGAAAGATGACCGTAAAGGGGAGAACCTATATCCAATACGCTTGCCCTCTTCACTGGGGGAAGAAGTATCGGGGGCAATATCTTCTCTGCCCGGCTGCCCATCCAAAGTTCATTAACCACAAGGGCTGTAACTATCTCATCCGCCTAAGCCCCAGCGTTCGTGATCAGATCGCTTACGGAACAAGGCGATTCAAACTTATCTATAATCAGAGGACATCGGTAGAGCGGATCTTTTCCCGCCTTCTCGCGATCTCAATGCAGCGACCCACGGTGATCGGCTTAGCGGCGACGAAAAATCACTGTACGATCGCCCATATGACCGTGTTGCTTGTCGCCCTCACCGCTCACCGACTGGGCTACGAGGATAAAATCCGCTATGTGAAATCGTTCCTTCCCAGCTTGGTTTAAAAATGAGTTTCGTGACGTCCTACTAA
>JBGOYY010000028.1:0-33788 GCA_041479905.1 Candidatus Aminicenantia bacterium
CACCGACTTCCGTAACATCTCTGAGGAAGAGGTCGCCGAGGTCGAATCCCGGATCAACAACCGGCCGAGGAAATGCTTGAAGTACAAAACGCCTCAAGAAGTCTTTACCCGAGTCGTTGCGCTTCGAAGTTGAATGTGCAGGCCTAAAAGGCCCCTAAAACTAGTTTAAGTTATAGATATTATTAGAGTTGCTGTGGTCCGACCCCATTAATTCTTAGCCTGAAATAGCGTCCACGGATAAGCCTTCAAATCCTTTAAAAACGGCGCCTGCCACTTGTATTCCGGGTGCGCGGCCAGGAAATCCGCAGCCACGAAGTCGCGGCCGCACGGATGGCCCATATGCGCCCACATCTTCATCTCTACGATGAGCGCGCTCGACGTCACTTTGCCCTGCACCGACCCGGCCGGAGAGAACGGCGCCCAGCTGAACTCGGGCGTCCCCTTGGGGTCCTCGTCGACGTGGCCGCACAGGACGTTGCTGTTCGACGCCGTCTTCCCGGTCGCCATATCAACGTGGTCCGCTTCGAACAACTTCCCGTCCTCGACGTCGAGATAGCCCTTGTATTCCTCCATCAGTTGCTCCCAGCGCGCCTTCCTTACGAGCACAGACTGCGTCTTGTTCGCCGCGTCGAACGTCGTCTCCTCGGCGATGAGCTTCTCGTCTCCCGGGAAGTTCGAGCCGATGAAGTAGCCGTCCGTCGTCCGCCATAGCCGCTGGTTCTTGAGCCCCAGCTCAAACTTGGCGATCTCGTTCGTCTTCGTATCGCCGACGAGCCAGTCGTTGGCGTAAGCGCCGTTGTTGTCCTCGCTCATGATGCGGACGAAGTCATCGATCGACACCGCATACTGGGCGGCCTTCCTTGCCCGCATGAATTCGGGCGTGCCCTCCTCGCGGAAGCCCTTGAACGTGCCTATGGTCGTCTCCGTGTAGACGAGGCCTGCGCCGTTCATGACGAAGTCGTCGCCGCTGTGGATGGCCCCCGGCATGCAGTCCATCAGGATGCGCTGTCCCGCCGCCGGGACGATGTCGGCGATGACGTTCCAACGCGCCCCGATGATGTAATCGACCCAGTTGTTGTGGCCGACGACGATCTTCTTGTCTTCTGTGTAGTTCCCCGTGGCGATGAAGGCGCTGCAGTAGCCCGGGGCCTTGTTGTCGCTGGCGCCCTTGCGGGCCATCTCGTCGAGGTAGGGAACGTAGTACCAGGCGAGCTCGATCCAGCCGTTGAGCACGGTGATGTCGATTCGGTCGTATTTGGAGCGCGGCATCCGGGCGCGCATCCCCGCGGCGATGCCCGCGATCTCTTCCTGATATTCCGTCTCGAGCTTGGGCCAGAACATGCGCTCGGCCGCGGCCCGGAAGAAGGCCCAGTCGCGCTTTGTTGAACCCTTGAGGAAATGGGATAGGGCTCTCATCAGGTCGTCGATCTCAGGGGCCAGGAGCCAGCCGTGCTGGAAACCGATCTCGCGCGGCGTGCCCTCGAGATGCACGTTTATCCAGCCGTTGGTGTCGACGCGCGTGGCCTTGGCCAACTCCGCGGGCGGCGCGAGAGGCGCGGCCGGCTTCTTGGAGCAGGCAGGGGAGAGGAGTGTGAGCGTGGCGAGAGTGGCTATGAGAGCAAACGTGAAAGAGCGCGCGGCGATTCTCCGGGGCTGTTTCATGTGGCCTCCTTCATCCGGGACGTGGATTCGGGCAGAGAATACGCCCCTATTCAGGCTTGGAATAATGGTAATACTGCTTGGCGTAATAGCCGTCCTGCTCGAGGAGATCGACGCCGTTGAGGATGACCCCTAAACACTTCAGTTTGTGGGCGTCGAGCTTCTGCTTAGCCTGCTTGAGTGCAGGTATGGGCGTCTGCCCCCCACGCGCGACCAGAATGATCGCGTCGGCCATCGGTCCCAGAGCCAGGGCGTCGGAAACCGCCAGGATGGGGGGAGTGTCAAACAGGACGAAATCGAAGCTCCGTTTGAGATACGCGACGAGAGTGTCCATTTTCTCCGACGTCAGGAGCTCGATCGGGTTGGCGGGCAACGGTCCGCTGGTGATGAGCTGAAGGTTAGGGACGTTTGTCGGTTTGACGATATCCGCCGGCTCGATATGGGAGCTCAAATACCTGCTCAAGCCCGGCCCGCTGATGCTATGAGCACCGAAAATCCTGGCCTGCTTCGGTTTGCGCAGGTCGGAATCGACGATAACCACCCGTTTGTTGGCTTCCGCCAACGCGATACCCATGTTGGATACGGTCGAGGATTTTCCTTCTTTGGCCAGGGGGCTCGTGAACAGGATCGTTTTGATCCTGCCGGGCGGCGAGGAAACGAGCAGGGTCGTCCGGATCGAGCGATAGCTCTCGGCTTGGATCGATTGGGGTTCGCGCGAGGCGATGAGCTCGATTTTCAGGTTTTGGGGCAGGTGGTTGTTTTGCTCGACCGGCATTATGCGTGCTTCCATAAAGCCGACCGATTTCTCCCGCTTCTTCCTCGGAGCCTTGCCCTCCCTTTCTTTGCTTTTTCCCCACAACATGGACCTGAGTTTGGAGAACTCCCCCTTCGGCCCCTTTGGCCTGGCTTCTGCTTCGAAAGCAGGGATTGATCCAAGCGTAGGGACACCGATAGAAGCCGTCACATCTTTAGAAGTTTTGACTGTTTGGTTCAGGTATTCTATGCCCAGGGCTAGCCCAACTCCTCCGGCCAGCCCAAAAAGAAATCCCATGAGGATGTTCCCCCGCTTGTTCGGAAATGCTGGCTTGAGCGGATAGTCCGCTTTGTCGACGATCCAGACATTGAGGGCTTCCAAACCTTTGAGCCGTGAGGAGACATCGGTTTCGCTCTGCCGCTTCGAGAGCGATTCGAGAAGCGATTTCTTATTCTCGAGCTCGATCCTCTGGCTGTTATAGAGGACCGAATTGCTGTTGGTCTTATAGGCCTCGCTTTTTTCATCATTGAGGAGCGTCTGGAGAGACTGCTCCTTCCTCAAGGCGGCTTGATAATCGATGTAAGCGTTCCGAATGAGGTTCTGGGTTTCGTTCCGGAGGGCTTCCGTGGCTGCGTCGAGTTCCGATTTTAACCGTTGCATCTCCGGGTATTCCGGCCTGACCGTGGCCAACCTGTTTGCATATTGACTGCTGAGGGTGATGTACTGCTCCCGCAGGCGCTGGATGAGACTATTTTCCGGAGCGTCTGGAATTTCCCCTAGGGGGGCCGCTTTGAGCTGGTTGTAATAGTTAATCTTGTTGATCTTGTCGAGCGTCGCGGCCGTCAGGGCGCTGTTGACCTCGCTGATCCTGGAAACGGTCGGAGCTTCCGAGGCGGAAAGGGGAAGGATGTCTTTCTCGGAGCCGTACTGGTTAAGCTCTTTTTCTTTCTCCCCGATCTGAGCCCGAAGTTCCGCGATTTGCGTGTTCAGGAATTCGGTGGCTTGCTCTGACGCTGAATACCTCTTCCGGACGATCATGTCGATATAGCCATCGAAAAGGGCGTTTAATATCTCGGCGGCCAGTTTGGGGTTGCGGTTGCTGAATTTCACGTCCACGAGCTGGGTGCGCTCAACTTGCGAAACAGAGATATTCTTAAGGAAGTTTTGGACTAGGCGCTCTCGGAATATTGGGTCTACAGGGTCTAAAGCCTTGCTCCACTTGGACGGTTTCCCGGCGAAATCCGGATTTTCATCGAGTTTGAGTTTATTGATGGTGTCGACAGCGAGAGTCCGGCTTTGTAGCAGCCGTGCGTGGCTTTGAAGATTGTTTTCGGGATTGAACTGCTGGACGTCTTCGAAAGGAAGGATTTTTGCTTCGCCCTCGATCCAGACACTTCCGCTGGCCGTGAAGACGGGTGGTACGATAAAAGAGTATATGGTTACCATAGATACGACAACGACGAAGAAAAAAATGACCGTCCACTTCCACTTAAGGACGATATGCCAATGGTGCTGAGCTTGGGCAAGGAGCCCGCTTCTGGGCTCGGTAATGATTTCAGTCATGGATTCTTTCCTTGTGACCGTGCTCGGGCTCACGGGACGATGACGACATCGCCCTCCTCGAGGACGATATCGGCGATCTTACCGCTGATCATTCTTTTCAGGTTTATCGGGATCTTCATCTCTTTTCCGGTTTTCTTGTCTTTCCTCTTGATAATCACGCCGGATTTCTTGGCCCATTCGGTCGTGCCTCCAGCTTGGGCAATAGCTTGGAGCAGGGTGATTCTCTTCGAGTTCAAGTACGGGACAGCCCCAGGTGTCCTGACCTCTCCGTAAACAAAGACGTTCTGCATTTGGTCAACCGGTATGTTGACCACGTCTTTCGGCTGGAGCTCGATATTAAGCTCCTGATTGCCATTGATCATCAACTCTTCGAGCTTGACCACGATTCGGGTTTGCTTGCCGTCTTTCCCATACCGATAGACAAAAAGCTCGTTCATGGCCTGGGCCGTCAATCCTCCTGCCTGGGCGATGGCTTGCAGAAGAGTTGTCGGACCTACTAGCTCATACATCCCGGGCCTCGCGACAGCGCCGATGATCGCGACCTTCTGAAATTCCCTGATAAAGACCGTCACCCGGGCATTCTTCGTGTATTGCTGGTCGAGCAGCGAAGCCAGCTTTTTTTCGAGCTCTTGCGCCGTCAGCCCTGCAACTTCGACCTTTCCGAGCAGAGAGAATGTGACCGAGCCGTCTTCGGAGACGCGGACCGTCTGATTAAGCTCGGGGAGGTTGAAGACCGTGATCTCCAGGAGATCTTTCGCTCCGATTTTATATTCATTGACCGAAAGCGGCTGCATTTCTTGTAATGCCGTAATGGGCGAAACGACAATAAATCCGAGAAGAAACGTTGCAATAATTAGTATTCTCACCCGCGGAATTCTCATGAGCTACCCTTTCTTATTGAAAGCGCATTTCATCGATTGTTTTCGATATTATATATCTATTTAGTCGAACAATCCAAGGAGAGAATGGCGAATTAGCGGGCTAATCCTCGTAAAGGAGTCGATATCTGCCCTGCCGTAACGCCATATATTAAATTGAAACCGAAGAAATTGCGGTTCCTGGCCAGGCCGGTCTCGTTCATTATCCTCCTACCGATAGTCCCGAAGACCATTATTCCTAGATTTCTGGCAAGCCTTAAGTTCAGGCTGAACAGGTGCGTCGTATAACGGTAGTTGATGTTCTGGGGAGGGCCGCCGCCCATCGTGTCGTCGGGGTATGAACTCCTATCAAAAGAAATATCATACGCAATGGATGTCCTTCTTGAGAGAAGCCACGTAATTCCCCCCCCGTAGGCCGTCGAGGTGTAATAGGCGGCGTTGGAGTAAGCCGAAAATTGGAAATCTCTGGAGAAGAAGGCCCGACCCGTTGTTCTTGCGAGCAGCCCGGCGGAGACGTTGACCGCCCCGACGAAGCCCGACGCATCGACGAATCGAGGGTCGATCATGTCGAAACGCTTGTATCCCAGGCTTATGCTTCCCTGCACTCCCGCTACTCGCCTTGTTTCTCCCGTCCTGGGGATAAATTCGAGGCCACCAAACGCCCCGTAGCTCCGCGTGTCCCTGAGGCTTGACGTTTCCTCTGTAAAAACGTACGTGCCGTATTGCCCGTCCAAGAAAAACCGGACTCTGGAGTTCGGCTGGAAGTAGGTGACGAAATCGAAATAGTTCTCTTTCCTGTTGAGGATTTCGGCGAGGCGCGTCCCGCCGAACTCGGCGTCCCCGTAGTCGTACTGACTCGCCCCGTAGAGCAAGGCGAGCGACATTACCCGCGAGGCCTGCCAAAGGATGGTGCCATTGAGGCTGTCCTCCTTCTGCCGGATGTTGACGTTGAGCTCTGGGCTCAGGCGCTGGCGGATGTTCGACAAGCCCCCGCCTGCCTGAATGTAGAGCCTGTCGAAGGCGAAGTGGACTTGGCCTCGGAATAGGTTGTTCCAGCCCCGTTGGTTCTTGGCGTCGAGGTAGAATACGTATTGCGGGTTGTCAAAGAGGTCCAAGACGATCTTTTTGCTTACAGGGAGGAGCAGCTGGACCGGAGTGCCGGCCGAGAAAGTGGAATCGTGGATGGGTTCGGCGAGGTAGCCATAATAGATATCGGAGTCATAGCCGGCGTTGTTAAGCTCGAAGGCGGCGTTAACTCTTAGAATACCCAATCGCCATTTGGCTGCTTCGACCATTTGGGCGAGACTTTCGCCGGCCCACGTATTCCCTTGGCCGAAAGCATTGGTTGGCGTAAAAAAGACCCAAGATAAAACTGCCAAGCCTGTCAGTAATAAAAAATATTTTCTGTTCATCTAATGCTATTCCTTATAACCGCTCTGCCGCTAGCGCGAGCCCGGAAGCAAATCGGCGCCCTAATAAGCGCCGATGCCGAAAAGAACCACGGGCACCGTTTTTAGCAAAATCTTGGTGTCTAACCAGAGCGACCAGTTATCCAGATACTCGAGGTCGAGCTTCATCCAGTCCTCGAAAGCGATGTTGTTCCGGCCGCTGACTTGCCACAAGCAGGTAATCCCCGGCTTCATCGAAAACCGTCGCCGCTGCCAGGTTTTGTACTTTTCGACTTCGTCGGGGACCGTCGGACGCGGGCCGACGATGCTCATATGGCCGACGAATACGTTGAACAGCTGAGGCAGCTCGTCCAGGCTGAATTTTCTCAGCAAACGCCCGATCGGGGTGATCCAACGTGTCTTCTTCTCCCGGAATTCCGGAGTGGTCATGTCGTTGAGGTCGGCGACACCGGACAGGATGTCATGGGCCCCCACGCGCATCGTCCGGAACTTGTAGAGAGTGAACTTCCGGCCGGAGAGACCCAGCCGGTCTTGCTTGAAGAACACCGGCCCCTTCGATGTTGCCTTGATGAGGATAGCGGTGACAAGAAAAAATGGCGACAAGATCAAAATCCCAAGTCCCGAGGCCGCGAAATCGAATAACCGCTTGACAAGAAGCTCCCATTCCCTTGCATGGGTCGTTTTGAAGTGGAGGAGGGGCAGGCCGTCAAGCTCCGTTACCGATGACTTGGCCAGCAGCGTATCGAAGAGATCGACGGCGATAGTCACCACGACACCCTCGGTCTCACACTTGTGGATCGCGTCCTGAAGAGAGTTCAGTCGGGACCTGGGCACGACGAAGACGACCTCGTCCACGGCGTCCTTGTGGAAAATCCGGGGGATGTCGTCGAGACTGCCGATGACCTCCAACCGGTCCACCTGGTGGACGCCGCGTCCCGGTTCGTCGTCGATGGCTCCCAGAATTTCAAAGCCCCACTCGGGGTGGCCGTCGGCCTTCTTAACGAACTCCTGGGCCCTCTTCCCTGTACCGACGACGAGGATTCTCCGCGCATTAAGACCCTGGCGGCGGACGTAGTGAGTGCTCATGAACAAGGCCGTTTTCTCGAGAAGGATGAACCCGAAGCTGAATCCGGCGAAGAGTAAGAAGAAAAGGCGGCTTGTCTGGGAATGCTTGAGGAAATAGATAGCCGTCGCCGTGGCCAGGAACGTCAGCACCGCGGATTTGATGATGGCCCAGAGGATTTCGAGATAAGAACGCGTTCTCATCGACAAATAAATACCGTTCGCGTAGAGCGTCAGGCACCATAGGGGAATGGCTATTAGGAGAGTGATGGCATATCTTTTTAACGGCTCGCTGGAATCATGGAGCATGCCTTTTAACAAAAAAGCGAGGAAGAAAGCCAGGGATATGACGACGCTATCGACGAAGAGGAGGAACCTGCGGAGAACGGTCTCCTTTTCCTTCAGCATCGCTTCAACCCTTATGGTCCTTTGAAAGTTCCAATAGTATCTACTTTTCCTCGATTTTCCGCAAGACCTTTGCGGGGTTGCCCGCCACGATCGTCCCGGGGGGAACGTCCTTGGTGACGACGGCCCCGGCCCCGACGATGGCGCCTTCGCCGACCGTCACGCCGGCCAGGATCGTGGCGCTCGAGCCGACCGAGGCCCCTTTCCTGATGAAGGTTGGGACGACCTTCCAGTCGGCCTCCGTCTGGAGCCCGCCGCCCTCGGCGGTCGATCGCGGGTACATGTCGTTGATGAAAGTGACGTTATGCCCGATGAAGACGTCGTCTTCGATGGTCACGCCCTCACAGATGAAGGTGTGCGAGGAGATCTTGCAGTTCTTGCCGATAAAGGCGTTCTTCTGGATCTCGACGAACGTCCCGATCCGAGTGTTGTCCCCGATCGTGCAGCCGTAGAGGTTGACGAAGGCGAAGATTTTGACGTCTTTGCCCAATTTCACATCGGGCGCAACTCTGCAATATTCCATGACCGCTCCTTTACAGCTCGACTCTCTTGCCGCCGTTCTTGATAGATTTGTCTGCGGCTTCCAGGAAGCGGACGACCTGGAGCCCGGCTTGACCGTTGTTGAAGGGTTCTTGGTTCTTCTCGATACACTCGACGAAATACTGAGCTTCGGCCTTAAGGGCCTCGATGCCCTCGAGCTTCGGGATATGGACGTCGCCCGACCTGTAGCTCACCAGGAGGTCGTGGATTCCGTCCTTGCCGCCATTCGAGCTCTTGACGTCGACGCCGCGGTCGTAGATCTTGACCTTTTCGTCGGGGTTGAGGTCGTCCCAGACGAGCATCTTTTTGTCGCCGCTGATCAAGGTCTGGCGTATCTTGACGGGGCTTAGCCAGTTGACGTGGAAATGGGCGATGAAGCCGTTGCCTTCGAACTCGATCGAAACGTAGGCGATGTCCTCAAACTTGCCCTCGAAATGGACGGAGCCGTGGGCCGAGAGGGCCACCGGCTTCTTGTCGATGAGATGGGCCATGATGGACAGGTCGTGGGGGGCCAGGTCCCAGATGACGTTGACATCGTGCTGGAAAAGGCCCAGGTTGATCCGGACGGAATCGTAGAAGAGAAGCCGCCCCAGCTCGCCCGAGTCGATGACCTGCTTGATCTTCTTCACCGCGCCGGTGAAGAGGAACGTGTGGTCGACCATGATCTTGAGACCCTTATTGACCGCGATGTCGATCAACTCCCGGGCTTGGCCGCTCGTCGAGGTGAAGGGCTTTTCGACGAAGACGTGCTTCTCGGCAAGCAGGGCCTCCTTGGCCAGGTCGAAGTGGGCGAAGACAGGGGTGACGATGGCCACGGCGTCTACGTCCTTGGACCGGATGAGCTCCATGGGGTCCTTCATCACCTTGATGAAGGGGTACTGGTTCTGCGCCAGGACCAGGCGCTTTTCCGAGATGTCGCTGACCGCGGCCAGCTGGACGCCGGCCGTGGCATGGAAATTCCGGGCCACATTAGGCCCCCAGTAGCCGTACCCGATGACACCGATATTAAGCATGATACCCGCTCCCGAAAATGATAGGATTTTGTGCTGAATGGCCTCTTGGCGAAAGACCAACTCTAATTAACATTTTATCACACATCTTACTCTCAAGCAATAGCGCTATTTCTTGTAGAACTCCTTGATGGAATCGGCGACGTAGGAAATCTGCTCATCTGCGAGCTCCGGGTACATCGGAAGAGATAAAATCTCGTCCTGACACTTGTAGGCGACAGGGAAGTCCGAAGGCTTGTGCCTCAGGTAGCGATAAGCCGGCATCAAGGGGAGGGCCATCGGGTAGTGGATGCCCGTGAAGACCCCCTTGGTCTTGAGGAAGGCGGCCAGGTCGTCTCTCTGGGAGGCCCGGATGACGTAGAGATGGAAGATGTGGAAGGTGTCGGGCCGGAGTTTTGGGCACTTGACCTGCTCCACGTCGGCGAGGAGGGCGTTGTACTTGAGGGCGTGGCTGTTCCGGGCCTTGTTCCAATCGTCGATGTGGGCGAGCTTGGCCTTGAGAACGACGGCCTGGATGGAGTCCAGGCGGCTATTGATGCCCTCGATCTCGTGGATGTGCTTTTGGAGAGAGCCGTGGTTGGCGAAGAGCCGGGCGTTCCGGGCGAAATCGTCGTCATCCGTGATGATCGCGCCGGCATCGCCATATGCGCCGAGGTTTTTCCCGGGATAGAAGCTGAACGTTCCGGCTATCCCGAATGTCCCCGTCTTCTTGCCTTGGACCGTCGCGAAATGCGACTGGGCGCAGTCCTCGATGAGATAGAGCTTGTGCTTTTCGCATATCGCCTGGACGGCTTTGATGTCCGCCGGTTGTCCGAAGATATGGACGGGGATGATGGCCTTGGTCTTCTTCGTGATCTTTGATTCAATCTGGGACGGATTGATGTGGAAATACTCGTCGATATCTACGAATACGGGCCTGGCTCCGGCCTGGGTGATCGTTTCGGACGTCGAGATCCAGCTGTTGGCGACGGTGATGACCTCGTCGCCGAAGCCGATGCCGAGGGCCTTGAGCGTAATATAAATCGCGTCCGTCCCGTTGGCGCAGCTTATGCAATGCTTCATGCCGTACTTCTCGGCATAGGCTTTCTCGAAACCATCGACGTACTTGCCTCCGATAAAGGCCGTTTCGTTGATGACGGACTGGATGGCGGGGTCGATCTCGGACTTGAGGGCGAGATATTGAGCTTTGAGGTCGACGAACGGGACGTTCATGATGATGTATGACTCCTTTTCAGTTTAGCGGTGCCCTATAGTTGGACACACGGATATGGCTTAACCTTTACACGGTCAGCGTAAGGGATGCCCCCCCCCTCGTATATCACCCCCCAGGGCTATTTTAGGGGTGATAATCTAGCGGACTTTCTCACCCCTAGGGGTGAGATGCTGGCCTCTTTCCCGGGGAATTCGGTGCTAATCAATGAACTGCCTATGGATGAGTTCTGCCGTGAGAAAGCGATGAATCTCGGACGTATAGTTGCCGTTTCCCTGAACGTGGGAGCTGACCATCGCCTCCAGACGCTGTCCATTGAGAAAGGGCCTTTTCTTTGTGCGCGGATCCAGCAGTATCTCTTGAACATATCCAGAAAGCTGATCGCGATACCAAATGCGGTAATGATAGTACTTATGCCGGCCTAGGATAAAACGCTCCAGATGCAAGTGTTTAAGAAACGAATCGATTCTTGCCAGAGAATGCGGCATCCCGTAATCATAGGCGTAGTCTGTCTTGAAGGAGAATTCTTTCAGTAAGGTGTTTGCTCTCGCAAGAAGAGGAATGGAGCTATAGAGGATCCCGCGGTCGGTACCAATCGAAGCCATGGCCGGATTGCCCTCTGCGATGAGGCGAAGCTGGATCTTGTTATCTTCGGCGAGTTGGGGGGGCCTTTGGAAGGCAAGGGCGATAAGTTCATTATCCAAGTAGGGAGATCGAAGTGTTACTTGCGAAAGCTCCAGACTTAACCGAGACCTGTGGTGCCAGGGGACTTGCTTTAAGGCAATGAACGAAAGCGGATTTCCAGCGAGCTCATGCGCATAAGTTCTTTCAGCACTCTTAGTGAGGCGGGCAAATTCCGGGTCCAAGAGCTCTTCGCTGAACGGGGAAGGCCTGAAGGCTATCGCGCGGTGCAGAATTTCTTGCCCATAATTTCCGGTGAGTCTTATGGGCGCGATTTGCCGGGCGAGCATATTGACGTAGAGCTCCGCCGCACCGCTCACGTCCATGGCTCCGTCTGTCAAATAAATAGTCCTTTCGGCAAGGCGCGGGAACCCCTTCAAGAATTCTCCATCTAGGGTGATGATTTGATGAGGCTGTCGGCACAACTTTGCGATTTGCCGGGCGAGCAGGACGTCCTGCGACTCACGGAACATTCCGCCAAATGTAAAGCAAGGCAAGCTCCCGGGAGGAGACTGTGACCAAGCCATGATCATCCGGCTGTCCTTGCCACCGGTCAAGGAAACCGCGATTTGATTCTTGCCTCTCAAGTACCTTGGAAGGATACGGATCCAGGTTGCCTTCAGGCGTTCGTAGTATTCGGATGAGTTTAGGATTTCCTGACGCTCCCAGTCGCCTGGGCTGAAGTATTGCTTTCTTGTCGGGTCCTGACCCGGCCTGAATTGCCAGATGGACCCTCCGGGGACAAGAGATACTCCGGCGAATAGCGTTCTGTTTTGCAGGACACAACCGCAGGAGAAGGTTTCAGCAAGTCCGACAAGATCCATTTTCCTGAGCTCAGGACATGCCCTAAGAAGGGCCTTGGCCTCGGAGGCAAAATAGAATGACCCGTTTACTTGATGATAGTAAATTCTCTCCAGTCCGAACCTATCGTTGAACAGCACGATTTTAGTTTCGCGGAGATCGACGATAAGACCGCTAAATCGACCATTCAGAGCTTTGAGGAAGCAAAGGCCCAGTTCCTCATAGAGATGGACGAGATAGCTCGCGTTTTCGGGTTCGAATTGGTGCCCCTTGGTTCTTAACTTATTTATCTCAGCGGCGTCTGTAAAGTCCTCGCCTGAAAAGAAAATGCAAATGGTCTTGTCTTCATTCCATTGGGGCGCAGGATCGTCGAAAGAGCCTTCTTGGCAAGTCCAGCCGACCCAGAGACCCAACTGCTCGTTGATATAAGAGCCCGATCTGTAGAAAGCTTCCCGCGCCATGGCATGAAGCATCTGACGAAAACGGAGTCCAACTTCGGGACACGCCTCTTTCTCGATTATTCCGACGATTCCTGGCATGATCTCTATTACTGCCTAAAGGTCGGGGCCTCTGAACCTTGATTGTTCATGATATCAGGCGTCGGCGCCTTTTGAGAGATCTTCATGGCCATGAGCAGAAACAATATCCACAAGAAATTCGTAGGCCTCATGATGTGCGTTTCCGTGACGTTATGAGCTAATATCATGATAAAATAAACGATGAGAAGCCTGCTAATATTCCCGCCAGTCCCGAGCGAATATAACAGCTTTTTATATGTCCGGACTATCAATAGCATGAAGATAGCAAGCCCGATGAGACCCAATTCCAAATAGATGTCAAGAAACCCGTTATGGGCGTTCGTCGGACCCCAATCGAACTTGTCCCATAAACGCCTCATATTGATAATCCAGAAATTCCCGTATCCCGCTCCCGCGAGTGGATGAAGTGTACCTATGCTAATGAGTTCTTGCCAGAGGAGGACTCGACCGGTAAATGTGGCGTCCCGGCCGGCGGCCGAGAAAAATAGGGGAGTAATAGATTCGCCGAAGATGCCGATAGAGAGCCATTGCAAGAACAGTATGAGGATAATCGTTAAAACTATAAACGCGGTGAATCTTCGCCTATCGTTCTTGAGTGCGGTCAGGATAATCAGGAGGAGAGTCCCGGCGAGCAAGACGACTACGGATGTTGAGCTTCTGGCGCCATAAAGAAGATACAGAATCAGCAAGAATACTGAGATGTCCCATAAATCCTTCTTGGGCCATTGCTTGATGAATCTCCAAACCAGAAAGACGCCGAGATAGGCGCACAATAATCCGAGTTCGTTCTTGCCCGTTGTCACTCCCGCCCAAAAAGGAGCCCCGTGAGGATTATAGAGCACTCCATAAGGCTTGAACCATCTGATCAGCACGACAGAAAGCGGTATGAGGATAATAGCACAACGCCGCAAAACACGTTCGAGAACTTCTTCTTGGTCGTATTCCGATAATATGACCAAGGCCATGATAATGTCGCCGGCCGCCCTGAACCACCTGCGGAATGATACTCCTTG
Organism: Candidatus Aminicenantia bacterium; assembly: GCA_041479905.1. Lineage (GTDB taxonomy): Bacteria > Acidobacteriota > Aminicenantia > Aminicenantales > Saccharicenantaceae > RBG-16-66-30. The sequence continues at coordinate 13,525 of JBGOYY010000028.1, forward strand.
GTATTCTGCCCAGCCGATGCTCACCAGCGCAAAGAAATACAGGGCGAAGAGCCAAATATTTGGTCCGATGGGGAGAGAAAAAGACCTTCTCCGATGGACAATAATGATGAGGCCGAGGGAGATCAACGTGACCAAAAAGAGTCTCTCTATTGGGTTCCCCTGGATATAGTCCTGCAGTGACGACGCAATCAAAGCCCGGCGCGGATTGAACCACATAGAGATAGGTCGGGAGGCTGACACGATAATCCATATGAATGGTACCCAGAGCGCCTCTGGAAACTTGCCTTTTTCTTTTGATTCCCGCCGAAGACCGATAATGATAAAAACCAGGCAGAGGGCTAGTGTTGCCGGGGCCATTAGTATCCCCTGTGATGATCGGCCTTGGCGGAGTAAACGTGGGATGCGATCATGTGCGCTATTATTAGCTAGGTCGTTTCTTTGCCAGTCTCACTCCGCCTCTTGCCAGGAGCTTTGCGATATGATGGCAGGTCTTTATCAAATACGGCATGACCAGGCGGGGGCGCAGGACAACAAGAAACGGGAGCGAGATCGCATAGACCAAAAAAGCGAAAAGAGACTTAAGGCTGTCGAGGCTAAATAACGCCGCCTGCTTGGCGCCGACGACGCCTGTCAACAGTCCTCTTTTCAAAAAATATGTCCTCTTGAGCCGGGCTACAGGGACCGTCTCGTTAACGCGGGCTTCGTCACACCATATAAAGACGTATTTTCTTGCGATCATTCTTCTGAAGAAGTCCGAGTCTTCGCCTCCCATCAGGCCAAAATCCCTATCGAAGAGATCTTCGTTGTCCTGAATGAGTCTCTTGGAGATGAGAAAATTCCCGGTCCTGGTCTGCCTGGAATCGGTGAGTATCGTTCCCGTGGGAAAGGATTGCCGAACGAGCAAAGCTCCTTTGACCACCCAGGAAGGTGGGGTTATTTCATAAGAAGGAATGACCGGGCCGAGAACGCCGTCGGCGCCGGTTTTTACCGCGGTCTGCCATAATGTCAAGAGCCAGTCCTTTTCGGCGAATTCATCATCGTCTATGCAGACAATGAAGTGCCCGTCAGCCATGCGCAGGGCCCTATTCCGTGCCATCGAAATATTCTGTTCAGGCTCAACGGCGTAGTGGATCGGAATCGATGATCGCGTCCGTATTTGGGAAACGATATCCCTTGCGGATTCTTTGGCGTCGTTATCGACGACGAAGATGTTATAACGGAACAATTCCTCGCTTTGTTGCTCCTGAAGCGTCTCTAAGAGATGGCTCAACATGACCGGCCTTTTGTATGTGCATATGCAGACGCTTATTGAATCCGGTTTGTCGCTCATGTGAAATCAGGGCTCTTACACACCGTCGGGCAAGAATTTAGCTTTCTCTCTGGAAGCTTGGCTAAATTTATTTTCATTTTCTTGGTTTGTCAAGGTTAAGGATTTGGCATGATAAGCCTATGTTCTATCGGTCAGGCGGGAAATGACCTGGGCCAAGGGCAAAATGATAGCTGAGGAATCAACAGCATGCCTGACAATCTCCTCGAAAAGCTCTGGGGAGCATCCATAATCCGACGGATTCTCAGAGATATCGTGCGTAGAGAATATTAACCAGCTCTTATCTATCCGGTTTTTTTCGATGATCCCTTTAAAGAAATCCAAATTATTCCTACTTTTTTTATCGATGAAGAATGATTTGAGAAGGTTAAGATCTATCCACCCAGAGTTCGGCGCGCGACCTCCTCCTCGGCAACATGTAAAATACTCTTGGGCTATCCGTTTTATCCTGGGCTGGGGCTCGGTCAGCGGATAAGCAAAGCTACGGAATGCATGTCCGGGAAAAACGGCCCGCATGGCATCCCGGTTCTTGATGATGGATTCCCTGAAAAGACGCGGCGTGGTCTTCCAGGCATCCAAGTGGTTGTAAGTATGGCATCCGACCTCGTGGCCTATGGATAAAATCTCCTTAAGGTCTGCCCAAGAGAATAGTTCACCGGAAGGAGAGCTGGCGCCAGCCAGGCCGAGCGAGGCAAAATACGTTCCCAGGCAATGATGAGCGCCCAGGATCTTGCCTCCGAGGATAAAGGACGAACGTGGAAAATCGTCGAACGTGAACGAGATGACGGGCTTCTCTCCCATCCATAGAATTTTTCTTTTCGCGAAGAAGTGCGCGCTCTTCTTCTGATAATAACCCTCGATTTTATTTCGGAAATTCCGGATTCTGAGGATTTTCATTTCAGAAGCCTATTTAGCCAAGATATTCCTTTCGGCTATTAGGAGTCACTGGCCCCTTTCTTCTCGCGATGATATTTGGCGTCCCCTGCCGGGAAGGATAAGTCGGATCATCCTGATAGCATCGCGGATCGGCTTCATGTTTCCATGTAGGATCGTCAGGACGATCAGGAACAGCACTGTGCAAGCCAACGTTGTGATCGTCGTCCTGATCATTACGTTGAGATGAGCTATTTTCACGGCCACCGGACCTACACGATGGATGATCGCCCATGTTGCGAGTCCGCTTATAAGGGCTGCGGCAATATCACGCCAAACCACATGCCAGATTTGATCCAGCCGGATGCCGATAGGCTTGGCGGCGTATCTTAGACCCGGCCCGGTTAGCAGGAGAATGGATAGACCGTAAGCGACAGCGATCCCCATGGCTCCAAATGACAGGCCCACGATAAAAGAGAAAGTCGTGAAACCGAGCGCGAAGAGCCCCCACTTGAACCAACGCTTGGCGTTACCCAGAGAAAGATGAAGCCAACCATGTGTTCTATAGATCATGGCCAACCCGATCGAGGGACCGAGGACCATGAAGATCTGACCTGACTTTTCCCATTGGGGGCCCAACAGCAACAGTATGATATCGCGGCCAGCGACCGTCATGACAGCGCTCAATAGCATCCCGGTCATGGACAGGAGGGACAGCGATTTGAGAAAATAGGCTCGGTAACGATCCGGGTCGTCGCGTAATCTGCTCAGCGCGGCCAGGGCGACGTTTCCGAGTGGGACAGGAATTTGTTCCACTGGCATGACAGAGAGACGATACGCCCTCTCGTAGTTACCGAGTTCCACGCTTCCCCTTTTCCATCCAAGCAGGATCTTGTCGAGATTCTGCCCGAGATAGTTTGTTGTGAAGTTCCCAAATGTGTGCATGGCATAACTAAACATTGATCGGATCTCTGGATCTCTCACCGGCCGGCCGGGGCGCCAGGAACACTGGATCCAGGCGATCGCCGCGCCCAGAATAGGAATAGTGAGTTGACGAGCCACGATGGCCCAATAGCCGAATCCTTTTATGGCCATCCAGACGGCCACGACCACGCTGATCGCGGCGGAAGTGAGCTCATTGAACATGATCTTGCGAAACTGCATGTTTCGCATGATCAGCGCGAGATGCTCTGTGGCCAGGGCGCTGAAGATAAAACCCACCGACATGACGATGGTGATGGGGATGACACGCGGCTCACGATAGAACCGAGCCAATAAGGGCGAGCACGCAGCAAAAAGAACGGCCAAGCCCGAGCTGAGAGCGAGGCCGATCCAGAATACGGTGCTGACCTGCTGAGGCGTGATGTTCTCCTTCTGGATTATCACTTCCGTAAACCCATTGAAGCCGACGTTGAAGAGGAGGAGGCTAAATGCCGTGACCATCGTGACCAACCCGAAATCCTCCGGCGTGAGAAGACGCGCGAGAATGACGGTACTTACCATTTGGATTATAGTATTAGCGAACCGCGACAGGATCATCGTTCCGCCGCTTGCTACGGCCTTGTTTTTGATATCCGTACTGAGGATTTTTGTATTGAAGTAAGAGGATCCCCTCGCCTTATGGGTCATGATCGCACTAACCCTGATAGACCGTCAGTGGCTTTTCTGAGCACGTCTTTAAGAGGAATCATTATGCTGCCCTTCCTTCGACCAATAGGACCGATATGATTTCTTAAATGTCGGTTCGAATTAGGAAGCGACCTGGCCCGTTTTCTTCTTGATAAAGGAAACCAGCTTGTTCAAGGTGTCCAGATTATCCGGGACGAGCTCATCAGATTCGACGCGGATTGAAAATTGTTTCTCGAGAAAGCCGACGAGTTCCAAGACGCCGGTAGAATCAAGAATGCCCTTCTCAAGAAACGAATCATCGTCTCCAAATTCTCCTGCCTTGGCTAAAGGCATTACGGGGGCAGCAAGGAATGTACGTAAAGATGACTTTATACCATCAGACTGATGTTCAGAAGCGCCCATAGGAGTTACTCCTTCTCGCCAATTTATTAGATACTAGCACATGTATTCATAAACAGCCAAATCGCCTTTTTATGATTTCGAGAGAGAAGATATAAGATAGATTCCGTGCGGGATACTCTCATGATAGGTGAATCAGGGGGTGATATTGCAGTCGCCCCGCATCACCGCCGAAGATGACCACGCATTCGGCCAGCTTCTCGATGTGAAGGTCAGGATCGATGACAAAGGCTTGACTCGGATGGTGCTAAAAGTAAAGAATTATATCATCGATAGAAGATAGTCACAGAGTAAAACAAAGTGCATAAACGGGAAATAGACCGAGGAACACTGGAAACGGTAACGCTGAAACTATTGGAATACTGCCGCAGCCGCGACTGGGCGGGGTATGACCCATATGATAGCCTTAATAGCAAGCTAGTCGCTCAACTGAAATTCCTGGATTCCCGTTTCCCGCGCCTGGCACTCACGCAGGTTATGAAGAGAAGCCCGATCAATCTCCGCCCCATCTTTCAAGTCCCCCCAACGAAGAATCCGAAAGCTATAGCGCTTTTTCTGTCGGCGTTCCTTAATCTGAGAAAGTGCGGAATGCTGTCCGGAGACGATTTAATATGGGACATGGTCGAAAAACTCGAGAAGCTCCGCTCGCCCGATTCCCGCTATTGGAGTTGGGGCTATAGCTTCCCCTGGCAGACCAGGACGAAGATCGTTCCCCGTGGTTTTCCGAACCTGGTTTGTACGGTTTTCGCCGCCAATGCCCTCTTAGACTGCTATGAAATATACCACGAGAAAAAATGCCTAACCATGGCTTTGGAGGCCGCGGAATTCATCTTGTCCGAGCTCTACTGGAGCGAGGGTGAAAAACGAGCTGGTTTTGGCTATCCCCTTCCTTCCATGCGAAGTCCTATCCATAATGCGAATTTTTTGGGCGCAGCCCTGCTAAGTCGCGTCCATCGGCTAGGACCGTCGGATAAATTCCTGCTGCCCGCGCTGAAGGTCGCCCGCTATTCTCTAGCGAAACAGAACGATGATGGTTCATGGTATTATGGCGAATTACCTAAACAACACTGGATCGATAATTTTCATACGGGCTTTAATCTGTTAGCACTGCGAGATCTCGGGGTATTTCTTGGCACGAACGAGTTTGATTCCGTTGTCCATCGGGGATTCAGATTTTATCGGGACCACTTTTTCCGTGCTGATGGAGCCCCAAGGTACTTCCATAACCGCGACCATCCGATAGATATCCATTGCGTATCTCAGAGTCTCCTGACTTTGATTGGATTGAAAGACCTCGATTCTGAAAACATCCAGCTGGCGCAGTTCGTCCTACGCTGGGCGATGAGTCACCTCTGGGATGAACACGGATATTTTTACTATCAGGTTCATCCCCATTATTCCAACAAGATTTCCTATATGCGCTGGTCACAAGCCTGGATGCTGTTAGCGCTATCGTCATTTCTTGCGGCGTTCAATGATGAACAATAATAGATTAACTGTGATGTTCCGTATTCGAAACGCCCTCGTCCATTATTGGGGAGAGAGTGGCTTGGTTTATTCGGTAAAAAACAAGATATATTTATTGCCGGACCTTGCAGAACCCAATCCGGTTCCTCTGGGTAGCATTCCCTGGCGTAAAAGAGATATGATTTGCCATATTCGGCTCGTTGATCGGGCCTTAAAAAGATCAATTCTACAAGTTCATGCAACACAATTCGAACCGCTCTTGGTAGCCACAGGACACTCCTGGTGGTCTGTTAGGCCGGGTGGAATTGCCGAAAGAATAGAACCCTTCTCAAGGACGCGTCCGATGAACCGCGGCATCTGTACATCTAGGTCTGGCGTGACTTATATCGCTGATTATTTGGACAATTCTAAGCGAAGTGATCCGATTCGGATTTATGCGAACAGGGAATTCGATTTTTTTACAACGGCATGGGAGTTTCCCCCGGGAGCAATTCGGCATATTCATGCACTGGTGCCAGACTCAGAAGATCAGGGGCGAATTTGGGTTCTCACAGGGGATGAAGATAACGAATGTCATTTCTTGTATACCGATGACGATTTTAGATCTCTCAATACGTATCTATCCGATGGCCAAAGAACTCGCGCAACTGACCTTGTGTTTCGAAATGGTAAACTCATTTGGGGAATGGACTCTCCAATCGAAAAGTCATTTCTCCTCTCGGCAGATAGAGAAAACCCCAAGGAATTGTCCCGGCTAATGGAATTACCCGGGCCGGTATATTATATGACTCAGAATCAGGCGGGGGGGATTTACTGTGGCACTACCGTAGAACCTGGACCTTCAGTTAGGGATCAGTTTGGGCGCATCTATGGATCTAGACCAGATGGGAACTGGGATGAACTTGTTCGATACCGCGACGATATGTTCCCGCAAAGGGGCATTTTTTATTTTCCTCGCGGCGTCCTGCCAAACAACTATCTTGTCTTTTCTCAACGGGCCTTGTTGCCTAATGAAGGATGGATGACCATTGCTAGGGATAGGGCTTGGGCTGATTACTTCTAAGGATGGGATGCTGTTTAAAGCTATCCTAGCGTTTGTTGGCAGCAGGCTGCTTTCCTATATTAGATGCATATATATTATTGACTTTAATCGAGAACCAGCTATATAGTCTTGCCGTAAAGACCGTGGGACTTCTTTTGATGGCCAAGGGGCTATAAGGGCAGATTTAAGGGACAGGACGATTGATAGGGTAATCGCATATGCGAAGCGAACGTATTAAAGAAGTTTTAGGATCCAGGCGAATTGCGAGACTGCAAGGATTATTATGGTTTCGGGTCTCGTTTAACTACTTTATAATAAATGTGAATGAAATCATTATGACTGATTCTAAAGTTCCTTGCGATTTCGTTCCCATTAATCCCGAAAATTACCATCGTGTTCAGGATTTTCGAGAGAACGATAGAATTCTGCAATTTCGAGAAAAACTGGCTCGGAAAGAAATCGGCTATTTCGCTGAACATAAGGGCAGAACTGTCGGCAGCATATGGGCCACGATAAACAAGTCAGATACTCCTATGCTTGTACGAACATACATTAGCCTGAGTCCTGGTCACGCGCTTATACACGATATAGTCACGGGCGAGAAAGCTCGTGGCCTGGGGATTGGCCCCTTCATGACCAGTCGCATGGCTAAGGCATTGTTAGAAGAATATGGCATGGCTGAAATAGTGGTCGATGTGAGCACAAGAAACCATGCTTCCAATCGAATGATGGAAAAAATCGGATTAAGGAAGGCGGAGAAGATGTTCTACATCACCTTGAGGGGAGGAAGGACATTCCGTCTCTTGCTCAGAAAATACGTTTAAAATGCGATCATGAAGCGCGATCTCTTGTGCCATTACTTGACAGTGGGCCGCTTTTAAAAACCAACCATGAAACGGGTGCTCTTAATAAATAAAGAACGTATTCCGCATTATCGGGTGCCAGTGTATAACTACCTGGCTGATTATCTGCTGGAAAGAGATTTCTTCCTAACAGTGGTTGCGGAAGGGGTCCAAGAAAAGAACCCCTTTGAGATCCATTTCGATCAAGTAGAAACTCGGCTTTCTTTCTGGAATTTAGCGAGATTATTCAAAATGACGAAGCCTGACGTCATCATTTTTTGGACGAACCCGGAAATCTACCTCCTCTTGTTCATCGCTTTTGCCAAATTGATGGACGCAAAGATTATCCATTGGGGACACCGGCGGGATCAACAGCACCCTCATGCTTTTTTAAGGAACCTTGTTTATGATGTGGAACATATCATGGATGACGCGATAATCTTATACGCAGAACATCTCCGGAAACAAATGCGTCTGAGTTTTCGAAATAAGATATTCGTTGCCAACAATACCCTTAATCTGAGAAACTATCCCATTCATCAGCAGGACAAAAGCGCTCTGAAAGAAAAGCATGGAGTAAGAACGACGAAGACAATAATCTGCATGGGCAGATTTCAAAGGCGGAAACGAATAGAAGACCTTATAGAGGCTTTTAATATGCTGGATATGCCTGATGTGGGATTGATACTTGCGGGGCCTGACCCTGAGGGCATATTGAGCAAAGTTGAAGGGGAAAACATCTACAAGCCCGGTGCCGTTTATGGCACGGAGAGCTTGGAGCTTCTATCAGCCTCTGATGTATATTGCTTGCCTGGCGCAATCGGGCTGAGCATAGTCGATGCGTTGTTCTGCGGACTGCCTGTTATCACAGAGCGTGTTAATCACGGCCCCGAAATCATCTACCTTAAGGATGGGATAAACGGTTTTGTGGTTGACAAGGGCGACACCGTACAGTTATCCGCTCGGCTTCGGCTGCTCTTGACGGATGACAAACTAAGAGAGCAATTCTCACAAGCCGCAAGACAAGAAATCCTGACTAATGGAAGCATAGACAGAATGTGCGAGGGTTTTATCGCTGCACTTCGGCATGTTTGCAGTAAATAGAGCCATATTCTTATGACGATCAAGGCGACCCCGGTTGAAATCAACTGGCACAAAAGCCAGCCCATTTTTAGCTCAGAAGGCTTTTTAAGAAGCATATCGAATGAATATGGTTGGATTGGGGGCAGGGCAGCAAATGGAGATCTTCATTGCGTCTTGCCCTATTATATCGTTCGAAAAGCAGGTCTCTGCGTGGTCCGATTTACCTCAGAAACAATGTGGATGGACTCGGAATTGAGCGTAGATCAAGAAAAGCAATTTCTCAATTCCACGGTTGACTATTTTAGAACAACAAAGGCCGATCTCGTTATTCCCGCTACGTTCAATTCGTTATTCCGGACATATCCCGATGGAGCTTTGGCAGCCCCGTATGGGACTTATATCATCGACTTGACCCAGCCCGAGGAAACTCTATGGAATAACTTGCATCAAAAGCACCGGAATGTAATCAGAAATGCGATAAATAAAGCCGTGAAAATACGCCATGGAACTGAGAATCTCATGACAGCTGAAAAGCTAGTTCGGGGCTCATTTGATAGGTCCTCAAGAGGAATCTTGAATAGAATGCGGCTTCATATAAGAATGACCGACAATGCCCTTATTTCACAAACACTAAGCCTCAAGGACCACGCCGTTGTATTCCTAGCGGAGTTTAATGGAATTACACAAGGTAGTGCCATTATTCCTTATAGTGATCATTGCGCATATTATATGCATGGGGGCACAATCGCCCACCCGGTATCCGGAGCGATGAACCTTCTCCAATGGGAAGCCATCAAGCATTTTCGAACGCTCGGGGTCAGGAATTACAATTTTGTGGGAACTAGAATTGGCCCCGAGCCGGGATCCAAACAAGCGGGCCTAGCCATGTTTAAGCAGCGTTTTGGAGGGACGCTTAAGCGGGGGTACATGTGGAAATATTCATATAATTCTAAGAAGAATTGGCTCTATTCAATTATGGCCAAGATCAGAAATGATGGAGATATCGTAGATCAAGAAATGCATAAGCTAGGTAAAGTCTAAATGACAGGAAGATACGAACGGTGCAATCGAGCGGCCCCACGCTTGTTTTTCCCGACTGCTGTTACCGTCTTTCAACAACAGTCGCGAATAAAGAAAAAGGCTTTTGACATTGATTGATCCTTAGGATGTTCCATAAAGACATTATTATGTCCTTTATTCACACGGTTGCTCATATTATGAGCTGCATGAATAAAAGGAAGGAGGGTAGTTACTCATGAACCAGATTAAGCGATGCATGCGGTGTGTTATTCCTGTAAATCTGCCGAGCGTAAAAGTCGACGAAAAAGGCGTATGCCAGTTTTGTAAGCGAATCGATCATGTTTTAGAGCAATCAAAAAAGCAAGCTGATAGAAATAAGTCGGAGTTTGAAGAAATCGTTCGCCGAGTAAAAAAGCTAGCGAAACCATATGATTGCCTCATCCCTTTAAGCGGCGGCAAAGACAGCACTTATGTTCTCTACCTCTGTGACAAGATCTACAATCTCAAGTGCCTTTGTGTCACGTTCGACAATGGCTACCTGTCGGATTACGCGAAAAAAAACATTGGAAACGCCATAAAGGCAACTCACGCGGACCACGTCTATTACACGGCTAACTCCAATGTCCTATCGGAGCTCTACGGGCTTTTTCTGAGAAAGACTGGAAATTTCTGCCCGGCCTGCATGAGGGGCATCGAGGTCGCGACGCAGATCGCCTATGAAAAATACCGCCCGCCGCTCGTGATCTATGGAGGCGGGCGAAAAGTCACCTATGCTGGTCTCTTTCCTGAGATCTTCCAAGGAGGGGACGTTAGGTTCTTTCGGAACGTCGTCAAGGGAGAATCCGTCGAAAGAGAGTCCCGGGCCTTTCTAGTGCCCTGGACGAGCCGGCAGATAAGTAAAGGTGCCCGGGAGATCTTCAAGCTTGTCAAGCTTCAAAATTCAATGGTGGGTTCCTATACGTATTATGTGAATATCTACGATTATATAGATGCATCCTTCGGCAAAATAAGACAGACGCTGGAAAAAGAGATGGGCTGGAGAAGTCCAGAGGGAAGCTTCGAACACATGGATTGTCGATTGCACGACATCCCGGCTTATATTCACACCATTAAGTTTCCGGAACTTACCCCGACCACCCTGTATAATAGCCACTTGGTCCGGCTGGGATTGATGAAAAGGGAAGAGGCGCTCCTGATTGAAGAAGAGAACATGCAAAATCGGCAAGAGCCTCGGGGGCTTGAGCTGTTCCTCCAGGATATCGCGATGAGCCGGGATGAGTTTTACGCCTCTATCAAGGACTGGGAAAAAATGGACGGATTCAGGGACAAGAAAAACGAGGCCATGCGGGCGCTATATAGAAGAATTGCCGGTCGGTAGAGTGATAGATTCTTGATTGGTAAGTTCCTTCATCAGGTCCAGATATCTCGCTTTCATAACCGACCAGGCGACAGGCGCATATTCATACTTGGCCTTTTCAGCTAGCCTGCCGCACAAGGCCCTGTCCCCATAAAGCCGTGCCATTTGTTTTGCAAGGTCGGCAGGGCTGTTCGGTTCGAAATAGGCGAGAGCCTCCTCGTCGAAATAATGACGAATCGTCTTTAAGCGGGAGGTAATGATAGCTTTCCCCATGATGATATACTCAGACAGCTTGTTGGAGAACGAGAGATTCAGAAAAACATCGCCTCGGGTCGGAAGAATCCCGATATCGCATTGCGACAACCACTGGGGGACTTCCTGGGGCAATACTAATTCAATGAAACGGACCCTTTTTTCCAAACCCAGTGTTTTAGCTTGCTTTTGGAGGGCCGCCTTTTCGGGGCCATTCCCCATGATCCACAGCTCTGCGTGCCGGAGATGGTCGTGAACAAGGCCGAAGGCCTCTATGGCGATATCCAATCCATAGATGTGGGTCAGACTCCCGTGGTACATCATTACGAATCTATCCGGCCGAGCGTCGCTTTTGGCGAGTGCAGTTCCGGAGCCTAAAGAGAACATCAGCTCGTCAACAGAGTTCATGATGATCGTTGATTTCGTCGGGAGCAAGCCGCGGCTTTCGAGGAGCTTCTGGATGGGTTGGTTAATTGTGATGACATGGTCTGCATAAGAAATGCTCGCTCTTTCTAGGAGGCGAGCTAATCTCACCTGCCGGTGGTTCTTCCCGATTTTGTACTTTGACATCAAGAATTCTGGAGTGATCTCGTGCATATCGAACAGGATCTTTGCGCCTGTCCAACGTCCCGGCATGGCCGCAAAAACAAGGAAGTCGGGCAGGTTATTCACATCGATAACGGCGTATTTCTTCGTCCTTGTTAATACAAACAGCTTGAAAAAGGACCAAAAGAAAAAACTGATATACTCGAAATAATAGCGGACCATCGAACCGCGTTTCTTTCCTAGAGAGAAGGCGTAGACATGGACCCCATCCAAGGTGTAGTTCTTGGAACTTGTATAAGAAGACCGAAGGGCGAGGACATCGACGGCGTAGCCGGCGGCGATAAGCGCCTCAGTTTTACGCCTTACACGGATGTCGATTTCATAGAAATTCTGTAAAAGAACGCATACTCTTTTCATGGCTTAACCCCTATGGGTTCCTTGACTCGTTGGTTAACTCGATCTCGATGTTAGATTCACCGGCCCATTCTACCTCAGCCGTCGACCCGTTTTCTACTTCCCCCGCCGAGGTGTTCGTTTGAAGGCGGCAAGGCCGGTGAATCCTGACGCGCAATGGCGGTATTATTTTTTCCCCCTTATAGGATATCGTTACTTTTATTGCCCCGGTGGATGTGTTCGGGACGGCAAAAGCAACATCCCTCCTTTCCCGAAACCAACCGACGACTTGAGAAGCGGTCCCAAACCAGACACCTAGAGACTTCAGATAGTCAATGAGCTTGATATAGAACTCTCCCCAAAATCTTTCTGGCTGGGGACTTCTGTCATGCCAAATGAACGTTAGGACCCCGCCGTATTCGCCGGCATCTCGGAGGAGTGTTCGGCATCGGTCCCAAGCTTCCGCTGAGGTGAGGCCGAGCCGCCGGGGATAGAATAAAGCGCCATCCTGAACATGCATGGGAAGCTCGAGGAGGCTCTTCACCCCGATCGGCCGAAAAACCTGGCCTGTCCCACATAGGTAACCGATAGTATTGTTGTAGCCGGCCGATGAATCATAAGCGTAGCCGGCCTCTTCCAGAATCCTATATGTGTTCTCATCTTTCATGAGCCAATGCATCCGAACGCCCGCCTCGGCTTGCCCGGTAACTGATAAGATCCTGCCCAATTCCCTCTCGCCTTTTTCAATACTGTGCCAGGAATCGATGCCGTGGACACCGATTTCGCATCCTTCCTGGATCAGGGCAGTAGTCCATTGGGCGATATCCATGATGTCATAAGCGGCCGCGCGCTTTTTCGCGTGCTTTGTGTCGATATTTTCACCTGGACAATTCTTGAATGGGATTAGGAAATAGGTGCTCCCAAGGCCTTTTTCCGCGTCTATGTACCATTCAAAGGGAAGCCAGAAATCCTTGGCCCACCCCAAATACACAAGAGGGAGGGACAGGGCTGTCCGCCAGCTCAAAAGGAATTGATTGATAGAAATCCTGCCTTTGACCAGGCGGTTCAGGGAGCCCAAAGTCGCCCGTAAAAGAAAACCCCACATGGTATGGTCAAGTTTGTGATTCTTAATGCCTACGAAGTCGATGTCGTGGGTCAAACAGACAGAGAACGGGTGCCCTGCGGGAGAAGATGGTATCTCCAGGAACGAGATCCCCTCATCAAGAATCCATTTGCGTAACAGCCGAATATGGGATTCAAGCGTCGGGACTGCGGCCCACTCCAGTGGTTGGCCTGTATCGAGAAGATATTCTATTTCTTGAAACAGGTCGTAGCCGAGCCTCAGAACGGTCATTCCAGCCTTGTGGATCTTGATCCCGGCGACCTTATCGCCTTCGATGGAGCAGACGAAGTTTCCCGAGGCCTTCTCGAAGGTCATCGTTTCACTGTATAACGGAACCCGTAATCCGTTATGGTTCAGCGTAGCCCGGGGATAAACGGACGAGGCCGTTATCCCATACCGTGAATCTAACGTTTTAACTTCGGGGCCGGAAATGATTAGCAGCTGGGCTGATACGTCGGGAATATCGACGGAGGTTGCGATCACCACTTTGTAAGAACGATTTTCGCGGAAAAATTCCCAAGGAGTTTTGAAAAGCTGAAAGAACTCTTCAACCGTCGCGATTTGATCAGGTTTCGATATGACACCGATCATGTCGATCGTGTCCCGCCGGAAAAGAACTCTTTTATGCAATGCACGACATAATGCGCTTGTTCTTCAGATAGTTCCGGATATATGGGGAGAGCCAGTGTTTGCTGCGCGGCCTTTTCGCTTTCGGGGAATTCACCTCGTGAATAACCCAGATAGGAAAAACACTCCTGTAGGTGCATGGGGACAGGATAGTAGACCTCTGTAGCTACTCCTCGCGCATGGAGATATGTCCGCAGGCGATCTCGCTGCGGCACGCGTATGATGTATTGGTTAAAAATATGCCTGTTCATTGAAACGGTGGGGAGGACGAGCCGGCGCTCGTCGTCCGCAGCCGAGCCATCGGCGGCGAAATGACGCGCGTCCTCCAGTCGCAGGCCTGCTTCTTCAAAGAGATGGCGATATCGTTCGGCATTTCGCTGTCGGGTGGTCGTCCACGCGTCTAAGTGCGCGAGCTTGGCCGAGACGATAGCCGCCTGGAGAGTGTCGAGGCGAAAATTTCCTCCGATCATCTTATGGTGATACTTCGGTTTCGAGCCGTGAGCGCGAAGACACATCAGCTTCTCCGCTCGTGTGCCGTCGTTGGTCACAACCATGCCCCCATCTCCGGCCGCCCCAAGATTCTTTGAGGGGAAAAAGGATAAGCAGCCATACTTACCGACGGAGCCGGCCCGGTGGTGGTTGTGCTCGGCTCCGATGGCTTGAGCCGCATCCTCGATCATGATGAGATCATGTTTTCGCGCGACTTCTCCTATAGCGTCCATTTCGGCCATCTGACCGAATAAATGAACGGGGATGATGGCCCGGGTTTTCGGTGTGACCTTTGATGAAATCAGGGCGGGGCTCAGATTGTATGTTGTGGGATCGATGTCCACAAAGACCGGTCTTGCACCGACCCGGGCGATGACTCCGGCCGTCGCGAAAAACGTATACGGGCTGGTGATGACTTCATCACCAGGACCTATCCCTTCTGCCATCAGGCAGATCAGAAGCGCGTCTGTGCCTGAGGATACCCCCACGGCATGTGCGCACCGGCAATATTCTGCGATGGCCTTTTCACACTCTTCAACCCACCGCCCCAGGATGAAGTGCTGTGCTTCCATTACTTCGGATATGGCCCGGTCGATCTCCTCCTTCATTGAAGCGTACTGGGCCTTGAGATCCAGCATCGGGACGATCATGAAATCACTCCTTGACGGGATCACCCGATAAGAGGAAGACACCTGTCGGCCATGTTCCCGTCCCCATATAGCTCTTGCCGAAACGCGGGGGGTTGGAAAGAAGTCACCGCTTGCATTATTGTATCACTTTCAAACCCAACCAGTTTGTTCCATCCCGCTTCCACGGTTTCTACCCATTCCGTCTCGTCTCGTAGGGTCAGGCACGGGATTCCCAGCCAATAAGCTTCTTTCTGCAATCCTCCGGAGTCGGTCAGGATCATGCGCGCAGAGCTGCTCAGTGAGACCATTTCCAGGTAACCCACGGGGTTGATCAATCGAATATGGGGACCAAGTCGAAGAGTCGAGCGATCAAGGACCTTTTGCGTCCGGGGGTGAATGGGAAAGACCACTGTTTCTTCGACTGAATTCAGGGCGCGAATTATCCCAGTCAAGCGCGAGACCTGATCCGTGTTTTCGCTGCGGTGGATGGTGACCAGCAGATAGCGCTTCTTTTCGACCCCCAAGCGGCTCAGGATTTCATGGGTCTTTTCTAAGGTGCGCGGCCGGGCCCAATTCAGGACATCGAGCATGACGTCGCCCACAAGATGAACATTCTCGCTGATACCTTCGGCGGCCAAGTTCTGAACAGACGTTTGGCTTGGGCAAAAGAGCAAATCGGAAAGATGATCCGCGACAACTCGATTTATTTCTTCGGGCATCCGTCGGTTGAAACTTCGCAGTCCGGCCTCGACGTGGATTACGGGGATGTGGAGCTTCGAGGCGGCTAGAGCTCCGGCGAGGGTGGAGTTTGTATCGCCGAAGATCAATGCCTTGTCGGGGGCCTCGGCCTTAAGCACTTGCTCGATACCCTGAAGCATCGCGCCGGTTTGTTCTCCGTGCGAGCCAGATCCCACGCCGAGATTATAGTCGGGGGAAGGGATTTCCAACCCATCGAAGAAAATGCCGGCCATCTCGTAGTCATAATGTTGCCCGGTATGAATGAGGATCTCCCGGAATCGCCGGCGCAAGGCGCGGCTGACTCCCGCCGCCTTGATAAACTGAGGCCGCGCGCCTACGATTGTGGCGATCTTCATCGATCCACCCGATTCAGAGACAGTATCCTATCGGGATCCTGGCATGATCCGGAAACCCAGCTCCGCTTATCATCAATGGCCATGGAACGACTATATCGGGGGGGCAAAATGATGTCAAGAACTGCGGGCTTGACATCTCACTGGTCTTGATTTAAGCTTTTACCCGGAAGCTTGGATTTAGGAAGGGGCAACACAGCGATGCTTGTTCGGGCATCGGTGTCCTTTTTTTACGAGGAGGAGATTGATGATGCGACAACCTAAGCGCGGGGGGGGTATCTCGTTCCTGTTGAAGGCTCTTTTCCTGCATGTGGTCGTGGCAATCGCGCTGATTCCGGCCACGGCAGTGGCTCAGAGCAATCCTAACGTTATTGAGAACCAGCAGCCGGGGACGAGCGGCTGGCAAATCGATTATAGCCACACGGGGGGGGACGCCAACGGCGAGATCAAAGGTTATGCATCTGCCACAAGCGTCAACAAGGGCGAGGACATCACGTTCTATGTGAGTGTCAATCCGGCGCAGACTTACACCATCGACGTCTATCGGCTCGGCTGGTACCAGGGGCTCGGGGGACGCTTGATGCAGCATATCGGACCGCTCAACGGCGTCTTTCAAACAACCCCCGCACCGGACCCGACGACGGGATTGATCGAATGCCGATGGACGCCTTCCTACACTTTGACCACGCAAACCTCATGGACCAGTGGGATCTATCTCGGGGTCTTGACGAATGCTAATGGTTACCAAAACTATATTATATTCGCCGTCCGCGACGATAGCCGGGTCGCCGCCCTGCTTTTCGTGCAGTCGGTGCTATCCTATCAGGCCTTTAACGGCTACCCCGATGGTACCGGCAAGAGCCTCTACCCGTTTAACAGCTATGGCGCGACGACCGTAGGGGGAACCACGGCGGCGGTCAAAGTCTCGCTCGACAGGCCGTACGCAGGCAATGGCGCCAACAGCCTCTGGGGCAATTGCCTCTTAAATTGGGAGTTGGCCTTTGTTCGCTGGCTGGAAAGGTCGGGGTACGATGTGTCATACTCGACCGACGTCGACACACACCTGAACGGCGCCCGGCTGTTGAACTATCGCGGCTTCCTAATTGGCGGGCACAACGAGTACACGACGAAGGCAATTTATGACGCTTATGAAGCTGCTCGAGATGCGGGGGTCAACATTGGCTTCTTCTGTGCCAACATCATGCACTGGCAAGTGCGGCTGGAGCCTTCGAGCAGCGGTGTTCCGAACCGTGTGGTGGTCTGTTACAGGGAAGCCGCTATCGACCCAGTCGCGGACCCGAGTCTGAAGACCAGCCTTTGGCGCTACGCGCCGCTCAACCGTCCCGAGCAGACTTTGGTTGGTATCCAGTATTCTAACATGGTGCAAGCGGATGCACAGTATCAATACGCCCCGTATGTAGTTACTAACAGCGGGCACTGGGTATTCGCCGGAACAGGATTCCATGACGGCGACAGCGTGTTCGGGATAGTCGGGTATGAAGGCGATCGTTTGCATACCGGGGTCGCCCTTCCTAATGCGATAAGTGGCACTTACGAGTATCTATCGCACTCGCCGTTCACTGCCTGGGACGGCCCGGATTACGCGAACTCATCCATCTACCAGGCGCCGAGTGGAGCCTGGGTATTCGGAGCCGGAACGATCTATTGGGGTCATGCGGTGGATGATTATAACCCAAGCGGGCCGAGCCTCGCGGACGCGCGCATGCAACGCATGACCGCCAATATCCTCGACCAGTTCATTGCCAACGCGCCTACTGGATTCGTCATGGCCGCTTCGCCCTCGAGTCAGACGGTAGCGGCAGGCAGCTCGGCGAGTTACAGCGTCACGATCAATCCAATCGGCGGCTTCACCGACCAAGTCTCCCTGAGCCTGACTGGACTTCCAAGCGATGCCGTAGCCAGTTTTATTCCAAATCCGGCGGCCGGGCCATCAATGCTTATGGTCACGACCAGCCCAAGCACGCCGACCGGGACCTATACGCTCACGATCACCGGCGTCGGCGGCAGCATCACGCGGACCACTGTGGTAGGGCTCGCTGTTAGCGCGCCGTCACTCCCCGATTTCACTCTGGGCGGGTCGCCCGCGAGCCAGACGGTGACACAAGGCGGCTCGACGAGCTACGGGGTTACGATCAGTCCGACAGGCGGCTTCGCCGGCCAGGTCACTCTGAGCGTTGGCGGGCTGCCGGGCGGAGCGGCCGGTAACTTCACTCCGAACCCGGCGACTGGCTCGGCGACACTATCGGTGACGACAAGTTCGAGCACCCCGATCGGCACCCACACGCTCACTATCACCGGTATCAGCGGCAGCCTGACGCATACCACCACGGTCGCGCTCGTCGTCAGCGCGCCAGTGCTCCCAGACTTTACGCTAAGTGCTTCGCCTTCGAGTCAGACGGTGACGCCAGGTGGCTCGACGAGCTACGGGGTTACGATTAGCCCGACGGGCGGCTTCGCCGGCCAGGTCACCCTGAGCCTGAGCGGACTGCCAAGTGGCGTTGGCGGTACCTTCACCCCGAACCCGGCGACCGGGTCATCCACTCTCTCGGTGACGACGGGCACGAGCACGCTGATCGGGACCTTCACGCTCACAGTCACCGGCGTCAGTGGCAGTCTGACTCATACCACCACGATCACGCTTGTCGTCACCGCTCCCGTATTCCCAGACTTCACGCTGAGCGGGTCGCCCGCGAGCCAGACGGTGATACCAGGCGGCTCGACGAATTACGGGGTCACGATCAGCCCGACGGGCGGCTTTGCCGGCCAAGTTAGCCTGAGCCTGAGCGGATTGCCAAGCGGCGCCGGCGGTGCCTTCACTCCGAACCCGGCGACCGGGGCATCCATACTTTCGGTAACGACCAGCACGAGCACGCTGACGGGGACCTACACGCTCACCATTTCCGGGGTCAGCGGCAACCTGACGCACACCACCACGGCCGCGCTCATGGTAGCGCCCGTCGGGGTCAGGTATGACAACGCCGTGAGGTCAGGTTTTCAGTGGGGCGTAACTAGTATCACCACACCCTCATTCGTCATCGGGAGCGGCGCCAATCACGCCGCAATGATCATGGTCACCATGGGCGCAAATTCGGCGACCAATATCACCGCGAGTCTAGGTGGTGTAAGTGGCACCATGATCCCTGGGACCGACACGGGGACGGCTGCCTCGATTCGAACCTTGATCTTCCAGGTGATCAATCCGCCGTCTGGCTTGCAAACGGCAACGGTTTCATGGACGACGAGCATGATCGTCGATATCGGCGTCATCACGGTCAGTGGGGCCGATCAGACAGCCCCGTGTACGAACGGCACGTTTGCCGCCACTAATAGAAATGAGGGCAACACCATGTCTGTGACGATCACCAGCAACCCTGGTGATTTGACGGCGAGTGTCGGCGCTTCGGCTAGGGGTTGGGTGACTCCGTTTACCAATCAAACGCTTGCGTGGGGAATCGATTCAGGTGTGGTGGGTGGAGATATCGGAGCTGGGAGTGGCACAACGACGCATACGTGGACGGATGCGTACAATTTTCAAACACATGCGGTTTCCGGGGCGAACTTTAGGGCGTCTGTGGCGCAGCTCCCAGACTTCACGCTGAACGGGTCGCCCGCGAGCCAGACGGTGACACAAAGCGGCTCGACGAACTACGGCGTCACGATCAGTCCGACGGGCGGCTTCGCCGGCGAGGTCACCTTGAGCCTAACGGGACTCCCAAGCGGTGCTACCGGCAGCTTCACCCCGAACCCGGCGACCGGGGCATCCATACTTTCGGTAACGACCAGCACGAGCACGCTGACGGGGACCTACACGCTCACCATTACCGGTATCAGCGGTAGCCTGATGCGCACCACTACGGTCGCGCTGACGGTGACGGCGCCGGTGGCGGCGCTGAGCACCGTGAGCCTGAGCCCGGCGTCGGTGCTGGGTGGGAACCCGTCGACGGGGACGGTGACACTGGACAACCCGGCGCCCGTGGGCGGGGCGGTGGTGACACTTACGAGCAACAACACTGCGGCGGCCCAGGTGCCGGCGAGCGTGACGGTTGCGGCGGGC
>JBGOYY010000029.1:0-32511 GCA_041479905.1 Candidatus Aminicenantia bacterium
AGAGCTTTCAGATACTGTTCACGCGATCGCATGTCCATCCTGTGCATGTCACCCGATCCTTTATGGGATTTGGGTAACATTTTATATGATTCAACGGCCCTGCCTTCGGTAACATTTTACGTGAGTCAATGCGGACGTTTTGCGGCGGCGCCTAAAATCTGCTATAATACCGCGCTCAAGGAGATCGTCCCATGAAGAAAGACGTCCATCCCGAATACCAGGAATGCGCCGTGACCTGCGCGTGCGGCAGCACGTTCAAGACGAGGTCTACGAAAAAGGAGATCCGGGTGGAGATCTGCTCCCAGTGCCATCCTTTCTTCACCGGCAAGCAGAAGTTCATCGACAGCGCCGGCCGCGTCGAGAAGTTCAAGAAAAAATACGGCGACATCAAGAACATCAAGAGCATCGCGAAGCCCAAAAAATCCTCGCGATGATCCAGGAACTGCAGGCGATCGAGGACAAGTACCGCCAGCTGACAGCCGCCCTCTCCGACCCCGCGATCGCCTCCAATCCCCAGAAGATCCGCGACTTGGCCAAGGAAAGGGCGGAGCTCGAGCCCGTTTTCCGCAAGTACGAGGAATACAAGAGGGTTCACAAAGACGGCGAAGAAGCCCGCCATATTCTGGCCGACCATAAGACGGAGCCGGAGCTCCGCCGCATGGCCGAGAGCGAGGCCGAGGAGCTCGGGAAGCGGGAGCAGGCCATCGTGGCCGACCTCCGGACCATGCTTCTCCCCAAGGATCCCAACGACGAGAAGAACGTCATCCTCGAGATCCGGGCCGGGGCGGGAGGGGACGAGGCGTCCCTGTTCGCCCAGGACCTTTTCCGGATGTACTCCCGGTTCGCCGAAAAGAAGGGCTGGAAGCTCGAGGTCGTGGACACGAGCTTCTCGCCGATCGGCGGTCTCAAGGAAGCCATCGGCAACATCCGCGGCAAGGGCGCCTACTCGATCCTCAAGTACGAGAGCGGCGTCCACCGCGTCCAGCGCGTGCCCAAGACCGAGGCCTCCGGCCGCATCCACACCTCGACGGCGACCGTGGCCGTCCTGCCGGAGGCCGAGGAGATCGACCTCAAGATCGACCCCAAGGACCTCAAGATCGAGGCCTTCGGCTCCTCGGGCCCGGGCGGCCAGAACGTCAACCGGAATTACACCGCGATCCGCGTCACCCACAAGCCGTCGGGCCTCGTCGTCTCCTGCCAGGATGAAAAGTCCCAGCACCGGAACAAAGAGAGGGCCCTGCGGGTCCTGCGCTCGAGGCTCATGGACATCGCCCAGCGAGAGCAGCAGGCGAAGATCGCCCAGAACCGGCGGTCCCAGGTCGGGACGGGGGAGAGGAGCGAGAAGATCCGGACCTACAACTTTTCCCAATCGCGGATCACCGACCACCGGCTGAACATGAACTTCCATAACATGGAGGGCTTCATGGACGGGGACCTGGACGACATCCTGGCGAGGCTCGTCCTCCAGGCCCAAGCTGAGGCCTTAGGCGAAACGCCCGGGGACCCGGGCCAGGCCAAGGAAGTTGGAATCTAACAAGACGCTCGCCGACCTCTACAGGAGCGGAATCGCCCTCCTTCAAGACCGGCCTCAGGCCATCCTCGAGGCCAAAGTCCTTCTTCTCCGGGCCGCCGCCCTGACCGAAGAACGATACCTCGCCGCCCCTGACAATCCATGCTCGCCGAAAGTGGAAGCCTATTTCCATAGGCTCGTCGACAAGCGGCTGGGCGGGGCGCCGCTGTCCTATCTCACCGGAGTGAAGGAATTCTGGTCCATCCCATTCGAGGTGACGCCGTCCGTATTGGTGCCGCGGCCCGAGACCGAGGTCCTGGTCGAGAAGGTCCTCGAGCTCTCGACGCGCGAGAGCGAGTCGATCCTCGACGTCGGGACGGGCAGCGGCTGTATCGCCGTCGCCCTGGCCAAGGAACTGCCCCGGGCCCACATTCAGGCCGTGGACATCTCCGAGAGAGCCCTCTGCGTCGCCCGGCGGAACGCCTCGATCCACAAGACGAGGCACGTCCAGTTCCACAAGAGCGATCTTTTCTCGGTCTTCCGGGGGACGGGCGTGCGCTTCGACTTCATCGTTGCGAACCCGCCCTACATTTCGAGCGCGGAGTGGGACGGGCTGTCGCCCGAGGTCCGCGACTTCGAACCCCGGCGGGCGCTCCTCGCGGGGGAGTCCGGGCTGGAGATGATCGAACGATTGGCGCGCAGGGCCGGGACTTACTTGAGACCCGGCGGCTACCTCATTTTCGAGATCGGGGACGGCCAGCGCGACAGGGTCCTGTCCCTTTTCGGCAAGCGCTGGACCGAGATCGAGACGGCCTGGGACATGGCCGGCAAACCCCGCGTCATCACAGCCAGGAGGGCTTAGAGCGGAAATTCGGAAATGGGTATCGCGTTTCCTACTTGATGACGTTGCCGTCCGCGTCGATGACGAAGATATCGGTGAAACCCAGTTCGCGGATCTTGGGTTCGATCTGGGCCCTGTCGCCGACGACGATCCAGGTCATCGCCTCCGGATGGACCGTTTTCTGGGCGGCCTTGGCCAGGTCGTCGATCGTCAGCTTCCGGACCCGGGCGGAGTACTTCTGGAAATAATCGTCGGGAAGTCCGTAGCGGACGATCTCGCCGAGGGACGCCTGCACGGCGGCCATAGTCTCCCACTGTCCCGGCAGGCCTAAGACCTTGCTGTTCTTGGCGTTTTGGAACTCGTCGTTCGTGATCGGCTTCTTGCCGAGGATGCCCTCGAGCTCGTTCTTGATCTCGACCATCGTCTCCTTGGTCTTGTCCGACTGGACCGGCGCCAGGACGAGGAACGGCCGCTGTCCCTTGGCCCCGATCAGGGCGGACTGGGCGCCGTAGCTCCAGTGCTTGTCCTCGCGGATGTTCAGGTTGATCCGGGAGACGAAATCGCCGCCGAGGATGTCGTTCATCGTCTCGATGGCGATGGCGTCCGGGTCGGCCGATGGCGGTGCGGGTTGGCCGCAAATGACCATCGACTGGGGCGCGTTCGGCTTGTCCATGATGTAGACCACGGACTTCGCCTGGAGCGTGACGGGCTTAATGTCCTTGGCCGGTACGGACCCCGCCGCCCACGCCTTGAAGAGCTTCTCGATCTTAGGCTTGATCTCGGCCAGGGTCGTGTCCCCGACAACGATCAGGGTGGCGTTCGCCGGCTTGAACCACGTTTTATGGAACTTGACCAGGTCGTCCCGGGTCAGTTTGGCCACCGAGGCTTCGTAGCCCGAGCCCGTGAACGGACAGGCGTAGGGGTGTCCCGCGCCGTATATGAACTTGGGCAGGACCCGGAGGGCCATGCCGAACGGCGAGTCCTTCTCTTGGGCGATCCTGGCGATCTGGATCTTCTGTATCCTCCGAAAATCCGCCTCGGGGAAGGCCGGATTGAGGATGACGTCGGCGTAGATGTCGAGGGCCGGGTCGATCTTGTCCTTGAGCGTCGAGAGCGATACAACGGACGTGTCCAGGCTCGAACTTGTCCCCAGCTCGGCGCCTAGCTGGGCCAACTCTTCGCTGATCTCGAGGGACGTCCGCCGGGCCGTCCCTTCGTCCAACATGGACATGGCCAGGCTGGACGTTCCGGCGATTCCGGAGATGTCCGAGGCGTAACCCGCGTCGAGCAGGAGCCGGAAGTCCACGACCGGGATGGAATGCCGTTCGGCCAGGACGATCTTCAGCCCGTTCCCCAGGGTCGCCCGCTGGACGGCCGGGAATTGGACCGTGGGCGGAGCGCCGACGGCAGGCATCGTCTTGCGGTCGGCGCCCTCTTTCGCGGCGGCGTAGGCGGGATAGGGGTCGACCTCGAGGATGTAGACGCCGTCGGAGAGCCAATAATTCGCGCTGCCCTTGAGGGCCTCGGGAGTGGCGTCTTCGATGTGCTTGAGGGTCGTCTTGTAGGCGTCGGGGGAGCCGCCGTAGACCATGCTTGAGGCCAGGATGTCGGACTTGCCGCCGAAGCCGCCGATGCGTTCGACGCCCTTGACGAACCGGGCCGCGAACTGGGCCTTGACCCGTTCGAGTTCCTTCGCCGTCGGGCCTTCGGCCAGGAACTTGGCCAGTTCCTCGTCGATGGCTTTCTCGACCTTGGAGAGCTCGACGCCGGGCCTGGCGTCGGCCTCGATGGTGAAGAGCCCGGCGATCTCGCGGGTATTGATATACGCGCTCACGGAGGTCGCCAACTGGTCATCGTAGACCAGGCGCTTGTAGAGCCGCGAGGTCTTGCCGTCGGATAGGATGGAACTCACGAGATCCAAGTTGTCGGCGCACATCGTTCCCCAGCCGGGGATGTTCCAGACCTTGTAGATCCGGGCCTGCGAAACGCGGTCCTGGGCGCTCTGGCGATGCGAACCGGTCCGCTTGGCCACCCAGGCGGAGTGCCTGGAGACGGGCGGCGAGGGCGGGATGTCGCCGAAGTACATCTTCACTTTTTCGAGCGCCGTCTTGGCGTCGATGTCGCCGGCGACGACGACCACGGCATTGTTCGGCCCGTAGTAGGCGGCGAACCACTTTTGGACGTCGTCGAGCTTGGCGTTGTTGAGGTCCTCGATCGACCCGCCGACCGACCACGAGTAGGGGTGGTTCGGGGGATAGGTGCCCTTGATGAGGAGCTCCTCGGTGACGCTGTAGGGCTCGTTGTAGTATTGCCGGAGCTCGTTCTGGACGACGCCGCGCTGTTCGTCGAGCTTGGCCTGGCTGATGGCGCCTTTGAGGTGGCCCATCCGGTCGGATTCCATCCACAGGACGAGGTCGAGGGCCGAGACGGGGACGTTCTCGAAGTAGTTCGTCCGGTCTTCGTTCGTCGTGCCGTTGAGGTCGGTCGCCCCGACCTTCTGCATCGGCTTGAAATAATCGTCGTTGTAGTTCTCGCTGCCGTTGAACATCAGGTGCTCGAAAAGGTGGGCGAAACCGGTCTTGCCGGCAACCTCGTTCTTCGAACCGACGTGGTACCAGACGTTGAAGGCGACGATGGGCGCCTTGTGGTCCTCGTGGACGAGCAGGACGAGGCCGTTGTCGAGGGTGAATTTCTGGAAGGGGATGTCGACCTTGGCCGTCTCGGCCGCCCGCACGGGCACGGCTAGGACGAGAAGACCGACGAGGAGGACCGCGACGGCGGCCGGGAAAGACAAGGACTTGCGCATGAGGGTCTCCTTTGACGGAAATATTCAGATCCGGGTTTCATGACGTTCGAGCAGCCTACTTTTTGGAGAGGGATGGCCGGTAGTCTTCGATGGGGGGGAGGAGCCGCGTCGTTTCGAACCTGATTTTCTCCCAGACGGCCAGGTCCATGCCGCAGAAGACGTCGACGACCTTCGGGTCGAACTGCCTCCCCGCGTTCTCGACGAGCTCGCGCCGGGCGACGCGGAAGTCCCGCGGCGCGCGGTAGGGACGGTGGGAGGTCACGGCGTCGAGCGTGTCGGCCACGGCGAAGACCCTCGCCTCGAGCGGGATGGCGTCGCCCTTCAGGCCCTTCGGGTAGCCCGTCCCGTCGTATTTTTCGTGGTGGCAGAGGATGATGTTCCCGACCTCGCGGACGAGCTTGACGTCGCGGACGAGACCGTAGCCGAGAGCGGGATGTCTGCGGATGACCTCCCATTCCTTCGCCGTCAGCGGCCCGGGCTTTTTCAGGATGGAATCGGGGATGGCCATTTTTCCCGAGTCATGGAGGAGCGCCCCCTTGCGGATGCTGTCGAGCGCGCGCGGGTCGCGGACGCCGATGGCCTCGGCCAGGACGTGGCTGTAGCGGGCGACCGTCTTGGAGTGGCCGTAGGTTTCGACGTCCCGCAGGTCCAGGGCGGCCATGAAATTCTCGAGGGTCGTGTCGTAGGCCTCCTCGAGCTCCCGGGACTTGCGGAGGTGGAGACTGAACTCTTTCTTGAGCCGGCGCAGATTTTCCTTGGCGGCCTTCTCGCCTCGGAGGGCGGTGATCAAGGCGGACAGGCCGATCGCAAGTCCCGGAACAGCGGAAGTCTCAGGCCGGGCGGTCATAACTTCGGTTTCGATGCCCAAGCTGGACAAAAATACGGCTAAGCCCGCCCGTTTTTTGTCATTTTCGACGACTAGGACGACCCGCTCTTCTCTCATCCTGGTTTTTATACCTTTTTCTTCTTTTCGATTCAAGTTTCCCTTTCTTCCTTCTTGACATGGATGCGTCCGAATAAGCATAATATGCGCGCTAAGGTTAAGGAGCGGCCATGGAACACGATCCGAATATTTTCAGGGATTCCTCGCAAGTCATCCAGGAAGTCGAAGACCAGTTGGAGCGCATCCTCCAGAATAAATTTCGCGACGTCGACTCCGAGCTCGTCGAGCGCATCAACCGCGAGAAAGAAGCGGCCCGCCGACGCAAGGAAGAGATCGAGCGGGAGTTCGACAAGGAAAAAACAGCCCTGACCGACTATCGGGTCATGATCCGCGATTTCGAGGAGCAGAGGGCCGGCCTTCTCAACGAGGCCCGCGACCGCTTCCAGAAAGTCATCAAGTTCCAGGTTGAGATCGAGAACCTGGCCAAGTCCACGGTCGACGAGATCAAGCGGGTCAACGAGATCCAGGAGCGGCTCGAGGGTCTGCGGACGAAGACGTCGGAACGGGCGGCCTTCCTCAAGAACGACCTGAAGGAACGTTTCGGCATCGTCGCCGAGGTCATGGAGGAGGAACCCAAGCCCCTCGGCCTCGATCTCGACGTCGAGCTCGAGAAGCTCCGCAAGATCAAGGACCTTCTGGCCATCGAATCGGCGGCCGCGAACCTGGGCCGCATGGGCGGCGAGGCGGCCCGCCGGGAAGACCTGGCCGTTATGGACGCCGCCGCGGATTCGACCGGCGTCGAGATCCCCGCGCTCCAGGACCTCATCGCCGGGCCGGCCGTCCCGGATAACCCCGAAACTCCGGCCGAAGAGGCGCCGCCCGTCGAAACGGTCCGCGAACCGGCGCCCGAGCCCGTCCCGGACGCTTGTGAAATAGATTCCGAGGAGGACCTGGTCGCCTTCCTCGAAAACTGCCGCCGGACGGAACCCGCCAACGGCAGTGGAGAGATCCACTACTTCCAGAAAGACAAGATCATCATCGCCGACCCGGAAAAGATCCTGGACGCCGTGGACAGGACCCTGGAAGAAGCCCAGCGGCTGTCCCTGAAGCTCGGTCAGACGGAATCGCCCAAGGACCAGTTCTTCATCAAGCAGGAACTCATCAACTGGCAGGAGGGCCTGAGGGCGCTTTTCCTGCGGGTCATCAAAATGTGCGAGAAGAGCTCCTGGTCCCTGCCGCGCTACACCCAGGAGATCCTCAATTCTCAGGTCCTGCGGAGACTGCTCGAACGGCTGAGCATGGAGAATTGGAGCAACCTCGAAGAGTTCGCTTCCTTCTCCGCGGTGATGTTGGAGATCAAGAAGGCTTTCAAGGCCAAGGTCGAGCCGCGCCTCGCTTATCTCCTGTCGCTCAAGCGGGAGATCGAGACCGAATAGGATCCGGCCGGGAAGGCCGGACGAGGGGTCAGGGGAGGATGTCCTTTCTCCTGAAATGGAAGAGATAGCTCTCGAGCCCCTTGATCTCCTTGAAGGTCAGGTCCTTGAACTTCAAGCCCGAATAACAGAAGCCCGAATCGCTTCCGCCTTTCTCCGAATAGACGACGTCGCTCCGGATGAGGGTGGCCTTGTCTTCGATGACGAGGATCGTTTCGAGCGTCTTGGCCGGGGGGAAGGCCGTGTCGGAGATGATCCGCGCCCCTTCGAGGCTGATGTTGACGGTCTTGGCGACCTTGAAGCCGCCGTTCTCCCGGAAGAGGAAGGGCGTCGAGACGTTGTAGCGTTCGTATTTCCTCTTCTCCCGGACGAAGCGGCTGGCCGCGGCCGGGGCCTCCGTTTTCTTTTTTTCGGCGACCTCTTCCCAGACGAAACTACAGACGCGGTTCTTGTCGATGGGGACGTCCTCCGGCCCGCGGGGTTTCAGGTCCGGCCGGCACTTTCCCTTCGCTTCGGCCATGGCCAGGTCCGCTTCGCCGGCCAGACGCTTGAGGTCTGCCTTGGTCAGCGGAGCGTGCTGCTCGCCGTCGTCCTTGGGGGTGACCGTTACGCCGAACGACATGGTCAGGTTGCTGCGCGGTTGGAACTCCTGGAGCTCGAAATAGTGGTCCTCGACGTTCTTGCGGATCCGCTCGGTGAGCAGGGTCGCTTCGTCGACGCTGTTGACGCCCTTCAGAAAAAAGAGGAATTCCTCCCCTCCGTAGCGGCAGATCAAGTCCTCCTCGCGGATGGACAGCTTGAGGACGTGGGCCAGCTCCCGGAGGAGCTTGTTCCCCGCTTCGTGGCCGTTGCGGTCGTTGTAGGCCTTGAACCAGTCCACGTCGCCCATGACCAGGGCCATGGAACCCTCTTCGCGGCGCCGCTTGCTCAGGGCGTTGACCTTCTGGAGGACTTTTTCGAAGAACGGTTCTGGCCTGAGGAGTCCGGTCAGGGGATCGAACTGGATAAGGTTGAGCTTGGCCATGGCCATGGCCATGTGCTCGGAGAGGCCGCGGAGGATCTGCTGGTCTTCCCGGGTGAATCCCTCGGGGCTCGCTTTCTCCCCGGCCGTCTTGTTGTAGACCTCGAGGACGCCGATGACCTTGCGGCCGTGCATGATGGGCACGCCGAGCAGATTCTTCAACGGGGCCTTGAGGAAGGCTGTGTAGCGCTTGCTCAGGCGCCTGTCGAAGGCGAGGCCGGCGACGCCGATGCCGTGGCCGAACCGTGCGACCGAGGCAGCGAAATCCTGGGCCTCGAGCGGGGCGATGTATTTGGAGAAGTCGGAGTGGGCCAGGAAGGCGTTGTCCCAGACGAGGGGCTTCAAGTAGGGGCCGATGACCTCGTTCTCCTCCAGGATGTAGACCGAGACGCTCTCCGCCTGGACGATGTCCCGGATCTCGGGCACGACGTCGAGGAGGCTGCTGACGTCGTCCGCCCCGTAGATCTTCCGCAGGATGCTTTCGACCCTCTGGCGCTCCTTCTGGGACCCGACGAAGCGGGCCTCGATGGCGATGCGCTTTTCGACTTCGCGGAGGAAACCCGCGTTGAGCAAGCCCTTGATCTCGTAGATCTCGGTGAGGACGTCCTTGACCGTGGCCTCCTGGAGGCCGAGGGACCGGCGGAGGGCGACCGCCTCCGTCTTCAGCCGGGCGTGTTCGACGGCCCGGTCGAGGGCGCGGAGGAAGGCCAGTTCGCGCGGGTCCCCGGGAGAAGTCAGGCAGACGTCGACGTCGACGCCCGGCGGCCATTCGTCGGCCGCCCGGGCGACGAGGTCCTCGTCGGCGCCGGTCAGGAGGACCCCGGTCGGGGGGTGGACCACGGCTTGGAGGGCCGTCGACCCCGCGAAGGCGACGTCGACGACCGCCACGGCGAATTCCCCCTCTGTGAACATGGCCATGGCCGCTTCGGGGTCGGTTTCAGACAGGGCCTCGCCGTATTTTTGGGCCAGCCGGGCCAGGCGGTCGGCTTCCGCAGACGACGGATTGACAACGAGGATGCGCTTTTGGATCATAGCCCACGCCGCTTCAAGAGTTCGCTGACGACGTCAGTCCTTTCCTTTTCGCACGAAACCTTGGCCCGGACGTAACACAAAGAGCAAAAAAGCTCTTCTCTTCCTGAAATGAATGTATACCAATTGTCCGGCCTGCGTCAATCATTATTTTACCCCCGAATCGGCCCTGTCGGGGCGCGATTCCCGGCGTTTGAAAAGAGCCCGGCCGGTGTGGTATATTTCTAAAAAGCGACCCGTTCGAGGAGAAAAAGAATGGCGCGAACGAAAAGCGAACCCATCATCTCCATCCGGGCCCCCAGGGGCTCCCGCCTGACCACCAAGGGCTGGTCCCAGGAGGGGGCTCTGCGGATGCTCATGAATAACCTCGACCCCGAGGTGGCCGAAAAACCCGGCGAGCTCATCGTCTACGGGGGCACCGGCAAGGCCGCCCGGAACTGGGAGGCCTACCGGGCCATCGTGGCCAGCCTCAAGAAGCTGGAGAACGACGAGACGCTCATCGTCCAGTCGGGCAAACCCGTGGCCGTCTTCAGGACCCACCCCGAGGCGCCCCGGGTCCTGATCGCCAACGCCCTGATCGTGCCCCAATGGGCGACCTGGGATGAGTTCCGCCGCCTCGAAGCGCTGGGCCTGACCATGTACGGCCAGATGACGGCCGGGAGCTGGATCTACATCGGGACGCAGGGCATCCTCCAAGGGACCTACGAAACGCTGGCCGCGGTCGCCCGGAAGCATTTCGGCGGCTCGCTCAAGGGCCGGCTCACCCTGACCGCCGGCCTCGGCGGGATGGGCGGGGCCCAGCCCCTGGCCGTGACCATGAACGGCGGCGTGGCCATCGTCGTCGAGGTCGATCCCCGCCGCATCCAGAGGCGCCTCGACACGAAGTTCGTCGACGTCATGACCGACAGACTTGACGAGGCTCTGCGCCTGGCCCGGGAGGCCATAAAGAAGGAGGCGCCGCTTTCGATCGCACTCCTCTCGAACGCCGCCGACGTCCTGCCGGAGTTCGTCCGCCGGGGCATCACGCCGGACATCCTGACCGACCAGACTTCGGCCCACGACGAGCTCAACGGCTATGTGCCCCACGGCCTCGCCTACGAGGACGCGCTGGCGCTCCGGGTCAAGGACCCGGCCGACTACATCCGGCGTTCCTACGTCTCGATGGCAGCCCACGTCGAGGCCATGCTCGAGCTCCGGAAAAGAGGGGCGAAGGCCTTCGACTACGGCAACAACATCCGCGGCCAGGCCCGCAAAGCGGGGGTCGAAAAGGCCTTCGACATCCCCGGCTTCGTACCGGAATACATCCGGCCCCTCTTCTGCCTCGGCAAGGGCCCGTTCCGCTGGGCGGCGCTCTCGGGAAAACCGCAGGACATCTACGCCACGGACGAGGCCGTCATCAAGGAATTTCCGGAGGACGAGGCCCTGGCCCGCTGGATCAGCAAGGCCCGCAGCCAGGTCAAGTTCCAGGGCCTGCCGGCCCGCATATGCTGGCTCGGCTACGGCGAGCGGGCCCGCTTCGGCGCCGTCATCAACCACCTGGTGAAGAAGGGAAAGATAGCCGCGCCAATCGTCATCGGCCGCGACCATCTGGACACGGGGTCGGTCGCCTCGCCGAACCGCGAGACCGAGAGCATGCGGGACGGCTCGGACGCCATCGCCGACTGGCCGGTCCTCAACGCCCTCCTCAACGCGGTCAGCGGCGCCTCCTGGGTATCCGTCCACCACGGCGGCGGCGTGGGCATCGGCCTGTCCCTCCACGCCGGCATGGTCGTCGTCGCCGACGGCACGCCCATGATGGGCCGCCGGCTGGAGCGCGTCCTGACGGTCGACCCGGGCCTGGGCGTCGTCCGTCACGCCGACGCCGGATACCCGGACGCCATCGCCTGCGCGAAAAAGAACGGCATCAAGATCCCCATGATGAAATGAGCCCGGCCGCGGCCGGCGGGCCCGCACGGATTTCTTCCGATCGTCAAAAGCGGACGACGCGCCGCGGCGCGCGCGCCCGTCCGATGTCAACCCGCCTTTCCGGAGACTTCCGGAGTCCGATCCCATCCTGAATTATATCAACGGCTTGGACTGCGCCCCGAGTCCCTCACCGCTGGCACGCCGCTTGCTTTAGCGAGGGCGAAAGGAGATACCGATGAAAAAGCTGGCAGTCTTAGCCCTGGCCGGGCTCGTCCTCGTCTCAGCGGCCCTTTTTTTCCCCACGTCCCTCGCCGGCCACGATGTCAACGAGTGCTTCCAAAACCACCAGGATTGCCGGGAGAACGCCCTCGCCATGGACGCTCCCTGGTTCAAGGTCATGCTCATCCTGACGGTTTGCGACATCGCGCTCGGCAAGTGCGCACTGTTCCTGTGACGGAGACGAAGAGGGCTCTCGCCTTCGAGGGCCCTCGACCTTTTTCCCGGGGAGGCACGACAGGCATGAAAAGAGAAAGACGCTGGATCATGGCGATCCTCGTCGTTTCGCTGGCCGTCTTCACAGCGGTCCGGGCGGCGGACAGGCCCGGCGTCCGGCAATGGAAGGCGGTCGAGGTCGCCGTCCCGGCCAACGACGCGGATGAGGCCTGTCTCGGGCGGCCCATCGCCCTGGCCCTCGACGCCGATCACCTCTACATCGTCGACGCCCAGGACGGCGCGGTCAAGATTTTTTCGAAGGACGGGGAATTCCTCAGAGCGGTCGGCCGGAAAGGCCGCGGCCCCGGCGAACTCACTTTCCCGTCCGGCGTGTCCGTCATCGACGGGCGGCTCTATGTCGCGGATAAATTCAACTACAGGATCCAGGCCTTCGACCGGGCGGGGAAGCCCTGCGGGGGATTTTCGGTGCCCTTCGCGCCGGACAAGGCCTGGGCCCTCACCGGCGAAACTCTCCTGGTCACGAGCAACCCGACCGGCCGGGCGGCGGCCGAAAAAATGCTCCACATCTACGATGTCGGCGGCCGCCTCCTGTGGGAAGGGCTCGAGGCCCGGGCGTCTTCCGACCCTGTGTTCGACGCCTTCCGCAACATGATCCTGGTCTGCCCCGGCGAGGGCGGAGAATTTTTCGTCGTTTTCCGGAGCGGTGAGCGGAGCATCCTTCACTTCGCGGGCTCCGGGGCCCTCGTCGGGAAAATCCCCGTCGACGAGCGCCACGCTTTCCAGGCGATGGACCTGCCCTTCCAGGGACCGAAGAAGCGTCTCCTCGGTTTTTGCTGGGCCGCGGCCTGGGACCGGGGATTCTTCTATATATCGGCGCCCGCGCCCGTGGAGGGGAAGGACCTCGGGCCGGGCCGGCTCCTGTCCGTCATCGACCGGGAGGGCCGTCTGACCGCTTCCATCGAACTGCCGTGCCCCGTCCACCGTTTCGTCGTCGAAGGAGGGCGGATCTATGCCGTCGACGATGACGGCGGGCTGAGGATTTTCGAGGTCGTGCGATGAAATGCGGACTGCTCCCCATCGCTCTCGCCGCGGTCCTCGCCGGAGGAACGATGGGCGCGGGCCGGGACGCCGTCGAGACCCGCATCTGTGCCTCGCTCGAAGAGGCGTCCCGGGGCTCGCCCGGCCCGGTCCTTCTCGTCTTCTTCTCGACGGATTGCGTGCTCTGCTACGACGACCTCTTCGAGTCGAGATACCTCGTCGATAAAGGCCGTTGGCCCGTGTCCGTGGTCGGCGTCTTTTCCGGGCTGCGGGATGACCTCCGGGCCTTTCTCGAGAAGTACGCCTGGACGCTGCCCGTCGTCCTGGATAGGCGGAAGGTCCTTTTCAAGAAGTACAAGGTGGATGCCGTCCCTTTCAAGGCCCTGCTCCTCGGGACGGAGGCGGTCTACCGGGACGATCCCTACAACGATCCCGACGGCCGCCGGGAGGAATTGAAACGATGTTTGACACGGCTCTTTTCCCGCTGACCTGGCGCGTCACCCGGCGCCGGCTCGTCGCCTCGCCGCTGACCTTGGCTGCCGGCCTGGCCTTCCCCGTGTTCATCGTCTGGATCGGCCTCCGCGATTCCTACGAAACGGCGGCGAAGTTCCTCTTTTTTTTCTTTCCCCACGTGTTTCTCATCGCCGCCCAGGACATGGTCCGCACGGATATCGACAGCGGGGCCCTCGAGAACGTCCTCTTCCTCGGGGGGAGATTCAGGCGCTTTTTATGGGCCAAAAACTTCGTTCTGGCCGGGGCCGGCGGAGCCTACGCCCTCCTGCTTTTCGCCCTCTTCTCGGCCTGGGGATTGGCCGCGGGCGAGTTCAGGCCCGTCTACGCCGCCCAGTTCGGCATGGGACTCCTGGCCGGGTTTTACTATATCGGCCTGGCCGGGACCTTGAGCTATTTCCTCAAGGCCGGCTCGAATACGCTGGTCCTGCTCCTCGCCCAGTCGGCCGCCCTGGTCGCGCTCCTCTTCTCGGTCACTTCGCGGACGGGTTTCCTCGACTACGCGGCCTCGGGTCGCTTCCCCGGCCTCGGCGCCAAGCTCCTTTTCGGCGGGCTCGTCGCCGTCCTTCCCAACCTGGCCGTGTCCGGCCGCCTGTCCGCTTTCGGGGCCGAGGTCCTGGCCGGGCTCGCGCTATCGCTTTTCGTCCAGAATCGGCTGGCCCGGGCGCTCGAGCTCGGGAAATAGGAGGCGAACATGATCGAAGCACATCGGCTGTCCAAACGATTCGGCCCGGTCCAGGCCCTGCAGGACGTCAGCTTCAAGATCCGGAAAGGGACGATCACGGCCATGCTCGGCGAGAACGGCGCGGGCAAGACGACCACGCTCAAGATCCTCCTCGGGTTCCTCAGGCCGGACTCGGGGACCGTCATCATCGCCCCCGGCCGCGTCGGGTACGTCCCCGACAGGCCGGCCTATTTCACCTGGCTCGACGGGCGGACGATCCTGGGGTTGTCCGACGGACAGGCGAACGGGAACGGGAAGGACTCGGGGGCGCGCATCCTGGCGGTCGCGAGAGACCTCCTCTTCGACCCGGCCCTCCTCCGGCGCCGTCCCGGCTCGTACTCGGCCGGGAACGCGAAGAAGTTCGCCTATCTTCAGAACCTCGCCTTCAAGCCCGATCTTCTCGTCGTCGACGAGCCCTTTGCCGCCCTCGACCCGCCTTCGATCAAGTGCGTCCGGGACCTTTTCCTCGAGCTGAGAGACGCCGGGACGACCCTTCTCCTGAGCTCCCACATGCTGGCCGAGATGGAGCGGATCGCCGATGGCTTCATTGTCCTCAGGAGGGGAAAGGCTCTCGCCCACGCCGGCCTCCGGGAGTGGCGCCTCATGCGGGCGGCCAGGACGGCGCCGGACCTCGAATCCGTATTTCTTCGCCTCACCGGATCTTGAAAGCGAGGGGTTTAGATGATCGTGCCGTCGGGGATGACGGCGCTCTTAGGAACGACGATGATGCCGTCGACGATGACGTAATTCTCGGCGGATTCGTTGGCCGCCCCGTTCCGGTTGACCAGCCTGACGCCGTGGCCGATCCGGGCGTTTTTGTCGATGATGGCGTTCCGGATCTCGCAGTCGCGGCCGACGCCGACGTCGGGGATGCCCCGTTCCCGGTTCCGGGCCATGTCCTCCTGCGACTCGTAATAATCGGCGCCCATGATCACGGTCCGCTCGAGACGGCCGTTGTCGCCGATGCGCGACCGGATGCCGATGATGGAATCCCGGATCCGGGAGCGGTTGACGATGCTCCCCTCGCAGAGGATGGCGTTCTCGACGTCGGAGGCGAGGATCTTCGAGCCGGGAAGAAAGCGGGGGAATGTGAAGATCGGCCTGTCCTCGTCGTAGAAGTCGAACTTCGGCAGGGGTCGGGTCAGGTCCATGTGGGCATCGAAGAAGCTCGGGATGGTCCCGATGTCCTCCCAGTAGCCGTCGAAAAAATAGCCGAAGACCCTTTTCTCGCCGATCGCGCGGGGGATGACCTCCCGGCCGAAATCCCGGTGGTCTGTGTGCGCGAGGAGGTCGCGCAGGACGTCGTGGCTGAAGAGATAGACGCCCATCGAGGCGAGGTGGGTCCGGCCCTCGGCGGTGACGCCGAACTTGGCGAAAACGTCATCCGGGACCCGCATCCGGTCGATGTCGGCCGCGGCCTTTGGCTTTTCGGAGAACTCTGTGATCCGACCCTGGCCGTCGACCTTCATGACGCCGAACTCGGGGGTCTGTTCGGCCCGAACGGGCGTCACGGCGATGCTGATCTCGGCTCCCGAGGCGATGTGGAAGTCGACGAACTTGCGGTAGTCCATGCGGTAGAGGTGGTCGCCCGAAAGGATGAGGATGAGCGCGCCGGCCTCCTTGATGAAATTGAGGTTCTGGCGGACGGCATCGGCCGTGCCCTGGTACCAGTTCCGGTTCTCGAGGGTCTGCTGGGCGGAGAGGAGGGTGATGAAGTCGCGATGGAAATTGTCGAAGCGGTAAGTCGTGAAGATATGGCGGTGGAGGGACTCGCTGGCGAATTGGGTCAGCACGAAGATGTTGCGGACGTTCGAGTGGATGCAGTTGGAGATCGAAATGTCGATGAGCCGGAAGCGGCCGGCGACGGGCACGGCCGGCTTGCTCCGGACCTTGGTCAGAGGGTAGAGCCGGCTGCCTTGCCCTCCGGCCATGATGATGCTGACGACGTTGGTCATGCCGCTCCTT
The DNA here is from genome assembly GCA_041479905.1 of Candidatus Aminicenantia bacterium. Lineage (GTDB taxonomy): Bacteria > Acidobacteriota > Aminicenantia > Aminicenantales > Saccharicenantaceae > RBG-16-66-30. The sequence goes on from JBGOYY010000029.1 coordinate 16,119, forward strand.
CCGCCGCCGGACCTATTTTGCCGCGTTCTGGATCGGGGCGAGGTCGTCGATGATCCACATCCCCCGGCCATTTGTGGCGATGATCATGGCGTTGTCCCTGGGGTGGATGGCGATGTCCCAGACATAGCTCGTCGGGAGTCCGCCGCCGAGGACGCTCCAAGTCTTGCCCGCGTCCCGGCTGACGTAGACGCCCGTGTCCGTGCCCGCGTAGAGGATGTCCTTTTTCTTCGGGTCCTCGCGGACGACGTTGACCGGACCGCCGGGAATTCCCGCGGCGATCGAGACCCAGATCTTGCCGTAGTCGGCGGACTTGAAGAGGTAGGGGTTGAAGTCGTCGTCGTGGCGGCCGACGAGCGTGACATAGACCGTGGCCGGGTCGTACTTCGAGGCGACGACTTTCCAGACGTGCTTGTTGAAGGGGAGTCCGGCCGTGATCTCCGTCCAGCTGTCGCCGCTCGTCTTCGTCACCCAGACCCGGCCGTCGTCCGTGCCCGCGTAGAGGAGGCCGAACTTGAACGGCGATTCGTCGACCGCGGTGATCGAGGCGAAGGGGATGGCGTAGGGCCACTTGCCCTGCTCGGCGGGATTGTTATAGGTCAGGTCGGGGCTGATCTTCTCCCAGGTTTCGCCCTTGTTCATGGACCGGAAGAGATACTGGAAGCCGTGGTAGACGACCTGGGGGTTATGGGGCGAGAGCATGGTCGCCGCCAGCCACTGGCCGCGGTGCTCGGGTTCGCCCTGGGCGGCCTTCGGGTAGATCTCCTTGCTCGTCCACTGGCCGTCCTTGTACTCGGACCGTTCGAGCCGGCCGTAGAACGACGAGGAGTAGACCGTGTTCGGATCCGATGGGTCGATGGCGATGATCGTCCCTTCACCGCCCGGCGCCGTCTCCCATTTCGGCTGGGCCAGGCCGAAGCGGCGCCGTCCGGCCGGAGCGCCCGCGGCAGGCCTTTTGAGCGGGATGAGGCCCCGGTACGTGCCCTGGTCCTGGACCGAGCCGTAGACCCAGAAGGGCGTCGAGAAGTCGAAGGCGACGTTATAGAATTGGACACAGGGAATGCCGTCGTGGAAGTCCCGCCAGGTCTTGCCGCCGTCGTAGGAGATGTTGACGCCGCCGTCGTTGTTGTTGATCAGGTGCTCGCTGTCGCTGGGGTCGATCCACAGGCCGTGGTGGTCGCCGTGAAGCCCTTCGGAGTAGAGGTCGACGTAGGTCTTGCCGCCGTCGGTCGACTTGGACAGGCCCAGGCCCATGATGTAGATCGTCTCCGGCGTGTTGGGGTCGACCCGGATCTGGGCGAAGACCCAACCGTAGGTACCGCCGAAGCGTTCCATGCCCGGCGGGCTGACCTTACGCCAGCTCGCTCCCGCGTCGTCGGAGCGGTAGACCTCGGCGCCGACGATGCCCCGCTGGCGGGGCCGGCCGTAGGAGTCCCGGTCTCCAGCCCGGGGCTCGGCGCCGGGCGTGTGGTTGTCGACGTAGGCGTAGATGACGGACGGTTTCGTCCGGCAGAGGTCGATGCCGATGCGGCCGGTGAAGTTCGTGTCGGGAAGCCCGCTGTTGATGGGCGTCCAGGTCTTGCCGCCGTCAGTCGTCTTGAACAGGCCGTCCTCGCCGCCGGGCACGGGATCGCTCCAGCGCTTGCGGATGCGGTTCCATGTGGCGGCGTAGAGGGTGTCGGGTTGTCGCGGGTCCATGACGAGGTCGTTCGCCCCGACCTTCTCGTTGACGTAGAGGACCTTCTGCCAGGTCGCTCCGCCGTCGGTCGTCTTGTAGACGCCCCGGTCGGGGTTATAGGTCCACTCGTGGCCGGTGGCCGCGACGTAGACGATGTCGGGATTTTTCGGGTGGATGACGACCCGGGCGATCGTGTAGGTCCCTTCGAGGCCCATGTGTTTCCAGGTCTTGCCGGCGTCGGTCGACTTGTAGACGCCGATGCCCGCCTCTGAGGCCCGGAAGATGTTGGCCTCGCCCGTCCCGACCCAGACGATGTTGGGGTCGGACTCGGCGACGGCGATGTCGCCGATGGAGAGCGTCGGCATGTCATCGAAGATGGGTTCCCAGGTGGTGCCGGCATTGACGGTCTTGAAGACGCCGCCCGTGGCGGCTCCGGCGTAGAAGACGGTCCGGCTGCCGACAGGAACGGCGACGTCCGTCGAGCGGCCGCCGAGGTCGGAGGGGCCGATGAAGCGCCACTTGACGTCCTTCGTCGGCGACTGCTGTTCCATGGCCGTGTGCTCGTCGAACCATTTGAGCCGCTGGGCCGGGTCGGTGTTCTCGATTTTCTTCTGGCCCTTGGCCGGAGTCTTGCTCTGCGGGGCGGCCGCGAGAAGTCCGACCAAAAGGGCGACGACGCCGAGGGCCAAAATCGTACGCTTGGATAAATGCATAGGAGACCTCCCTATTATGTTCATGGCGAGATATTAAAAATATGATAGTTCAGAGGGCCCTGTCAACCAGGCCCTCTCCCGCCGGAGCCTATTTTTTCGGCGGAAGGATGTCGAGAACCTCGATTTCGTAGACAAGCAGGGTGTCGGGCGAGACGACGAAGCGCTTTTCACCGGGCCGCTGTTTGGCGTAGAAGCCGCTCGTTTTGTAGCCCTGCTCCGAGGGGACGATGACGAGCCGTTTCTCGCCCTTTTTCATCAGGGCGATCGACGCGTCTAGGCCGGAGTTGACGCGCGGCGAGCCGACTACGACTTCGAACGGCTCCGGCGTCTCTCCCCAATAGGGCTTGCCCTCGTCGGCCGTGCTGACGAACGACTTGCCGGCTAGCGGTGCCTTGCCGGAATAGGCGACTTTGACCCTCGCCCCGGCGTCCGGGGTCTTGCCCTGCCCTGGCTTCAGGACGACGTATTTCACACCGTTCCCGGCATCAACGGCGTTTGGCCACTCGGCCTTGACCAGCGCGGCTTCCCGGGCCCTTTCCGCGGCGTCATCCTTGACGACGCGGACCCGGGCCGCATCGACCATGGCCTTGAACGACGCCGTTGTCGGCTTGAACGCCCTGGCCTTCTTGCCGACCCGGACGATTTTCACGGTCCGGACCTCGTCCCCCTGGACGATAGCCATGACGGCGTCCATGCCTTCGACGACGTGGCCGAAGACGGTGTAGTCGCCGTCGAGGTAGGAGCGGTCGCCGAGCGTGATGCACCACTGGCTCGCGTTCGTGTGCGGCCCGCCGTTGGCCATGTTGACCATTCCCGCCCGGCCGTGGTTGAGCTCGGGCAGGACGATCTCGTTCGGGAACTCGTAGCCGGGGTCCTCCGCCTTGCCGCCGGCGGCGATGCCGCACTGGATGACGTGGCCGGGGACGACGCGGTGCCACTTCGTCCCGTCGAAATAGGGACGTCCGGGGGGGAACGCGGCGTTCTCGATCGTGCCCTCGGCCAGGCCGACGAAGTTGGCCGCGGTCATCGGCGTCTTCTCGAATTCGAGTTGGAGGACGATCAGGCCCTTGTTCGTCGTGATCTCGGCGAAGAGCCCTTCGGGATATTTCGGGCCTCGGCAGGCGGGGGAGAAGGCCGCGGCAAGAAGCGCCAGGGCGAACAGCGCATGCTGGACTCTCTGCATTTCAGACCTCCCTTGAAGAGCTTCAGGTCGGCCGCGGGCTAAAAGCCGTCGCGGAAACGCACGTGGATGACGAGGATCTCGGAAGCGCCGACGGTCCGGACCGGAGGACCCCACAGCTGGGCGCCGCTCGTGACGATGAAATCCGTATTGCCTATCTTGCGATGGCCCCAGCTGAGGCCGTATTGGCGCTGGGTGATGAAATTGGCCGGGAAAAGCTGGCCGTGGTGGGTGTGTCCCGATAGATGAAGATCGACCCGTGTCCGGCCGACCCGCTCCATCTCGGCCGGCCGGTGTTCGAGCATGACGATCGGCAGGTCGCCGGGGGCGTCGAGGAGAAGCTCTTCGACAGACTTCCGGTTCCTCGAGCGGCCGTCCTTTCGTCCGATCAGATAGAAGGCGTCGTCGATCTTCTCTCCGGCGTCCTGGAGGAGATGGATCCCCGACCTGTCGAAGAACTCCGGTCTGGTCCGGGCGTAGCCTTCGTGGTTTCCGGGGATGGCGAATACGCCGTAAGGAGCCTCGAGCCGCCGGAATTGGGTCTCGATGGCGCCCATCTCCCCGTCGTCGCCATGGCCCTCGAGGATATCGCCGCCGATGAGGACGATGTCGGGCTTTTGAGCGTTGACCTTGGTCACGAACCTCTCCAGGAAGTGCCGGGGGGTTATGGTGCCGAGATGGAGGTCCGCGGCGAAAACGACCTTCATTTCCTGGACCGCCGCCGACCGGCGCGGGACTTCGAACGTGTATTCGCGGACGCGCAGGACGTTGGCGTTGACGATGCCGGCGGCCACGACGAGGACCGGAAGGGCCAGGACCAAGGCGAGCCGCCCGTGCCGGAATTTCTCGCTCCGGACCGCTTGGCGCGAGACCGCCTTGGACAGGCGCAGTACGGCGATGACCAGGTCCACGAGGAGGACGGTCAGTGTCAAGTAGAGAACCAGAGGCAGGGCGTAATATCCGGCCAGAATGAGGACCTTCTTCGCGCCTCCGACCGCGCCATGGGAGAGGCTTTCGGCGGCGGGGTAACCGGCCGCGAAGAGGGCCAGCAGGGCGGTGGAAAGGTTCTTCAGGGCTCGGCGGGCAATGAGCCGGCGGAGCCGCCAACCGGCATAGACGACCAGGGGGACGGACATAAGGAGTTCGTTGAACAGGTACATGGCGATTACGACAGGACCTTGAGGAGATGGTAGTCCGATTCGATGTCGGTTATTTTGACCTCGCCCGCCGTCCCGAAAGGCAGAAATTCCACCCGGCCGTTCCGGAGATGGACGCAGCCGCCGGTCCGGCCGTCGACCAGGGCTTCGACAGCGGCGTGCCCCAACCTTGCCGCCAGGATGCGGTCGACGGCGGTCGGTCGGCCGCCCCGCTGGATGTGGCCGAGGACGGCGATGCGCGTCTCGAGGCCCGTCGCGGCCGTTATCGCCGAGGCCACCCCGGAGGCCGTGGACCGGCCCTCGGCGACGATGATGATCCAGCTCGCCTTGCCCCGGGCCCTCCCGGCTACGATCTCCTCGCACAGGGCGTCGATCGGCACGTCCTTCTCCGGGAGAAGAACCTCCTCACAGCCGCCGGCCAGGGCGACCTGCATGGCGATCCAGCCGCACTTCCGGCCCATGACCTCGACGACGAAGATGCGTTCGAGAGAAGTCGCCGTGTCCCGGATCTTGTCGACCGCGTCCAGGGCGACGTTGACGGCCGTGTCGGCGCCGATGGCGCTCTCGACGCCGGGGACGTCGTTGTCGATGGTCGCCGGGATGCCGACGACCGGGAAGCCGTGTTTCGAGGCGAGGACGCGGGCGCCGGAAAGGGAGCCGTTGCCGCCGATGACGACGAGCCCGTCGACGCCCCGGGCGCGCATGTTGGCCAGGGCCGCCTGCTGTCCCTCGTCCGTGGTGAACGCCTCCGACCGGGCCGTCTTGAGGATCGTCCCGCCGAGGCCGATGATGTTCGAAACGGAGCGGCGGTCGAGGGGCACGAAATCGCCGCGGATGAGTCCCTCATAGCCGCGCAGGACGCCGTCGACCAGGAGGCCCGAGGCCGCGGCCGTCCGGACGACGGCCCGGATGGCGGCGTTGACCCCGCCGCAGTCCCGCGTCAGGATGGCGATTCTGTTCATGGACCGGATTATATCAAAAAACCGGCTCGGCCGGCTCTCCGTATGATAAAATAGTTAAATCGAGACGGAAAAGGAGAATGACCGCAATGGCCAACAAGAAATTCTTCGCCATCGGCTGCCTCGGAGTGATCCTCCTGGGCGTCCTCGTCGTCGTTCTGTTCGTGACGGGCACCTACAACTCTCTCGTCGGGCTCGACCAAAAGGCCCAGGCCCAGTGGGGCCAGGTCGAGAACACCTACCAGCGCCGGGCCGACCTCATCCCCAACCTGGTCGAGACGGTCAAGGGCGCCGCCGCCTTCGAGAAGGACACGTTCACGGCCGTCACCGAGGCCCGGTCCAAGGTCGGCCAGGTCCAGGTCTCGGCGAAAGACCTCAATCCCGGCACGTTCGCTAAGTTCCAGGAAGCCCAGGACGGCCTCTCGTCGGCGTTGTCGCGGCTTCTCGTGGTCATGGAAAAGTACCCCGACCTCAAGGCCACCGGGAACTTCAAGGAGCTCCAAGCTCAGCTCGAGGGCACCGAGAACAGGATCACCGTGGAACGGATGCGCTTCAACGAGACGGCCCAGGCCTTCAACACGCGGCGGATGAGGTTCCCCGCCGTCCTCATCGCCGGCTTTTTCGGCGACCGCTTCAAGGAGAAGCCCTACTTCAAGGCTCAGGCGGGGGCCGAAACCGCTCCCAAGGTCAAGTTCTGACGTGCGCCGGCTGATCGCTGACTGAACCGTGAGCTTCCCCGGGTTTCGACGAGCGTTCGTTTTCCTGGCTCTGGCCGGGTGTCTCGCGGTTTCCTTCGCCGGGGCCCAGGCCAAGATCCCCCCGGCGCCCGACCGCTGGGCCACGGACGAAGCGGGCTTTCTCTCCCGGCAGGCGGTCGCCGCAATCGACGCCCGCCTCGAGAATTTCGAGAGACAGACGGGACACCAGGTCCTTGTCTATGTCGGACGGACGCTCGGCGAGGGCGCGGTCCTCGAGGATTGGGCGGTCAAAACCTTCGAAGCCTGGAAGGTCGGCCGCCGCGGCCTCGACGACGGGCTCGTCCTCTTCATCATGGCCGAGGACCGGAAGGTGCGGATCGAGGTCGGCTACGGCCTCGAAGACCGGGTCCCCGACGCCCGAGCGTTCCGGGTCATAAACGACATCCTCGTCCCCGGTTTCCAATTGGGCCGGCAGGACGAGGCCGTGGGCAACGCCGTTTCGGCCCTGCTCGGCTACATCACCGGCGGGGAAGCCCCCGCGGCCGAGCAGGGGCGGCCCGCCGGCGCCGTGCCCCGCGCAAAATCCATCGTCAACATGATCTTCCTCGGCCTGGCCGCCCTCGCCTTCCTCGTCCTCCTCATCACCCATCCCGCCCTGGCCTTTTGGCTGCTCGTCAACATCCTGAGTGGCGGCCGGGGTGGAGGCGGCGGAGGAGGAGGGGGATTCGGGGGCGGGGGTGGTCGCTCGGGCGGCGGCGGCGCCTCCGGGTCGTGGTAGTAGAGGAGGGTGGCAATGACCTTTCACAGCCGGCGCAAGCTCTTGAAGGCGATCGACGTCGAGCGGGTCAAGGCGGCCATCGCCGTCGCCGAGCGTTCGGCCTCGGGCGAGGTGCGAGTATCCGTCGCCCCATTTTTCTGGGGGAGCGTCCGCCGCGTTGCCGAGAAGGCCTTCGTCCGGCTGGGCATGACCGCGACGAAGGACCGCAACGGCATCCTCTTCTTTATCGTCCCGGCACGCAAGAAGTTCGCCGTCCTCGGCGACGAGGGCATCCATGCCTGGGTCGGTCAGGAATTCTGGGACTCCCTGGCCGGCCTCCTGTCCGGGCATTTCCGGAAGGGCGAGTTCACCGAAGGCCTGGTCGCCGCGATCGAAGAGGCCGGACGCCGGCTCGCCGCGCATTTTCCCTGCGACCCCTCGACCGACGTCAACGAGCTTCCCGACGATATCGATTTCGGGCTAAAATAGGCACCGTCAAGGAGAGGAAATGAAGAAAATGGCTTTGATATTCGTATTGCTGTCCGTTGTCCTGGCCTTCGCGGCCTGCCAGAAGGGAGCGGCCAAGCCTTCTTACCCGGTGACGAAAAAAGTCGACCAGGTCGACGATTATTTCGGGACCAAGGTCGCCGACCCCTACCGCTGGCTCGAGGACGACAACGCCGGAGAGGTCAAGAAGTGGGTCCAGGCCGAGAATGCTGTGACCTTCAGCTACCTCGAAACGATCCCGTTCCGGTCCAAGATCAAGACTCGCCTGACCGAGATCTTCAACTATCCCCGCTACTCGTCGCCGTTCCGGGCGGGCGAGCATTATTTCTTCTACAAGAACGACGGCCTACAGAACCAGTCGGTCTGCTACATTCAGAAAGGGCTCGGCGGGACGCCCGAGGTCTTCCTCGACCCCAACCTCCTCTCGACCGACGGCACGGTCCGGGCCTCCCTTATCGGCGCATCGAACGACGACCGCTACGTCGCGATCTCCCGCGGCGAGGCCGGCTCCGACTGGTCCGAGATCCGGGTCATGGAAGTCGCCACGAAACAGGAGCTACCCGACCGCGTCCAGTGGGTCAAGTTTTCCGGCGCGGCCTGGAAGGGCGACGGCTTCTACTACAGCGGCTATGACAGACCCGCGCCCGGCGAGGAGCTCAAGGGCAAGAACGAATACCAAAAGATCTTATATCATAAGCTCGGCGACCCCCAGGAGAAGGACACGCTCGTCTGGGAAGACAAGGAACATCCCCTGCGCTACGTCGCTGCCGGGACGACCGAGGACGAAAAGTGCCTTTTCCTCAGCGTTTCAGAAGGAACGAGCGGCTCCGAAATCTACATCCAGGACCTGACGAAGAAGGACGCCAAGCTCGACCTCCTGGTCAAGGGCTTCGCCTACGACAGCGCGCCGGTCGAGGTCGTCGACGGCAAGGTCCTCGTCTACACGAACGAGGACGCCCCGAACTTCCGGGTCGTTCTCGTCGACCCCAAGAACCCGGCTAAGGAGAACTGGCAGACCGTCATCGCCGAGAAACCCGAGGTCCTGAGCGGCGCCGGGGCGGCCGGCGGATATCTGTTCACGAACTACCTCAAGGACGTCAACTCCAAGATCTTCCAGCATAAGTTCGACGGGTCGCTCATTCGCGAGATCGAACTCCCGGCGCTCGGCTCGGCGGGCGGCTTCGGCGGCAAGCGCGACGAGAAAACCCTCTTTTATACATTCACCTCGTTCACCTATCCGCCGACGATCTACAAGTTCGACCCGGCCACGGGCGCCTCCGAGGTCTTCCGTACGAGCGAGGTCAAGTTCAACCCCGCCGACTACGAGACAAAACAGATTTTCTACGCGAGCAAGGACGGGACGAAAGTGCCGATGTTCATCGTCCACAAGAAGGGTCTCATTCTCGACGGCAAGAATCCGACCTTCCTCACGGCCTACGGCGGCTTCAACATCAGCGAGACGCCGGAATTCAGCGCGGCGAACATCATCCTGCTCGAGAACGGCGGCGTCTTCGCCAAGCCGAACCTCCGCGGCGGCGGCGAATACGGTGAGGCCTGGCACAAGGCCGGCATGCTCGAAAAGAAGCAGAACGTCTTCGACGACTTCATCGCCGCGGCCGAGTACCTGGTCAAGGAAAAATACACGTCGAAGGATCGGCTGGCCATCGCCGGCGGCTCGAACGGCGGCCTGCTCATCGGCGCGGCGATGACCCAGCGGCCGGAGCTCTTCGGGGTCGCCTTCCCGGCCGTCGGCGTCATGGACATGCTCCGCTACCACAAGTTCACGGTCGGCTGGGGCTGGGCGGTCGAATACGGCTCGAGCGACAACGCCAAGGACTTCCCCTATCTTTACGCCTACTCGCCGCTCCATAACTTCAAGAACGGCGTCTGCTACCCGGCGACCATGGTGACCACGGCCGACCACGACGACCGCGTCGTGCCCGCCCACTCGTTTAAGTTCGCGGCCACGCTCCAGGAGAAGCAAGCCTGCGCTAAACCCGTCGTCATCCGCATCGAGACACGCTCCGGCCACGGCTCGAGCAACATCACCAAGGCCATCGATTTATTGACGGACCAGTGGACCTTCATGTTCTTCAACATGGGGGTCAAGCCGATCTATAAGTAATAACAAATGGGGACATGTACCTCTGGTACATGTCCCCATTTTTCTACTTCCCGGCGAGCGCTTTCTCGAGCGCCGCGCGGTACCTTTCCATGAGCTCTTTGTTCAGGTCGTTCGGCGGCGTCGCGTCGGCGGGCAGGAACGGCTTGTAGGGGTGGATCTTGGAATATTCCTCGAACTCCTTCCTGAGCTTGGCCAGCTCCTCGGGCTTCGTCAGGAGGTCGACGGCCGATGCGGCGATGGCCTTGGCCCCGGCATTGAGGCCCTTCCAGGTCGTCGACCCGTAGAAGCAGGCCACGGCCGACCAGTGGTGGCCGATCGACCCGGGGACCGAGCCGGGGAAGCCGATGGTCGCCGTGGGCGCGATCAGGGTGACGTCGCCGACGTCCGAGGAGCCGCCCCCGACGAACTCGCCGCTCGAAGTCTCGAGCTTATCCACCTTGACCGGCATCCCCTTTTCTTTGGCCCCTAATTCTTTCTGGAGGGCCTTGGCGAAGGCCTGTTCCTCATCGCTCCACGAGGGCATGCCGACGAGCTCGATGTTTTTCTGGAAGAGTTCGGCCGCGGCCTTGTTGGCGTGCCGCTGGTGGATGGCGCTGACGACGCGCATCGAGGCGAGCTCCACTCCCGCGGCCAGGGCGCCGGCCTTGGCGCAGTCGACGACCCGCCGGTACATGTCTTCGAGACCTTCGTCCGTGCTTCGGACATAGTACCAAACGCTGGCCTTGTCGGGGACGACGTTGGGCGCTTCGCCGCCTTCGAGGATGACGTAGTGGAGGCGCTGGAAGAGAGGCAGGTGCTCCCGCAGGTAGTTCGTGGCCACGTCCATGATCTCGACGGCGTCGAGGGCGCTCCGCCCGACCCAGGGCGCGCCGGCCGCATGCGCCGTCTTCCCCCTGAAGGTGAAGATCGTCGAGAAGAGGGCGTTGCCGCCGACCCCGTATTCGGTGCCGAAGCCGCTCGAGCTGTGGTTGTCGATGACGGCGTCCACGCCCTCGAAGAGTCCCGCCCGGATCATGTAGGGCCGGCTGGCGACGATCTCCTCGGCCGGCGAGCCGAAGACCTTGATCGTCCCCTTGATGCCGTGGGCGACCATGGCCTCCTTGACGGCGATGGCTGCTGCGACTGCCGCTGTGCACATGGCGTTGTGGCCGCAGCCGTGCCCGGGCGCCCCTTCGACGACCGGGTCCTTTGTCGGCACCCGGCCTTTCTGGGAGATCATGGGCAGGGCGTCGAACTCGCCGAGAAGCCCGATGACGGGTTTCCCCGAGCCGTAGCTGGCCACGAAGCATGTCGGCATCCCGGCCAGGCCGCGCTCGACCGTGAACCCGGCCGCCTCGAGCGTGTCGGCCAGGAGTTTCGACGACCGGAACTCCTGGAGGCCGAGCTCGGCGTATTCCCATATGGAATCGGAGATCTTGCCGAATTTTTCGACCGTCTCGGGACGGCCGAGCCAGTCGAGAACAAGCTGTTTCTCGTTGGCGATTTTCGTCTTGGCCGCCGCTCCGGCGGCCGGGCCGGAAGCGAGGCTCAGGACGAGGCCGAAGACGATGGCTATTTTTTTCATGGGCCTCCTTAAGGAAGTTGATATACATCAAGATGAAGAGGTGGTCAAATCTCCGCGGCGGATCGTCCGGCGCCATGAGGCAGGCGGCGGCCGCACATTTTTTGACATCCCGGGGGAAAAAGCTTATCCTAAGAATTAATCGAAAGATCAATCCAAGGAGGTTGGCATGAAGGATTTCGGATATCGTCCGAAGAACATTGCGACATCGATCCTGCTGTCATTGACGATGATCGTCTTCCTGGGGGCCTGTAAAGGGAAGGCCGTCGAAGAGGCCAAACCCGTTGCCCCCGCCGAGATCGTTAGCCTCCAAACCCTGCAGCCCGTTCTCGGGGAGGCCAAAGAGGATGTGCCCGGAGTCGTGGATGTCACCACGGGCGCGGAAGAGGTTGTCATCAATTACCGCTACTACGACGCCGACCTGCAGAATATCGACAACGACATGGTGACGGAATTAGCTCCCAAGATCCAGACTCTGTACAAGAATTTTAAAAGTCTCGACCGGGTGGTTTTCCGGATCTCCATCAACGGCGTTACTCCCGGCGAATGGAAGCCGTATTCGAGCTTCGCCCTGACCCGGAAGATCGTTGGTGAGATCCAGTGGAGCGGCATCCTGGCCGAGGACTTCGTGCGGTACGCCCTGGAGCATCAGCGGTATTAGCATATCCTGCTCAGGTCGTCCCGCGGGGCGGGCTCCGTTTGACCGCCTTTTTTATCCTGTGATATAACTACAAGGTAAAATTGCGGCTTTCCCGTCCGGGGAGGACCGCTATCCGAAGACCAGACGAAAAGCGAGACGACCATGGTACGCGTTCGATTTGCCCCCAGCCCGACGGGCTTCCTCCACATCGGGAGCGCCCGGACGGCCATCTTCAACTGGCTCTACGCCCGCCATGCCGGGGGGAAATTCCTGCTCCGCGTCGAAGACACCGACCTCAAGAGGTCCGAGACGAGGTTCCTCGACGAGATCCTCGAGGACCTCAAGTGGCTGGGCCTCGACTGGGACGAGGAGCCCATCTTCCAAAGCCGGCGCTTCGATGTCTACCGCGAGAAGGCCGCGGAGCTCGTGGCCAAGGGCAAGGCCTACAAGGACGGGGACGCCGTCCTCTTCAAGGTCGAGCCCGGCCGGACGATCGCCTACGAAGATCTCATCCACGGCCGGATCGCCGTCGAGACCGAGACGATCAAGGACCAGGTCATGATCAAGTCGGACGGCTCGCCGACCTACAACTTCTCCTGCGTCGTCGACGACGCCCACCTCGGCATCACCCACATCCTCCGGGGCGACGACCACATCAGTAACACGCCGAAACAGATCATCTTCTACGAAGCCTTCGGCCTGGAACCGCCGCGGTTCGGCCACATGCCGCTCATCTTGGGGACCGACGGGGCCAAGCTCTCCAAGCGCCACGGCGGCGTTTCGGTCGAGGAGTACAAGCGCGAGGGCTTCTTGCCCGAGGCCCTGGCCAATTACCTCGTCCTCCTCGGCTGGATGCCCAAAGACGGGCGCGAGGTCATGCCCCCCGCTGAAGCCGTCCGGCTCTTCGAGATCTCGGAGATGAACGACGTCCAGGCCAAGTTCGACATCCAGAAGCTCCGCTGGCTCAATGCCGAGTACATCATGAAGGCCGAAAATGCGCGCCTGCTGCCCCTCATCAAGAGCCAGATGGAGGCGGCCGGGTTCGAGACCGCCAGGGTCCCGGACGACTACCTGTCGAGGGTCCTCGACCTCTACAAGGTCCGGACCAAGACGCTAAGCGAATTCCCGGCCATGACCGATTGCTTCTTCCGCGAGGATTTCGCCTACGAGGACGAAGGGAAAAAACACCTCGAGAAATCGGAAAGCCGCGAGTTCCTGACCGTCCTGGCCGACCGCCTGGCCGGGACCGGTGATTTCACCCACGACGCGATCGAGGTCGTTTTCCGCGAGTTCGCCGACGAGCGCGGCATCAAAGCCGGCCAGGTCTTCCACCCCGCCCGCATGGCCGTCAGCGGCAAGACCAAAGGCGCCGGCCTGTTCGAGATGATGGAAGTCCTCGGCCGCGAGCGCGTCGTCGCCCGCATGAGGAGAGCCGCTAATGGATGAGACGCCCAAGCCCAAGTCCAATTTCGTCCGTGAGATCATCGACGAGCATCTGCGGAACGGCCGGTTCACGAAGGTCCACACCCGCTTCCCGCCCGAGCCCAACGGCTACCTCCATATCGGCCACGCCAAGTCCATCCATCTCAACTTCGGCCTGGCCCGCGATTACAAAGGACTTTGCAACCTGCGCATGGACGACACCAACCCCGAGACCGAGGACATGGAATATGCCAACGCCATCAAGGAGGACGTCCGCTGGCTCGGCTTCGACTGGGAAGATCGGGATTATTACGCCTCCGACTACTACGGGAAGCTCTACGAGTGGGCCGTCGCCCTCGTCAAGAAGGGCGTCGCGTACGTCTGCGACTTGAGCGTCGACCAGGTCCGCGAATACCGGGGCACGGTCACGAAAGCGGGCAAGGACAGCCCCTTCCGGAACCGCTCCGTCGAGGAGAACCTCGACCTCTTCACGAGGATGCGGGCGGGGGAGTTCCGGGACGGCGCGAAAACCCTGCGGGCCAAGATCGACATGGCCAATCCGAACATGCTCCTGCGCGACCCGCTCATGTACCGGATCAGGCGCGAACATCATTACCGGACGGGCGACGCGTGGTGCATCTACCCGACCTACGACTGGGCCCACGGCCAGAGCGACTCGATCGAGGGTGTCACTCATTCCATCTGCACCCTGGAGTTCGAGGTCCATCGGCCGCTCTACGACTGGTTCCTCGACCAGCTCGGCGTCCACCATCCTCAGCAGATCGAATTCGCCCGTCTCAACCTGAGCCACACCGTGCTCAGCAAGCGGCGGCTCCTCGAACTCGTCGAGGGCGGCCTCGTCAGCGGCTGGGACGATCCGAGGATGCCGACGATCTCCGGTTTCCGGCGGCGCGGTTTCACCCCCGAGGCCATCGCCAATTTCGCCGAGATCATAGGTGTCGCCAAAGACAACAGCATCGTCGATATGCCCCTGCTCGAGATGTGCGTCCGCGAGAATCTAAATAAAACGGCGCCCCGGGTCATGGCCGTGTTGCGGCCGCTAAAGGTCGTCATCACCAATTACCCCGAGGGCAAGGTCGAGGAGTTCGACGCCGTCAATAACCCCGAGGACGAGTCGGCCGGGACGCGGAAGGTCCCCTTCTCCCGTGAGATCTGGCTTGAACGGGACGACTTCATGGAGAACCCGCCGTCCAAGTTCTATCGGCTATCGCCGGGGCGGGAGGTCCGCCTGCGCTACGCCTACTTCCTCAAGTGCGAAGAGGTGGTCAAAGATGCGGCCGGGAACGTCATCGAACTCCGCTGCACCTACGACCCGGCGACGAGGGGAGGGGAATCGCCTCCGGATGGGCGCAAGGTCAAAGCGACGCTCCACTGGGTGTCGGCCGGGCAGGCGATCGATGCCGAGGTCCGGCTCTACGGCACGCTGTTCACGGTGCGGGACCCGGGCAGTGTCGCCGAAGGAGTCGATTGGAAAGCCACCCTAAACCCTAAATCGCTCGAGGTCGTCAAGGGCGTCAAGCTCGAGCCGAGCCTGGCCGGCGCCGTGCCGGAGAGCCGCTGGCAGTTCGAGCGGCTGGGCTACTTCTGCGCCGACCGGCGGGATTCCAAGCCCGGCGCCCTCGTCTTCAACCGGACCGTGACTTTGCGCGACGAGTGGGCCCGGCTCATCAGCTCGGGCCGGGAGAACAAGTAGCTACTTGTAGATATCACCCCGGGTATCGATATTGAGGATCCTGATCGCGTCTGTTTCCCGGACATAGAGAACCCTGTATTTTCCGACCCTCAACCGGAACGTATTCGGGTGGGATTGCCCTCTCATCTTCTGGATATCTCCCTTATAGGGGAGTCTCTCTATGGCCGAGACGATATTCGCCCTGATTTCTTTTTCGAGCTTCGATAGGTATTTAAAGCTGGTTTTGCTTAGGAAGAAATCCATCTGTTTAAAGACCGAGGGACTTCTTGGCTTCGTCCAGGGGGATGAATTCGTCGGTTGTCAGGATCCGGAGGAGTCGCCGCTCATCTTTCTCCGAAAGGATGAGTTCGGTTTCCGAATCGATGTGCACAGTGAGCCATTCGCTGAGGGCATTCCGGACGATTTCGGATAGACTCTTTTTCTTCACGAAGGCGACGACCCTGGCTTTGTCATAAAGATCAGTCTCGAGAATGACGTTTACCCGTTTCATTCGTTTTCTTTCCATGTATACATCATTACACACTTACATACTTTTTTCAACTAATTTCTCTTGAGAGGTTTTCTACCCTTAGTTTCCGCTTTCGTAGGTAAGGACGCTTGAGCAGCCCAGAAAGTATCACTGAGATTTGCGGTGGCCCAGACGGACCCGTGCCTTGCCTTTTTAGCGGCTTTCCGCTATAAATTAGTGGCTTTTTTGGGCCATGCGTGCCTGTAGCTCAGCTGGATAGAGCGTTGGACTCCGGATCCAAAGGTCGGAGGTTCGAATCCTCTCAGGCACGCCACGTTTTCCCTTGCTTCTATCGTTATTCATCAAAGCACCAGTCAGCCAGACTAAGCGGGATTATTGCCCTCAAAGAAGTGCGATTCTCGCCGAGCAGAGGGACCTAATCAGGGGAGTCGGCCGGCAGTTCAACTGGACCTCATCCTTTTTGGACCAGGGTCCGGGGAGCAGATCACCGCCTCCACCGCTCGCTTACGCGGATTCGCTCGGCGGGAGACCGGCCCGCCCGAATCCTGATTATTCCTATAATTTCACTTGTTTTTAAACCGCATGTTGACTAGAATCAACTGGAAAAGGAACACGGCATGGTTAGGGTTTCGACCAAGGGACATTACGGAACGAAGCTCCTGCTCAACCTGGCCTCCCGTTACAGGGAAGGCGGGGACCCGACCATCCTCAAGACGATTTCCGAGGAGGAGCACATCTCCCTCCGATACCTCGAGCAGATCATCATCCCCCTCAAGATCAGCAATCTTGTCAAGAGTGTCCGAGGGGCGGGTGGAG
>JBGOYY010000030.1:0-30986 GCA_041479905.1 Candidatus Aminicenantia bacterium
CCAACCAGGTCAACAATTCGCTCGGCTTCCCGGGCATCTTCCGCGGCGCCCTCGACGTCCGGGCCAAGACGATCACGGACGAAATGTGCATCGCCGCCGCCCGGGAGCTGGCCAAGGTCGCCGAGGACAAAGGCATCCACGAGGAGTATATCATCCCCAACATGGACGAATGGGAGGTCTTCCCGCGCGAAGCCGTGGCCGTCGGCAGCAAGGCCATCGAGCAAGGCGTCGCCCGCTTCAACTACCCGGCCGACGTCCGCTTCAAGATGGCCAATGAGGCCATCCGGGCAGCCCGCGACGACGTCCAGCGGAAGATGTCGGAAGGCATCATCGTCGATCCGGACAAGTGAGGCCGGGTCCCGAGAGATAAGGGAATTCGTCAGGATGAAGAGGGGAACGAGGGTTCCCCTCTTTTTTTTGTCAGCGGGTTGACAAAGGGTTCGCGATTGTGGTATAAATTTCGGCAAGTTAGGTTTATATCTTACCTGGCCGGATGAAGTGTGTGAATTATCCATGGACGAGAAGAGCGAAAGCTCGTTTTTAGACTTTCCCCATCCCCCATAGACAACTCACTACACCCCCCAAACAAGGCGCCTATCTCACGGAATTCATAAAAAATACCACAAGGAGGTAACAACATGAAGAACATCGTGAAAGGCTTAACGCTGGCGCTCGTCGTCGTGTTCGTATTCACGAGCTGCGCCAAGGCACCCACCCCGCTGATGGACTCGGCCAAGGCCGCCATCCAGGGTGTGGTCGACGCCAAGGGCGGCGTCTACGCGAAGGACGAGCTGAACAAGCTCAACGTCGACCTCCAGGCCGCCATGGACGAGATCGCGGCCCAGTCCAAGAAATTCTTCAAGAAATTCGGCCCGGCCAAGGAAATGCTGACCAAGGTCATCGCCGATGCCGACGCCGTCAAGGCCCTGATCCCCGGGCGGATCGCGGCAGCCAAGAACGCCGCCGACATAGCGGTGAACGAAGCCAAGGCGACCTTGGAAGAGGCTAAGGCCCTTCTCGAGAAGGCTCCCAAGGGCAAGGGCACCAAGGCCGACATCGAGGCCATGAAGGCCGACCTCGCCGGTCTCGAGACCGCGATGGCCGACGTCCAGGCCGCCGTGGCTGCCGAGGACTACTTCGGCGCCAAGGACAAGGCCGTGGTCATCAAGGAAAAGGCTGCCGCGATCGTCGAACAGATCAACGCCGCCATCGCCAAGGTCAAGAAGGGCAGGTGATCTTTCGCAAGACAGCCGTTTTCGTCCTGGCTGTTTTGCTTTTTGGTTGCCGAACCTCGCCGGTCCCTCCGGAGGTTCTTGAAGCCGATATTCAGGAACAGGACCTCTGGAGGGCCGGTGCTTCTCTTTTCGCCGGCCAGGAGCACGCGGCTTATCTCCAATCCCTGAAGTCCGCCCGCCGGAGGCTCGACCGCGAGAGCCTCAAGCTGGGCTGGTTCCGGGATTACGGCCGGGTCCGGCAGGATTTCGAGACCGCCTTGAACACGGGCAAAGCCCTGAAGTCCAAGGTCCGATCCCTCGTCGCCGTGAAGACCTCGTCCATTGCGGAGACGGCGGACGCGGTCCGCAGGAGACTCCGGACGCTCGACGGCCTGACCCTGTCCCTTGTCGAACGGGGTAAGGCCAGAAAGCAGTTGGCCCAGGCTTCGATCCTGCTATCGGAGGCCGAGGGCTTGACGAAGCAGGCCAAATTCGATGAGGCCGCCGCGAAGCTCGATTCTGCCTCCTCTCTGGCCGCGGAGGCCGAACGGAGTGTCGTTTCGTATATCGCCCGCTACCTCGACCCGGCCCAGATCCGGGCCTGGAAGAACGCGGCGGACGAGACCATCGCCGACTCCAGGAAACGGGGTGTGACGGCCCTCATCGTCAGCAAGCTCGAACGGCGCCTTTCCGTCTACAAGAACGGGGAGGTCATCCGGACCTACGATGTCGGCCTCGGCTTCAACGGCCTCGCCGATAAGCGGCATTCCGGGGACAACGCGACGCCCGAAGGCCGGTACACGATCATCAGGAAAATCCCTTCCAGCCTGTATTACAAGGCCCTGCTCATCAACTACCCCAACGATGAAGACAGGAAGGGGTTCGCCCGGGAAAAGGCGAAGGGCAACATCCCCCGGTGGGTCGGCATCGGCGGCGACGTCGAAATCCACGGCGGGGGCGAGGACAGCCTGACCCGCGGCTGTGTTTCGCTCGACAACAACAAGATGGACGAGCTCTATGCCCTGGTTTCGGTCGGGACACCGATCACGATCATCGGAACCATGGAACTCGAAAACTACGTCATCAAAGCCATCAGGGACAATTGAGATGTTCGTGAAGCGCATCCTCATCGCGGCGGCGGCCCTGGCCTACTTGGGTTTCCTGGCCGTCCTCGGGGCGGCCTATTTCATCGGCCTGAAGCAAGCTTCGGCCTGGCCGCCGAACGGGGTCGGGCGGGCCATCGGCGACAAGGACCTGCCCAAGGTCGAGAAAAACGTCCAGCAGCTCGAGAAGAGGATGATCGGGCTCCTGCCGAAGGGTCTGTATATCGTCATCGACACGGCCGAGAACAGGCTTTATGTCAAGAACGGCAAGGATGTCGTCCGTACGGCCGTCGTCTCCTGCGGCAGCGGGGTCGTCCTCGAAGAGTCCGGGGGCAAGCAGAGAAAATGGGTATTCGACACGCCGCGCGGCGAGTTCAGCGTCAAATCGAAGATCACCAATCCCTACTGGGTCAAGCCGGACTGGGCCTTCATCGAGGAAGGGGAGTCCATCCCGAAGGGGTTGGAAGACAGGATCGAAGGGGGGACGCTCGGGGACTATGCCCTGGGTTTCGGGCAGGGCTTCTTCATCCACGGCACTTTATACACGCGCCTGCTCGGAAGGAACGTCACCCACGGCTGTGTCCGGGTCGGGGACGAGGACCTCAAGGCCATCTTCAAGGCCGTGCCGATGGGCGCGAAGATCTATATCTATTAAGATCATGACAAAAACAAGAATGCTCGCTGCCCTCCTGATGGCCGGCCTCGTCTGCGCCGGGCCGGCGGCGGCGGGGGCGGACAAGGCGGGCCTGGCCAAGAAGCAGAATTCCCTAAGCGCCGAATATTCTCTGGCCAAGGATTCGACCTTTTATTTCGTCTTGGACATCCTCGGGCGTAAGCTCGAGCTGAGGGTTCGGGGGATGGTCCTGCGGTCCTGGCCGGTGAAGGCCATGCGCTTCTGGGGCCGGCCGGAATTGTCGGGAAACGTCGAACTCGTCCGGAAGACCGCCCTAAAAGCCCCGGAAAGGATCGTTATCAAGCCCGGGGGGGACGCCAAAAAAGTCGAAGCGGCCCCGGCGGCCGCGGCCAAGCCGGCCGGGACGAGCGCCGCCCCGAGCAATCCGGACGAATTCGACCTGGAGGCCCTGGAGCTCAAGGATATGCCCAAAAAGTTCAGCCTCGACTTCGATAACGGCCTCCGTATCCTGATCAAGGCGAAAACGGGATCCTCGGGAGGACTCCTGGGGTCGATGCGGGAAGGCTGGGGCTGGTATGTCGCTTTGCCGCTGCGGAACCTCTTCGGCCCGCGCACGGGAAAAGGGCTTTCGGAGCTTGAACTGAC
Source organism: Candidatus Aminicenantia bacterium (assembly GCA_041479905.1). Lineage (GTDB taxonomy): Bacteria > Acidobacteriota > Aminicenantia > Aminicenantales > Saccharicenantaceae > RBG-16-66-30. The sequence goes on from JBGOYY010000030.1 coordinate 3,597, forward strand.
CTTCGATAACGACAAGGACGCCCAGTCCATCTACTGGCATTTTTTCGATGGAATCAAGGGTATTGTCCTTTAAAATCTAAACTTGGGTCCTGATCTTGCTTCCGACTTGACAATCATATACTAAGATTATATAATATCATTTCGCTAAATCGAAAATTCAGGAGGACTATCATGGGAAAAATAATCGGTATCGATTTGGGCACGACCAATTCCGTCGTCGCCATCCAGGAAGGCGATAAAACGACGGTCATCCCTAACGAGGAAGGCGGCCGGACGACACCGTCCGTGGTCGCCTTCTCGGCCAAAGGAGAGATCTTGGTCGGTCAGGTCGCCAAGAGGCAGCGCGTGACCAACCCGGAAAACACCATCTACTCCATCAAGAGGTTCATGGGCCGGCGTTTCAATGAGGTCGGCCAGGAGATCAAGCAGGTCCCGTTCAAGGTCGAGGAGGCCGAGAACAGCGATGTCCGCGTCGAAGCCCACGGCAAGAAATACGCTCCGCCCGAGATCTCGGCGTTCATCCTCCAGAAGCTGAAAAAGGCCGCCGAGGACTATCTCGGGGAAAAGGTGGAACGGGCCGTCATCACCGTCCCGGCCTACTTCAACGACAGCCAGCGCAAGGCCACTAAGGACGCCGGCAAGATCGCCGGCCTCGAGGTCGAGCGGATCATCAACGAGCCGACGGCCGCGGCGCTGGCCTACGGCATGGACAAGAAGAAGGACGAGGTCATCGCCGTCTACGATTTCGGCGGCGGGACGTTCGACATCTCCATTCTCGAGGTCGGCGAAGGCGTCGTCGAGGTCAAGGCGACCAACGGCGATACCCACCTCGGCGGCGACGACCTCGACCAGAACGTTCAGGATTGGATCGTGCAGGAATTCCGCAGGGAATCCGGCATCGACCTGACCCGGGACAAGATGGCCCTCCAGAGGCTCAAGGAAGCCGCCGAGAAGGCCAAGGTCGAGCTCTCGACCACCCTCGAGACCGAGATCAACCTCCCCTTCATCACAGCCGACGCCTCGGGGCCCAAGCACCTTTTGATGAAGCTGACCCGGGCCAAGCTCGAACAGCTCTGCGAGGACCTCGTCCAGCGGTCCGTCCAGCCGGTGCGCCAGGCGCTGGTCGACGCCAGACTCAAGGCCTCGGACATCAACGAGGTCGTCCTGGTCGGCGGCCAGACGCGCATGCCCCGCATCCAGCAGCTCGTCCGCGAGCTCTTCGGCCGGGAGCCCCACAAGGGCGTCAATCCGGACGAGGTCGTCGCCGTCGGGGCGGCCATCCAAGGCGGCGTCCTCTCCGGCGACGTCAAGGATGTCCTCCTGCTCGACGTCACGCCGTTGACGCTCGGGATCGAGACCCTCGGGGGTGTTTTCACCCGGATGATCACGCGCAACACGACCATCCCGACCAAGAAAGCGGAGACGTTCTCCACGGCCTCGGACGACCAGCCGAGCGTCGAGATCCATGTCCTCCAGGGGGAACGGGAGATGGCCTCCAGTAACCGGACCCTCGGCCGGTTCCACCTCGACGGTATTCCCCCGGCTCCCCGCGGTATCCCCAAGGTCGAGGTGATCTTCGATATCAACGCCGACGGCATCCTCCAAGTATCGGCCAAGGACATGGGCACGGGAAAGCAGCAGGCCATCACCATCACCGGTCACAGCGGCCTCGACGAGAAAGAGATCAACCGCATGGTCAAGGATGCCGAAACGAACGCCGCCGAGGACAAGAAGCGGCGGGAAATGATCGACGCCAAGAACCACGCCGACCAGCTCGTCTACAGCCTCGAGAAGCTCCTGCGCGAGAACAAGGACAAGGTCCCGGCCGAGGAGGCGGACCGCCTCCAGAAAGAGATCGACAATACCAAGAAAGCCATCGAGAGCGATAACCTGGAGCGGATCCAGAAGGCCGCCCAGGACCTGTCCCGGGCTTCGCACAAGCTGACGGAGATGATGTACCGGCAGGCCGGTCAGCAGGCCGGCCCGCAGACGGGCGGCGGGCCCGACGGCGGTCCCGGTCACCAACAGCAACATCAGGCCTCCGACGGGGACAAAGGCCGGGCCGGCGGCGCGGACGAGGAAGTCATCGACGCCGAAGTCGTGGACGACGACAAAAAGAATTAGGCCCGGCGGCCTCTGACGGGATACATCCGGGCCGGGAAAAGGCCCGTCTGTCCGAGGTGCGGTGATGGCGAAAGATTATTATCAGGTCCTGGGAGTCGCCAGGGGCGTGGCCCTCGTCGATATCAAGAAGGCCTACCGGAAGCTGGCCCGGAAATACCATCCCGACCTCAACCCCGGGGACAAGACGGCGGAGGCCCGGTTCAAAGAGATCCAGGAGGCGTACGCGGTCCTGAGCGACCCGAAAAAGCGGTCTCATTACGACCAATTCGGCCGGGCCGGCGACATGCCCCCGGGGGCGGGTCCGGGAGGGGCAGGCGGTCCGGGGTTCGAGGGCTTCGATTTTTCCGGCTCCGGATCCTCGACGTTCCGGGATTTTTTCGACCTGTTCGGCGGCGGCCGCGGGGCCGAGCAGGCGGGCATCGGACCGGAGCGGGGGGAGGACCTCAATTACACGATGCAGATCGGCTTCGAGGACGCCATCCACGGTGTCCAGACCCGGATCCGGGTCAACCGGCTGGCCGCCTGCGAGACCTGCGGCGGTCATGGTCGCGCTTCCGGAGGCCGGAAGCGGCCCTGCGCGGCCTGCGGCGGCAGCGGCCGCGGCACCGTCCAGCGCGGCTTCATGAAATTCTCCGGGGCCTGCCAGGCCTGCGGTGGGTCGGGGCATTCCCCGGGCGAGGAGTGCCGGGCCTGCCAGGGACAGAGCGCAGTCCCGAAATCCGACCTGATCTCCGTCCGCATCCCGCCGGGCGTCGACAACGGCTCCAAGGTCCGCGTCCCCGGGCGCGGCAACGCCGGCCGCAACGGCGGCCCCTCCGGGGACCTTTTCATCGTCATCGAAGTCGCCCCCCACGCTTTTTTCAAGCGGGAAGGGGCGATGATCTCTATCAAAGTGCCGATCACCGTTCCCGAGGCCACCCTGGGCGCAAAGATCGAGGTCCCGACCCTCTGGGGCAAGACGACCATCCGCATTCCGCCCGGGACCAAGTCCGGCCAGAAGTTCCGCATCAAGGAGCAGGGCGCGCCCCTGGCCGGCAGGAAGGGCCGAGGGGACGAGTACGCCGAGGTGTACATCGTTCCGCCTCCCTTCGACAACCAGAGGATCCGCGAAATGATGAAGGAATTGGAGCAAATCTCGGGTCCCAACCCGAGAGACACCACGGGGAAGAATTGATATGAAAAAAGAGCGAAAGGCAGCGAAAAAGGGACCCAGCCGGTATTACCATATCAGCAGCGTCGCCGAGATGTTCAAGATCCATCCCCAGACCCTCCGGCTTTACGAGCGGGAAGGCCTGCTTGCGCCCTCCCGGAGCGAGGGCAATACCCGGCTCTATTCGGCCGAGGACCTCAAGCGCCTGGAGATCATCCTCAACCTCATTAGGGACCTCGGCGTGAACCTGGCCGGCGTCGAGGTCATCCTCAACATGAGGGCGAAGATCGAGCAGATCGAGGCCGAGGTCAACCAGTTCCTCGAGTACGTCCGCCGCGAGTTCTTCCAGGGCAAGGAGGACGAGTTCGAGAGGAAGAAACGGGCCCTGGTCAGCGTCAGACCGGGCGGTGTCGTCAAGGTCAAAACCCCGGACGAGTGAGCATGGATTACAAGGATTTCTTCGATTCCAGGAGCCTCAAGCACTACCTGGAGGACATCGCGAAGTTCCCGGCGCTCACCGAGGCGGAGGAGAAGAAACTCGGCGAGAGGATCCGGCAGGGCGACGAAGAAGCCCTGCAGACGCTTATCAAGTCCAACCTCAAGTTCGTCGTGTCCTACGTCAAGAAATACCGAGGCATGGGGCTGGGCCTGCTCGACCTCATCGACGAGGGCAATATCGGGCTGATCGAGGCGGCCAAGCGGTTCGACCCGACCCGCAACGTCCGCTTCATCTCCTACGCCGTCTGGTGGATCCGCCAGACGATCATCCACGCCCTGACACTGTCCTCGCGCATCTTCAACATTCCCCAGAAGCTGGCCGACCAGATCTCCCAGATGAAGAAGAAGATCGCCGAACTCAAGGCCGAGCTCGGCCGGGACCCCACCCGGGATGAGGTCGCCAAGTCCATGGGCATCTCGGGAACGGACGTCGAAGACCTCGAGCTCCTCGGCGAACGGAACCTGTCCCTGAGCGACAAGGTCAACGACGATGACCTCGAGGTCGAGGATCGGGTCAGCGACCCGGCGTCGCCCTCGATCGAATACCAGATCATCCAGGCCTCCGTCCAGCGGCAGATCCGCGAGATCCTCGGGGACCTGGATGAAAAAGAGGCACTTGTGCTAAAATTAAGGTTCGGGCTGGAAGACGACCGGCCGCGGACCCTTCAGGAGATCGGCGGCCAGCTGAAGCTGACCCGTGAGAGGATCCGTCAGATCGAACAGAAGGCCATGAGGAAACTCAGCCGGTCCCACAAACTCCAGCACCTCAGAGGGTACCTCAATTGAGCGAACAGACAGTTTGTAAGAAGTGCCAGGGGACGGGCTGGCTCCTCCAGGACGCCGGCGGGGCTCAGGTCGCCAAGCGCTGCTCTTGTTACACCGACCGCTGGAAGCAGTCCTTGCTCGACCAGGCCAACATCCCCCGGCGCTACCAGGCCTGCCGCCTGGACAATTTCGAGGTCCACAACGACTCCCACCGGGACGCCCTGAAGATCTCGCGGCAGTTCGTCAAGAACTACCCGGCCCAAGACGTCGGGCTCGTCTTCATCGGCCCCTGCGGCGTGGGGAAGACGCACCTGGCCGCGGCCATCATCCAGGAGCTCATGAGGACGAAGGACGCGTCCTGCATCTTCTACGACTTCCGGGACCTCATCCGCGAGATCCAGAGCACCTTCACGCCCGAGTCGACCCTTTCCGAATCGGACGTCATCGCCCCCGTCTTCCAATCCGAGGTCCTGGTCCTCGACGAGCTCGGGGCGAAGAGGACATCGGCCTGGGTCGAAGAGACGGTTTTCTACATCATCAACCACCGCTACAACCACAAGAAGATGACCCTGTTCACGACGAATTATCCCGACACCGAGGACGAAGAGGACAAGCGCGATTCCTTTTACAAAAAGGGGGGAGAGTCGCTCATCGACCGCATCGGCGTCCGGCTCCGGTCCCGGATCTACGAGATGTGCAAGGTCGTCGAGATGGGGGGCGACGACTACCGCAAGATAGCCAAGCAGGCCAGTTACCGGTTCTAGCGTTTCTGCCGGCCGGCCATTTCGTTTTACCTTGATTTTTTTACGGGCTCATGATATATTGCGCCAGCTTGCTCCTCGGTAGCTCAATCGGCAGAGCGGGTGGCTGTGTAAACGCAGCTTCCACGAGAAATCGTGGTTGAAAAACCGGGTGAATTCAGGGAAGCCTTCCCTTCGCGGAAGCGAAGAAAGGTAATCCTGAGCCAAGCCTTATCCCGGCGGGATAGGGAAGGTGCAGAGACTAGAGCGTCGCTCGTACTCCGGAGTAATTCCGGGGGAAGCGCCCGGCACCCTCAGCCCTTATCACGGGACGGGTGAAGAGATAGTCCAAGCCCAGAAGAAATTTTGGGGCGCTTGTAACCACTAGGTTGCAGGTTCGAGTCCTGCCCGAGGAGCCATTTTTTTTACTCCCTCCATGAGTTTCGCGGAATATTGGCGTTGTTTGTCCGACCGTTGTATCCCTGCGCGCTTTTCAATATGATGGCGGGCAAGACCGCCGACCGAGGAGGGCAGCAATGAGCCTGACAATGAAGGGACTTCCGGTCGTTCTAACAGCGCTCGTGTTTTCTTTGCTGGCCTCGTCAAGCTGCGGCAGCGGAACGGAGCCCCCCGACGACACCTCGCCCAAGCCCTACACGTGCACGGGGACTCCCGCCACGTGCCTCAGGATCTCCAGCGGTTGGACGTATGAAGGAGTGGTCTTGAGCCAGGGTCAGACGGGAAACGGCGGTTCCGATCCCTTCGTTTTGCGCCTGGACGACGGCCGTTACAGGATCTATTACGCCGTTGGGGATACCCCCTCCGACCCGGATTGGTGGGGGCTGGTCAGCTGGATCTCCGACGACGGGCTTGTTTTCACCAAGGAGCCGGGCTACAGGTTCGAAGGATACACCCTTTTCGGGCATGGGATCGTTCGCAACGCCGACGGCTCCTTCCGGATGTATTGGCTCGACCAGAAACAAGGATCGGTCAATAGCCTGGGATATAAGGCTATCAAGAGCGCTTTGTCTACCGACGGCGGCTGGACTTTCATCGAGGATCCGGGAGAGCGCCTGACGTATTCGGGCGCTGGGTATGAAACGAACGGGATCGGAGTGGGCCGGGTCAGCCTGCTCGGCAACGGCACGTTCAGAATGTACTACTCCGGGATCAGCGACTACGGACGGACGCTGAGCGCCGTATCCTCGGACGGCCTGAGCTTCACCCGGGAGGACGGCATCCGGCTCGATAAGCTGTGTCCCGCCGAAGGCGGCGCCCCAATGGTGACGCCCATCCTCGACGCGCTCGGCACGTTCCATACCTTCCTCTGGGGCACGCGATGCACGGGGAATTATGTCAATTCCAAAGCGGGCTTGTTCGACGGATCGACCTCCGACGGCCTGACGATCACGATCGCGTCCTCGCCCTTCGTCCAGGGCTATTCCAAGGACGGGACGATGAACACCTGGGTCCACCCCGAGGATTTCACGGTCGTCCAGACGCCGCAAGGCCTCAGGGTTTATTTCATCCTCTACGGCGGCGGGAGCGGCGTTATCGCCGAAACGGGTCTTTACAGCGTCATAAATACGTCGATCAAGTGAAGGATATTCCTCCGGGACGCTTGATTCGTATCGGGGAAAAACGTTACACTAAGCTCGGTTTCGCGGAGGATTGACCATGTCGAGAATCGAACGCCCGTTTGATGAGGAACTCAAATCCTTCAAGGAGAAGCTCCTGGACATGGCTTCACGCGCCGAGGAACAGATCGGCTTGGCCGTCCGGGGGCTCAAGGATCGGAAGCAGGAAATGGCCTGCGAGGTCCTCGAGAAAGAGGAAGCGATCAACCGCCTCGATATCGAGATCGACGATATGGCCATGCGACTCCTGGCTCTCCGGCAGCCGATGGCCACGGACCTCCGCTTCATCACCTCGGCCATGAAGATCGGCAGCGACCTCGAGCGGATCGGCGACCTGGCCGTCAACATCGCCGAGCGAACCCTGGAACTCCTCAAATCCCCGCAACTCAAGCCCCTCATCGACATCCCCCGGATGGCCGAAATGGCCCAGGAGATGGTCCGGGATGCCCTCAACGCCTTCGTCAACGGCGACGCAGACCTGGCGAAAAACGTCTGCCAGCGGGACGATCAGGTGGACCAGCTCAACAACCAGATCTTCCGGGAGCTCCTGACGTTCATGATGGCCGACGCGACGACCATCCCCCGGGCGGTGGACCTGATCCTCGTCGGCCGCCACCTCGAGCGGATCGCCGACCACGCCACCAACATCGGCGAGGACGTGATCTACATGGTCCGAGGCAAAACGATCAAGCACCACATCGAGGAAGGCCTGTTCACCGGCCTCAAAGGCTGCCTCGGCCCGGATCAGAAAAAATAGGGACCCGAAAAAGGCCCTAGCTCATCCTCCGGATTCGGACCTCGATCTCTTTTTCTCCCTGAAGGAGCTTCACCAATTTTGAGGTGTCCGTCTCTCCAAAATGGTAGGGATAGAGGATCTTCGGGCGGAAGGCCCGGGCCGCGTCGGCGACCATCTCCGGACTCATGGTGTAAGGAAGGTTCATCGGCAGAAAGGCGACGTCGATCGTCTTCAACGCCTTCATTTCCGGCGTATTCTCCGTGTCCCCGGCGATGTAGAGGCGCTTATCGCCGAAGGTGATGATGTAGCCGTTGCCCGCGCCCTTGGGATGGAATGGATTTCCGTCTGGTCTTTTGTGAGCGATGTTATAGGCGGGGACCGCTTCGATGGGGAGGCCGAGGACGGTCCGGGTGTCGCCGTTGGCCATGATGAGGGCGTTCGGCAGTTTCCCGGCACAGGCCTTGGAGGCGATGACCGTCGTGTCGGGCTTGAGGATGGCCTGCAAGGCCTTCGTGTCCAGGTGGTCGAAGTGTTCGTGGGTGACGAGGACGAGATCGGCTTTAGGGAGCGTGGCGTAGTCGGCGACTTCACCGTAGGGGTCGACATGGATCGTCTTGCCCTCGAAGGTCATCATCAGGGTTCCGTGGCCGAGGAACGTGATCTCGAGGTCGCCCTTCGATGTTGGGATGACATCTTTTTCGAATTTTTGCCGAGCCGAGGCGATTCCGGCCAGGCCCAGGACCAGGAAACAGAGAGAGATGACAAGTTTGCCCATGGGTGTGTCCTTTCGATCGCATTTTTTTAATTATATATCGGTCGGGGTGCGGGGGCAATCGGCTGGTTTTCCCAAGGAAGGTCACCGGCCGAGAAGAAAAAATCCGTGTCAAGCGACGGGGATTTCATGATAATATCCCCTCGCGAGCGGCGGATGAAAAAGACGCTTTTTTTCCGGGTCTTCACGGGCTATGCCGCGATCATCGTCCTGCTGGCCCTGGCCGTTCTGTTCATCGCCCCGCCGCTGATGCGGAAGCACCACGTCGAGGAACAGGCCACCGGCCTCGAGCATCTGGCACTCCTTTTGGAAGGACCCGTCCTGCCCTACCTGACCGGAGGCGGCAGCGGCGACCTCGGGGAACTGGTCACTTCCTTTGGGAAGAAGACGGGGAGGCGGATCACCGTGATCGACGCCGGCGGGAATGTCCTGGCCGACTCCGAACAAAAAGCCGGGGACATGGAGAGCCACCTTTTCAGGCCCGAGATCCAGGCTGCCCTCAAGGGGGAGAAGCGGATGTCCATCCGCGAAAGCTCGACGCTCAAGACGGAAATGATGTACCTGAGCTGCCCTCTCGAAGCGGGGGGCAAGGTGGTCGGGGTTCTCCGGCTGAGCCTGTTCATGAGGGATTTTGAGCGGCTCATGGACGACCTACGCGGCGATCTTCTCAAAGTCGTCGGGCTGGTGACTCTTCTCGCCCTGGTTCTGGCTTTCTTCTTCTCCCGGTCGGTTTCCAGGCCGATCCGAGAGCTCATCGACGCTTCCGCCCGGGTTTCCGCCGGCGATTTCGAAGTCAGGGTCCCGACGAGACGCCGCGGGGAGTTCGGGGACTTCGCCGCGAGTTTCAACGCGATGGCCGCGAAGCTCAAGACGATGTTCTCGGAAATCCAGCTCAAGAACGAGGAGATCCAGAGCATCATGACCTCCATCGAGGAGGGTCTCTGCGTCCTCGACAAGGATTCCCGGATCGTCCTCTGCAACTCGGGCTTCCGCCGGATCGTCCAAGACGAGGCCCCGGAAGGCAAGCACCTTTGGGAGGTCGTGCGGAGTTCGAGCCTCGGCGAGGTCGTCCGAAAAGTCCTGGAATCCCGGACCGCGGCCATCGGGGAAGCGACGATCGGAGACCGGCTGTATCTCTGCAATGCCGGATCGCTCGCTTCGGGCGGCCGGGTCGTCATCACCCTTCGTGACAAGACGGAGATCCCGACCGGCGAGAAGGCCGGATCGGTCTGAGCCAGGCCTTTTTTAGAGAGGCTTTCCTGGATACCGCCACGGACAGGGGGCCATCGCCAATTCTTCCACAGGGATTCCATCGGGATGGTCGGTCCGGCACGTGACTGGGTCGCAGCAGGTCTGACAGACCCGCTTGAAGGCCCGGAAGCCATGGAGCCTGACCCGCGGGCTGAGGAATCCGTCCTTGACCGGCTCCTCGCGGAGCAGGTCCGTGCTGAGATATTTCTTGTTGTCGTCCGAGAGGATGGTGACGACGACGGCGCCGCGCTCGAGCTCGTTCTGGATCGTCAGGGCGCCCAGGAAGTTCGCGCCGGAGGAGATGCCGACGGCGACGCCGATCTCGGCCGCGAGCTTCTGGGCCATGAGGATGGAGTCCCCGTCGTCGACGGCGACGACCTTGTCGAGCTTAGTGAGGTCCACGATCGGCGGGATGAACTCGTCGGAAATGCCCTGGATCCGGTGCTTACCGACCTTGTGGCCGGTGGACATGGTCGGGGAGTTCGATGGCTCGAGGGGATAGAGTTTGACCGCGGGGTTCTTGAGCTTCAAGAAGCCGCCCGCCCCCATGATGGTCCCGCCCGTGCCGACGCCGGCGATGAAGGCGTCGGGCCGGAGGTTCTGCCAGCGGAGCTGCCACCAGATCTCGGGTCCTGTCGTCCGGAAGTGGGCGTCGACGTTATCTTCGTTGGAGAACTGCCGCGGCAGAAAAGAGTTATCGATCGTGGCCGCGTATTCCTCCGACAGCCGGATGCTGCCGAGGAATCCGCCCTCTTCCTTGGACACGAGCCGGACTTTTGCTCCTAAGCTACGGATGAGGTCCTTCCGTTCCTGGCTCATCCAGTCGGGCATGAAGATGGTCACGGGGTGCCCGAGGGCGCGGCCGATGGCCGCGAAGGCGATGCCCGTATTCCCGCTCGTCGCTTCAATGATGGTCGCGCCTGGCTTCAAGGTGCCCCGCTCGTAGCCGCGCCGGAGGATGTGATAAGCCATCCGGTCCTTGATGCTCCCCGTCATGTTGAGGTTCTCGGACTTGGCGTAAAGGACGCGCTCTTCGCCGTCGAAGCTGAAGTCGATGGCCAGCAGGGGAGTGTTGCCGATCCAGTGCCCCAACCCGTTCAGCCGGTTCTTGAGAATGTCTTCGGTCTTCATGGCCGGCCTATTATAGCCAAACCCGGTGCCTCGGGCAACGGCCGGGTTGCGCGGCGGCCCCGTTTGCGTAGAATGGTGGGGGAGAAAGGCGCTTGGTCTACTTTCTGAGTCTCGGCGGCAACCTCGGAAACAGGGCGAAAAACATGGCCGCGGCCGTCCGCCTTCTCCGCAAGAACGGGGTCGAGGTCCTCAGGGCTTCGTCGGTCTATGAGACCGAGCCCGTCGACAATCTCAACCAGCCTTGGTTCCTGAACCAGGTCCTCGAGGTCCGTTCCTCCCTCGATCCCCATGCCCTCCTCGGGCTCGCGCAATCGATCGAGGCCCGGATGAAACGTGTCCGGACGGTGGCCAGGGGTCCCCGGACGATCGATATCGACATCCTGCTCGCCGGCGACCTCGTCATCGACACTCCGGAGCTCGTCATTCCTCATCCGCGACTCGCCCGGCGGAATTTCGTCCTCGTCCCCCTGGCCGAGATCGCCTCCGAGATCCGCCATCCCTTCCTGGGCAAAACCATCCGGGATCTGGCGTTGGAATCCCCCGATGCTTCTCGGGTCATAGCGAAAAAACAAGGTCGCTCTTGACGTCCGGAACTGACCTCTCTTAAGATGGCCGAGCGTCAAGTCGTCGGGGAAGCGGACAAACCCCTTGGAAGAATCGGGTCTTTTCGCGTGTCTAAAATAGGATCAGGAGAGTTTTGGATGCATAAAATGACGGGGGCCATCATCTTCGGCTGTGCTTTTCTAAATATCGCGGCTCAGGCTATGGAGATCCGGGGGACCGTGGTCAGCCCCGGCCAGAATCCGGTCGCCGGGGCCGTCGTCCTCCACCGGGCGAGCGGGGCCAAGACCGAAACCGATGCCGAGGGCAAGTTCGTCCTGGACCTTCCGGAAGCGGACCGCACCCGGCTCGAGGTCGTTCACGCCGATTACTACGAGCGCGAATTCCTGATCGAACGCAAGACCCCCGGCAAGAAGGTCCTGCTCGTCCTCGTCCCGCTGATCCGGCAGAACGAGGAGGTCCTTGTCACGGCGCTCCGGTATCCCGAGCCGTCGGTCAGCGTTCCCGCGGCCAGCACGGTCGTATCGGGCGAAGCGCTGTCCGAAAAGATGGCCTCCAACATCACCGAGGCCCTGCAGGACGTTCCGGGCGTCGGCGCTCTCGGCTCGGCCGGATTCTCGCTCGTCCCTTCGGTGCGGGGCCTGGCCCGCCGCAGAGTCCTCTTTCTTATCGACGGCGCCCGGCTCGAAAGCGACCGCCGGACGGGGCCCAACGCCTCGTTCGTCAGCCCTGAGGACATCGAACGGATCGAGGTCCTCAGAAGCTCCTCCTCGGTCTTCTACGGCTCGGACGCCATCGGAGGCGTCATTCACCTCATGACCAGGACACCCCGCTTCGACGGCGGTATCCACGGCCGGCTCCTGACGGGATATGGCACGGTCAACGGGGAGAAAGGGGCCGGACTGTCTCTGGAGGGTTCGGTCAAGACGTGGGCGTTTTCCCTTTCCATTCAATACGCGGACGCCGGCGAATACCGGGCGCCGGGCGGGACGAAGGTTCTCCAGTCCCAATATACGCAGGGAAGCCTTCTCGCCAAGATCGCCCACCGCACGGAGAAAAGGGACGTCGACATCAGCTTCCTCGGGGCCCGGGGGACGGACATCGGCAAGCCGAACACCACGGCCGCGACCAAGCCAACTTTTTATCCCCGGGAAAACCAGAACCTCCTGCAGCTCCACTGGAAAGAGAAAAATGTCGGGAAGGACGGGGAAATCCTCTTCCACGCCTTCGTCAACCCCAATTTCTTGGAAACCCTGACCGACACCTACGCCGGCTTCCTGACCTTGGAATCCTTCGCCAAGACCGACAGCACCGAGTTCGGGGCCCAGCTGTCATACGCCAAGAAAATCGCGACCTCCTTCAAGCTCGAGAGCGGCGTCGATTACTTCGGGCGGGGCACGGCCGACGCCTACAACTCCTACACGTCCTTCGACGAGTTCGGGGCAGTGACCGGAGTCGTCGAGGAATTTCCCTACGTCAACGGCAGTCGGGGCGACCTTGGCTTCTTCTTGTCCGCGGACTATTCTGGGATCAGGCGGTTGGATATCCTCGGCGGCGTGCGCTACGACATCCTTCGGATGAAGGCCCTGCCCTTGAGAGAGGGATCGCCTATCGTAACCAAGAAGGATCAGGCGACCGGCTTCCTGGCCGTCTCCTACAAGCTCGTGAATAATGTTACGGCCTTCGTCAACCTGTCCCGCGCCTACCGCCTGGCCAGCATCAACGAACTCTTCTACACCGGGATCAGCGGCCGCGGCTTCATCGTCGGAAACCCGGACCTTCGGCCTGAGAGCAGCCTCAACCTCGACGGCGGGCTCAAATTCCTCGGCCGCCGTTTCTTCGTCGGTTTATATGCGTTCCGCTATCAGATCGAAGACATGATCGAGCGCTACCGGCTCGACCCTTCGACCTACACGTACGGGAACATCGAAAAGGGCCGGCTCCAGGGACTCGAGTTCGAGGCCGAGGCGTTCCTTCTGCCCGGCTGGAAGCTGTTCGGAAACATCGCCGCGATCCGCGGCCGGAGCCTGGAGACGGGCGTCCCCCTGAACGACATCCCCCCTGTCCAGATCTACACGGGAACTAGGGTTTGGAAGGGGAAGTTATCGGCGGAGCTCAACGCGACGTTCCGCCTGGCCAAAGCCAGCCCCGGCCCGGCGGAAATCGCCGTCGCCTCATCGGAACTCGTCAACCTCAGGGCGAGCTATCTCTGGCACGGCTTGAATTTCTATGTCACCCTCGGGAACGTGTTCAACACGGCCTATATCGCCAGGGCGGATTCCGAAGCCATGGTCGAACCGGGCAGGAACCTCCGCCTCGGGTTTGTCTACGCGTTCTAGACGAGCAGTCGTCGGCCTCAGAAAGCGTCGACGAAGTGCTCGAGCCGATAGCCGCTCCCGTCACCGAACAGGATGGAGATGACGTCGAAGCGGCAGGCGACGTCGCCGAGGGGATTCTCCATCAAGTAGCCCTGGGCGATTTTCCGGATCTGCCGCTGCTTGCCGGGCGTCACGGATTCCTCCGGACGGCCGAAGGATTCGTCGGCCCGGGCCTTGACCTCGACGAAGACGAGCGTCGTTCCATCCCGGGCGACGATGTCGATCTCGCCGCGGAACATGCGGAAGCGCCGGGTGACGATGGCGTATTTTTTCTTCTCCAGATAGGCGCAGGCGATCTCTTCGCCCCGAAGGCCCAAGGCCTGAGTGCTGCGCTTGCCGTCGGTCACGGTCCTTGAATGGCTCCTTCGAAAACTTCAGGTCCGCGGAGGGCTGATTTTTTTCCAGCGGACGCCGTCCTTGGTGTCCTCGAGAAGGATGCCTTCCCGCAGCAGCTCATCGCGGATTTGGTCGGCTCGTTTGAAATCTTTCGCGGCCCGCGCTTGCTGACGTTCTTCAACCTGCTTACGAATGCTCGTTTCGAGATCAGCGGAAACGTCCACTTTCACCAGCTCGTAATCAGCGGACGGTTGGAGGTTTAAAGGAATGCCGCTTACCTTCGCGTAGATGGTCGTGGGTTCGATCGCCAGGACTTCGTTGTCGATCTCCGCGATGAACGCCTGCAGCGCCAATGCGTCCGTTTGGACCGCTGTATTCTTGGCCAGGAGAGTATTGGCTTTCTCGATGAGGCTAAAGAGAGAAGCCATTGCCTCAGAAATATTCAAGTCGTCCTCGAGCCCGGCGATAAAGCCAGAACGGGTGGCCTCGATCAGCTCGTTTACCTCGGGGCTCGGGGGGCCGTCGCGCTTAACGCTCCGGAGGTCGATCAGAAAATCGCGGAACCTGTTGCGGGCGGCCCGGGCTTGGTCGAGGGCTTCGAATGTAAAATTGAGCATCTTCCGGTAGTGCGTGGAGAGAAGGAGGAACCGAATCTCCCGCGGGTCGTAGCCTTTGGCCAAAATGTCCTCGAGCGTGTAGAAGTTGCCCTTGGACTTGGCCATTTTCTCGCCGTCGACGACGAGGTGGTGGCAGTGGAGCCAGAAGTTGACGAACTTGACGCCGTTTGCCGCTTCGGACTGGGCGATCTCGTTCTCGTGGTGGGGGAAGATGTTGTCCACCCCGCCGCAGTGGATATCGAACGTCCGGCCGAGGTACTTGGAGCTCATGGCCGAGCATTCGATGTGCCAGCCCGGCCGTCCCGGCCCGATTTCCGTCTCCCAAGCAGGCTCGTCCGCTTTGGGGGCCTTCCAGAGAGCGAAGTCGTGGACGCTATCCTTCTCGTATTCGTCGGCGTCGCCGCGGTTGCCGGGGCGAAGATCTTCGAGGTTAACCTTGGATAGGCGGCCGTAGGCGGGGAACTTGGCGATGGCGAAGTAAATCGACCCGTCCTTTCTGTAGGCGAAGCCTTTTGCGAGGAGCACCTTGATGATGTCGACCATCTCTTGGATATGCCCGGTCGCCCGGGGATAATGATCGGCGGGGAGGATGTTCAGGGTCTCGAGGTCCTTCTTGAAAGCTTCGATGAACGGCCTCGTATATTCTTCGAGACTGACCCCCTTGGCGCCGGCTCCCCGAATCGTTTTATCGTCGACGTCGGTCAGGTTCATGACGTGAGTGACCTTGTAGCCGAAGAAGAGCAGGAAGCGCTTGAGCAGGTCCTCGAAGATGTAGGCCCGCCAGTTTCCGATATGCGGGAAGTCGTAGACCGTCGGTCCGCAGGTGTAGAGCTTTACCACTCCGGGCTCGATCGGGACGAAATCCTCGACTTTGCCGCTCAGGGTGTTGTAAAAGCGGAGCATCTCCCGCTCATCTTATTGGTTCGTCCCCCCGCCGTCAACTCCCCGGGGCGGGGTTGAACCCCTCGGTCGATTGTGACATAATTCTTCCTAGCATTTATTCGTGAAAAGGCACTCGTCATGAACATCAAGATCGGCATCCGCAGAGAGGATATCAACAGGTGGGAGAAGCGGGTCCCGTTGATCCCGACTCACGCCCGGGAGCTCGTCGACAGGCACGCCGTCGATATCAGGATCCAGCCCTCGGAGATCCGGGTTTTCAACGATGCGGACTACGTCTTGGCTGGGATCCCGGTCGAGGAGCACCTGTCGCCGTGCTCCATCGTCTTCGCCCTCAAGGAGATCCCCATCGACCTCATCGAGAAAGACAAGGTCTATGTCTTTTTCTCCCACACCGCCAAGGGTCAGAGCCAGAACATGCCCATGCTCAAGCGGATGATGGACCTCGGTTGTTCCGTCATCGACTACGAGAAGATGGTCGACGAGAAGGGCCGGAGGGTCCTCTATTTCGGCAATTACGCAGGGCATGCCGGGATGGTCGACACCCTCTGGGCGCTCGGCCGCCGCCTCGATGCCGAAGGCATGGCTAACCCCTTCACCATCCTCCAGCCGACCCACTATTACAAGAGCTTGGTCGAGGTCAAAGAGGCCGTCGGGAAGCTGGCCTGGAAGGTCATCCGGGAAGGGTTGCCCAAGAAGCTCGGCCCCGTTGTCTTCGGATTTTTCGGGTACGGCCACGTTTCCCAGGGCGCCCAGGAGATCTTCGACATCCTGCCGGTCGAAACGGTCCGGCCGGCCGACATCCCCAAGCTCTTCGAGGGTGGGGGAGAGGCTCCCCGGACGCTCTACAAGGCCGTCTTCAAGGAGGAGGACATGGTCAGGCCCGTCGATCCGGCCAAGCCCTTCGACCTCCAGGATTATTATGCGAACCCGGAAAATTACACGCCGATGGTCGAGAAGGTCGTCCCTTATCTCACGGCCATCGTCAACGGGATCTACTGGACCCCGAAATACCCGAAATTCGTTACCAAGGGTTTCCTGAAGACGCTTTACGGTTCCGGCTCGCGGCCGAGGCTCCGGGTCGTTGGCGACATCACCTGCGACATCAACGGGTCCTTCGAGTGCACCGTCCAGGCGACGGACTCCGAAAACCCCGTCTATATCTACGATCCGGCCGCGGACGAGCCCCTCATGGGGTTCGAAGGGAACGGCCCGGCCGTCCTGGCCGTCTACAATCTGCCGGCGGAGCTCCCCCTCGAATCCTCGACGTATTTCAGCGGCAAGCTGAAAGAGCATGTCCCAGCGGTCGCCGCCGCCCATTTCGACAGGTCGTTCTCCGAGTGCGGCCTGCCGGACGTCTTGCGCAAGGCGGTCATCCTCTACCGGGGCAAGCTCACTCCGGATTACGCTTATCTCAGCCGGTCCATCGGATAGAGCGCATCGCTCCAGGGAGAAGGCCATGAAAAAGATCCTCATTCTGGGCGCCGGCCTGGTGGCCGGACCGCTCGTGAAATATCTTCTCGACCTGCCGGATTTATCGGTCGTCGTCGCCGACGTCGAAGTCGCCAGGGCCCGGAAACTCGTTGCGGGTCACCCGCGCGGACAGGCCGAATTCCTGGACATTTCGGACAAGGCGGCGCTCGCGGCCGCGATCGGACGGGTCGACCTGGTCGTCAGCATGGTTCCCTACACCTTCCATCCCGTCGTCGCCGCGTTCGCGGTCGAACAGGGGAAGAGCATGGTCACGGCCTCCTACGTCAGCCCGGCTATGAGGGAACTGGACTCGCGGGCCCGGGAGAAGGGCGTCGTCCTGCTGAACGAAATGGGGCTCGACCCGGGGATTGACCACATGGAAGCCATGCGCGTCATCCACGAGGTCCATGACTCCGGCGGCCAAGTCCTCGCCTTCACCTCCTACTGCGGCGGCCTGCCCGCCCCCGAGGCCAACACCAACCCCTTTGGCTACAAGTTCTCCTGGAGCCCGCGCGGCGTCCTGCTCGCGTCCAAGAATTCCGCCAGGTTCCTGAAGGACGGCCAGGTCATCTCAATTCCCGCCGCAGATCTTTTCGCCAGGCCGGAAATCATCCCCATCCCCGGCCTGGGCGAGTTCGAAGGCTATCCCAACCGGGATTCGGTCCCTTACCGGGAGACCTACGGCATCCCCGAGGCCGGCACGGTCATGCGGGGGACGCTCCGCTACCCCGGCTGGTGCGCGACTCTCAAGAAGATGGTCGAACTGGGGCTCCTCGACGAAACCCCGAAAGACCGTGCCGGAGGAACGTTCCGCGGACTCATGGCGGAGTTGGTCCAGGCGGCGCCGGGAGGCGATGTCCGCGGCTCCGTCGCCGCGCGGCTGGGCCTCGGAAGCGGTTCGGAGATCCTTGCAGGCCTGGGCTGGCTGGGGCTGTTCGAAGAAAGGAAGCTTCCGGCCGAAAAGGGCTCGGCCCTCGACAACCTGGCCGCGCTGATGATCGAGAAGCTCCAATACGCGGCGGGGGAGAGGGACATGATCGTCCTCCAGCACGAGTTCCTGGCCCGGACCGAATCGGGGCGGAGCGAGCGGATCGTTTCGACCCTCATCGATTACGGCGTGCCCGGCGGTGATTCGTCGATGTCCCGCACGGTCGGACTGCCGGCGGCTATCGCCGCCCGCCTCGTCCTCGAAGGGAAGATCCGGATGGCGGGAGTCCAGGTGCCGGTCCATCCCGAGATCTACGGTCCCGTCCTCGAGGAGTTGGGGACGCTCGGGGTCCGTTTCGAGGAGAAACGCCGGGTCCTCTGATCCTATCATGAAAAGAAAAGCCTTCGTCGCGGGCCAGTTCTATCCGGGCGACGAGGCGCGGCTTCGCCGGACCATCGGAGAAATGTCGGGGTCTCAGGGGGCCCCGAGGAAGGCCATCGCGGTCGTCTCCCCGCACGCCGGCTACGTGTATTCCGGACCTGTCGCCGGAGCCGTTTTTTCGTCGACCGTTATCCCCGGAACGGTCGTCATCCTCGGGCCCGGGCATAGGGAGATCGGCTCGCTCTTCGCCATTCAGGGCCGAGGAAGCTGGCTGACGCCCCTCGGCGAAAGCCCGATCGAAGCGGACCTGGCTTCGCGGATCATGAAGCGATGCGCGCTCGTCGAAGAGGACGAGCAGGCCCATTTCCAGGAGCATTCCCTGGAGGTCCAGCTGCCGTTCATCCAATACTACCGGAAGGACGCGGCCATCGTGCCCATCTGCGTTTCCCATGAAGCCGGCTACGGCGAGCTCGAGTCTCTCGGCCGGGCCCTGGCCGAGGCCATCCGCGACTCCGGAAAGGAGACGCTCATCGTGGCCAGCACGGATATGAGCCACTACGTCAGTCAGAAGACGGCCGAGAAGCAGGACATGCTGGCCATCCGCAAGATCCTCGACCTCGACCCGGCCGGTCTCTATGAAACGGTGACGAAGGAACGGATCTCGATGTGTGGCTACCAGCCGACCGCGGCCGCCCTCGTAGCGGCCATCGGGCTCGGCGCGTCCGGCGCCGAACTCGTCCGCTACCAAACTTCGGGCGAGACGACTGGGGACTACGCTCAAGTTGTTGGCTATGCTGGAATTAGGGTCTTCTAAGCGGAGACGCCCTGACTTTCAGTCATTTGACAGCAAATCGCTTTTAATGCTATAAAAAGCCCTTAAGGAATCGGATGATCAAGTCTGTTTTGCGCGATAAGGACAAGATTGTCCTGACCCTCGTCATCGAAAGCTATGTCCGCCAAGGGCGCCCGGTGAGCTCCGGGGCCATCTCCAAGACGAGACGGATCTCCGCCTCCCCGGCCACGCTCCGCAACATCATGGCCAAGCTCGAGGAGATGGGTTTCCTGTCCCAGCCGCACACGTCCGCCGGCCGGGTCCCGACCGACCGGGGCCTGCGTCATTACGTCGGGGGTCTCCTGGCCGAGAAAGGCCTGCCGGAGGAAAGGGCCCCCCTTATCCAGGAGGAATTCCCCAATCGGACGGCCGACTTCGATTCCCTCCTTATCCAGGCCTGCCGGATCCTGGCCGATTACTCGGATAACCTGGGCTTCGTCATTTCCCCGCATATCTTCCGCCTCCCGTTCGAGCACCTGCGCTTCATCAAGATCTCCGACCGCAGGATCCTGATCATCCTGGTGACCCCCTTCCACATGGTCCTGACGGAAACCCTGGAGTCGCTCCTGCCCCTGACCCAGGCCGAGCTCGATCGGGCGGCCCAGCACGTCAACCAGAATTTCCGTGGAAAGACGATCCTCTCCGTCCACGACGCCCTCCTCCGGGAGCTCCCTCGTCACCGGGTCAAGTACGAGGACACGCTGAACAAGTTCCTCGAACTGCTCAAGACCTCCATCGCCAAGGGGGAGGGAGAGAACCGGATCTTCCTCCAGGGTACCTCCCGGCTCCTGGGCAAGGCCGAGCTATTCGACATGGACAAGCTGCGATCCCTTTTCGAGAACTTCGAGGAGAAAGCCGCCCTCGTCAAGCTGCTCTCGGACTTCATCAGCCTCGACCGGGTCAAGGTCCTGATCGGCTCGGAGGTCAACTTCCCGAACGTCCAGGACTGCTCCCTCGTCCTCTCCCACTACGGCTACAGCAACCAGGTCCTGGGTTCCCTGGGTATCATCGGCCCGAAGCGGATCCCCTATGAAAAAATCATCCCCCTCGTCGACCGCATGGCCAAGCGCCTGAGCCTGGCCATCACGGCCTTCGGTAGAGAGGTCAGCCTATGACGGACGAAAAAGACAAGCCTGGCGAAGAGATCGAGTTCATCCCCCCGGCCGCGCCGGCCGCGGAGAAGACGGAAAAGAAGGAGCCGGACGACAAGGCCGCCGCGCACGAGGGACCCCGTCACCTCAAGGAAAAGCTGAGAAAAAAAGAGGCCGAGGCGAAGCATCTCAAGAAAGAGCTCGACGAGCTCAAGGAACAGTATCTCCGCAAGCTCGCCGACGCCGAGAATCTGCGCAAGCGCTTCGAACGCGAAAAGAGCGATTACTTCCAGTACGCCCTGAGCGAGCTCCTGCTCGAGCTGCTCGCCATCTCGGACAACTTCGAACGGGCCCTCCAGAGCGCCCCCGCGGAAACGGACGGAAAGACGTTCCGGAACGGCGTCGAGCTCATCCACAGGATGCTCCAGAGCCTCCTCGTCAAGAACGGTGTCCAGCCGATCGTCCTCAAGGACCGGGCGTTCGATCCGAACCTGCATCACGCCATGACCATGGAGGAATCCGAGAACGTCCAGGAACCCGAGGTCGCGGAGGAGCTCCAGAAGGGCTACATGCATCACGCCCGTCTCCTGCGTCCGACGCTGGTCAAGGTTCGCGTTCCGAAGAAAGGGCAATAACGACATGGGACACGTCATCGGCATCGACCTCGGAACCACGTATTCCTGCATCGCTTATCTCGAAGGCGGACGGCCGGTCGTCATCCCCAACGTGGAAGGGCTTCCCACGACGCCTTCCGTGGTTTCCTTCACGGGTTCCGGGGAACGCCTTGTCGGGACCCTGGCCATGCGCCAGGCCGCCACCAACCCCGCCAACACCTTCTACGCGGTCAAGCGCCTCATCGGCCAGAAATTCAACTCCCCCGAGATCCAGGAAGCTCAGAAAAGACTGTCCTACAAGCTGAAGGAGGCCCCCAACGGCGACGTCCTCGTCGTCCTCGGCGGCAAGACCCTGAGCCCGCCTGAGATCTCCTCGATGGTCCTGGGTTACCTGAAGTCCTGCGCCGAATCCTTTTTCGGCGAACCGGTCTCGGACGCCGTCATCACCGTGCCGGCCCATTTCAACGACGCCCAGCGGCAGGCGACCAAGGACGCGGCCACGATCTGCGGGCTCGAGGTCCAGCGCGTGATCAACGAGCCGACGGCCGCCGGGCTCGCCTACGGGCTCGACACCAAGAAGAACGGCCTGGCCGCGGTCTTCGACCTGGGCGGAGGGACGTTCGACATCACTATCCTCGAGTTCAGCGACGGCGTGTTCCACGTCCTGGCCACCAACGGCGATTCCTATCTCGGCGGCGAGGACTTCGACAACCGCATCCTGGAATGGCTCTACGAGGATTTCCTGACCGAAACGAAGATCGACCTGAGCGCGGACAAGCTCGCGCTCCAGCGCGTGAAGGAGGCCGCGGAAAAGGCCAAGAGGGAGCTGTCGTTCACCATGGAAACGGAGATCAACCTGCCTTTCATCTCCTCCGACAAGGCCAGCTCGAAGCACATCCGCAAGGTGCTCAGCCGGCAGACCCTCGAAGCCATGACCGCCGACCTCGTCGAGCGGACGGTCCCGCGCATCGAGCAGGCGCTCGCGGACGCCCGGCTCAGCCCCGACCGGATCGCCCACGTCATCCTCGTCGGCGGCCAGACCCGGATGCCCCTGGTCCAGCAGAGGGTCACCGAGTTCTTCGGCAGGACGCCGGAGGAACACGTCAACCCCGACGAGATCGTGGCCATGGGCGCGGCCATCCAGTCGGGGATCCTCGACGGCCAGATCCGGGATCTCGTCCTGCTTCTCGACGTCACGCCATTCGCGCTGGGGATCGAGACCGAAGGCGACGGCTACGAGAGGATCATCGAGAGGAACATGACCCTCCCGACGCACAAGGTCAAAGCTTTCACGACCGTGGAGCACAACCAGAGGCGGGTCCGTATCCATGTCCTGCAAGGAGAAGGCCTCCTGGCATCCATGAACAAATCGCTGGCCGTCTTCGAGCTCGTCGGGATCGAGCCCGCCCCGGCCGGGGTGCCTCAGATCGATGTCACCTTCGAGATCAACGCCGATGGCCTGGCCCGAGTCTCGGCCAAGGATAAGGAGACCGGCCTCGAGCAGAAGGTCGAAGTCAGGCCGTCCTCGGGCCTCATGCCGACGGAGGTCGAGGAGATGCGGCGGCGGCAGACCGGCCAGGAAGTCATCAAGCTGGGGCCGAATGGCTAAGAAGGATTATTACCAGGTCCTCGGCGTGGCCCGGGATGCCTCCGTCGAAGATATCAAGAAGGCCTACCGCCAGCTCGCCCTGAAGCACCACCCGGACCGCAATTCCGGCAGCAAGGAGGCCGAGGAGAGGTTCAAGGAAGCGGCGGAAGCCTACAGCGTCCTGGCCGACGCCGGGAAAAGGTCCGCCTTCGACCGCTTCGGGCAGGACGGCCTGCGCGGCGATGGCTTCTCCGGGTTCGACTCCTCCGTTTTCGAGGGCTTCGAAGACATCCTTGGGAATCTATTCGGGTTCAGCTTCGGCGATTTCTTCGGCGGGCGGAGCGCCGGCCGAGGCGGCCGGCAGGGGGGCCGCGACCTGGCCCTGGAGGTCGAGATCGGCCTCGAAGAGGCCGCCGCCGGCGTAGAGAGGGAGATCAAAATGAACCGGGCGGAGACCTGCCCGGCCTGCCGGGGCTCGAAACGGAAGCCGGGGACCCAGGCGACGTCGTGCCCATCCTGTGGAGGCGCGGGACAGGTCCGTTATCAACAGGGCTTCTTCACCCTGGCCAGGACCTGTCCGCGGTGCCGGGGCGGGGGAGAAATCAACGCTTCGCCGTGCGAGTCCTGCCAGGGGAAAGGGCACGTCAAGGAGAAACGTTCCCTCAAGGTCCGCATCCCGGCAGGCGTCGCGGACGGGTCGCGGCTGAGGCTCGTCGGCGAGGGCGAGGCCGGGGAGGAAGGTATGCCGGCCGGGGACCTCTATGTCGTGACCCGGGTCCGCAAGCACCCCTTCTTCGAACGGGAGGCGAACGACCTCGCCTGCGAGATCGAGGTCTCCTTCACTCAAGCCGCCCTCGGCGCGCGGGTCGAGATCCCCACGCTCGAAGGGAGCGAGATCCTGAAGGTCCCGGCCGGGACCCAGCCGGGCGAGATCATCCGCCTCAGGGGGAAGGGCATCCAGGACGTCGCCGGGCGGCGGAAGGGCGACCTTTTCGTCAAGGTCCAGGTGCGGACGCCCGAAAACCTTACTAAAGACCAAAAGATCCTGCTGACGAAACTGGCCGAAGTCCGGGGCGAGGACATCGAATCGGTCGACAAGAGCGTCATCCACCGGATGAAGAACATTTTCCAGTGAGCCGGCGACGAGCGTGAGCGCGAATCCGTTTTACGTCCCCCGCATGGCGCAAGAAGCGTCGCGGACAGCCCGTTCCTGGAACGAGTGACATGTTTCTCCAAGGGCAGAAAGTCGGGAAATACGAGGTCATCCGGTCCCTCGGCAGCGGCGGATTCGGCTCCGTCTACCTGGCCAAGGACACCTGGCTCGACATCAAGGTCGCCATCAAGGTCCCCCACAAGCAGTCCGCCGAACTCTACAAGCTCCTCAAGGAACCGCGCCTCCAGGCCGCCCTCAGCCATCCGAACATCGTCCGGATGCTGGCTGCGGAGAAGGAGAAGAACGTCTTTTTCATGGTCATGGAATACATCAAGGGGCCGACCTTGGAGAAGATCTTGGAAAAGGAGCGGATCCTGGGGACGGATCAGGCCATCGACTTCATCAAGCAGATCTCCTACGGCGTCGACCACGCCCACAAGGCCAAGATCATCCACCGCGACCTCCGGCCCTCGAACATCATCGTTTCCGAGGAAGGGACGGCTAAGATCACCGATTTCGGGACGTCGGCCTGGCTCAACGCAGTGCCCTATGCCTCGACGCGGATCGGCTCGCCGCCCTACATGGCGCCCGAGCAGTTCATGGGCAAGGCCGGCTACGCCGCCGACCTCTACTCCCTGGGCTGTATATTCTACGAGATGATCATCGGCCGGCCGCCGATCTTCGACCCGGACCCGTTCAAGATCCTGGAGATGGCCCAGCAGGGGAAGATCACCCCGCCGAGGATCAAGAACAGCCGTGTCCCCAAGGAGATCGACGCCATCATCATGCGGGCCCTGGCGCCGAAGGTCGAGGACAGGTACCAGAGCGCCTCCGAGATCATCCGCGATCTATCCCTCTTCAAGGGCAAGACGCCCAAGACCTCGGAAATCGACGACATCATGCTCCGGATCAAGGCCCGTGAGCAGAAAACGACCGTCCTCTGCAGGAACTGCCGACGGCCTCTCCCCCCCAAGTCCCGCAACTGCCCTCACTGCGGAGAGAATGTCTGATACGTTCGACAGCACCAACGCCGTTTTCTAAAAAAACGGTGTTAGTGCAACTCAGTATTAACCCTGAGCATACCCCGGGCTTCAGACCGGGGAGTCGGGTGGGTTGATTCCCCCCTGGAGGCGATTGACTTCGGCCTCGGGGATGAGATAACATGAGGCCTTCGTGACCAGAGGACGACGAAGGAGCGGCCGATGAGCCCATTCACCGAAAACGGCAGCGTCTGGATGAACGGCAGGCTGGTCGCCTGGAAAGACGCGACGATCCATCTCGCCTCCCATGTCATCCACTACGGGAGCTCGATCTTCGAAGGCCTGCGGGCCTACGACACCCCCCGCGGGACGGCCCTCTTCCGCCTCCAGGACCACATCCGACGGCTCTACAATTCGTGTAAGATCTACCGGATGGAAGTCCCGTATTCCCAGGACGAGTTCAACCGGGCCGTCATCGAGACCGTCCGGGCCAACGGTCTGAAATCCTGCTACGTCCGGCCCATCGTCTACCGGGGGTACAACAGTTTGGGCGTCAATCCCTTCCCCAACCCCGTCGACTGCGCCGTCCTTGTCTGGGAGTGGGGCAAGTACCTCGGTCCTGACGCCATGGAGAACGGCGTGGACGTCTGCGTGTCCTCCTGGTGGCGGATCGCCCCGAACACCCTCCCGGCCTTGGCCAAGGCCGGCGCCAACTACATGAACTCCCAGCTCATCAAGATGGAGGCCCTGCTCGACGGTTACGAGGAGGGCATCGCCCTGAACATCCGCGGCCACATCAGCGAGGGGAGCGGCGAGAACCTCTTTTTGGTCAAGGACGGGACCGTCCTGACGCCGCCGCTGTCCTCCTCCATTCTGCCGGGGATCACCCGGGACTCGGTCATGACGCTGTTCCGCGAGATGGGCGTGCGCTGCGTCGAGGAGACCATTCCCCGCGAGATGCTCTACATCGCCGACGAGGTCTTCTTCACCGGCTCCGCGGCCGAGGTCACGCCCATCCGGTCGATCGACAAGATCGTCATCGGGAACGGCAAGCGGGGACCCGTGACCGAGAAGGTCCAGAAGGCCTTCTTCGACGTCATCGCCGGCAAGCGGGAAGATGCCTATCATTGGCTGACCTTAGTCTGACAAACCTTACGAGGAGGCTCTCATGGTCATCGATGAATTCCTGAAGATCGCGATCGAACGGGACGCGTCGGACCTTCACTTCAAGGCCGGCAACAATCCCATGATCCGCGTCCACGGGACGCTTACGCCCCTGACCGGGTTCCCCCGGCTGACGGCCCCAGACTGCGAGGAGTTGGCAAACCAGTTGATGACCGAATTCCAGAGGAAGAGGCTGCAAGAGGACCTCGACCTCGACCTCGCCTACAGCCTCCCCGGGTTCGGGCGCTTCCGCGGCAGCATCTACCGCCAGAGGGGCTCGCTGGCCATCGCCCTGCGCATCATCCCTCTCGAGGTCAAGACGATCCGCCAGCTCCTCCTGCCCGAAGTCCTGGAGAAGATCGCCTTCTACCAGCGCGGCCTCGTCCTCGTGACCGGAACGACGGGGAGCGGCAAGACGACAAGCCTGGCGGCCATGGTGGAATACATCAACACCTTCCGCCGGGAGAACATCATCACCATCGAGGACCCCATCGAGTACCTCCACAAGGACAAGAAGAGCACGATCAGCCAGCGGGAAGTCGGGATGGACGTCATGAGCTTCGCCCGCGGGCTGCGCGGCTGCCTCCGCGAGGACCCCGACGTCATCCTCGTCGGGGAAATGCGCGACCTGGACACGATCGAGACGGCGCTCCTTGCCGCGGAAACGGGCCACCTGGTCCTGAGCACGCTCCACACCCTCGACGCCCCCGAGAGCATCAACCGGATCATATCCGTCTTCGCCCCCCACCACCAGCGCCAGGTCCGGCTCCAGCTGGCCAGCATCCTCAAGGCCATCATCTCGATGCGCTTGGTCCCGCGGATGGACGGGCAGGGCCGCGTGCCCGCCGTCGAGGCCATGATCGCGACCCCCTACATCCAGGAGTGCATCGCCGAGAAGGACAGGACCATGATGATCCGCGACGCCATCGCGGCGGGCGTTTCCCAGTACGGCATGCAGACGTTCGACCAGTCCATCTACCAGCTCTACCGCGACGGCTACATCTCCTTCGAGCAGGGGATGAAGTACTCTTCTAATCCGGACAATTTCAAGCTCCGCATCATGGGTATCCAGTCGACCATCGACATGGCGACCGAGGAGATGGAGAAGGGGATGAGCAAGATCGACCGGGCCGAGGGGGGGCCGGAAGAAGACCATAAATGAAGGCGCAGCGCGTCCGCGAAACCTTCCTTCAATATTTCGCCGACCGGGGCCACAAGGTCGTCGGGAGTTCGCCCCTCCTGCCCAAGGACGACCCGACCATCCTGTTCACCAACGCCGGGATGAACCAGTTCAAGAGCCTTTTCCTGGGGCTCGAGAAGCGCAGCTACAAGAGGGCGGCTACGGTCCAGAAGTGCATGCGGGTCAGCGGCAAGCACAACGACCTTGAGACCGTCGGCCGGACGGCCAAGCACCACACGTTCTTCGAGATGCTCGGCAACTTTTCGTTCGGCGATTACTTCAAGCGGGAGGCCGTCGGCTTCGCCTGGGAGCTCGTCACCGGCGTCTTCGGCCTGCCCGCGGACAGGCTGTACGCGACGGTCTACCTCGACGACGACGAAGCGTTCAGGATCTGGGCTGACGAGGTCGGC
>JBGOYY010000031.1:0-30810 GCA_041479905.1 Candidatus Aminicenantia bacterium
GTCGTATCGTGCGAAATGAGATTGATCTCCTTGACGCCGAGGCCGGCGAGGGTGCGGACCTCGCGGACGATGGAGGCCAGGCTCCGGGACACGTAAGGCCCCTTGATCAACGGAATGGCGCAAAAGCCGCAGCGGTGGGAACAGCCCTCGGAGACCTTGACGTAGGCCCATGTTCCGGGGGTTGAAACGAGACGCGGCGACGTGTCCGAATAAAGGAACGTCCGGTCCGGGCCGGAGATGGGCCGGCCCTCGACGATTGAGGCGATGCGGTCGAAGCTCCGGACGCCGGTCCAGGCATCGACCTCGGGGAATTTTTCCTGGAGACCGAGCCGGTCTCGCTCCACGTAGCAGCCGGCAACGACGATCTTTTTCCGGGGGTCCTTTTCCTTGAGCCGGAGGACGGTTTCAAGCGTCTCCTCGGCCTCCATCCGGGCGGGCCCGATGAAGCCGCAGGTGTTGACGATGACGATGTCCGCGTCCTCGGCCCGGCTGACGAATTCGAACCCGGCTTTTTTCAGGGCCCCGAGCATTACTTCGCTGTCGACGAGGTTCTTGGCGCAGCCCAGACTGATGAGAGCGATTTTTTCGGCGGCGCGCCGGCCGCCAGGGGCGCCGCGCGTCGGTCGGGTCAACCCCTGGACTCCCCGGCATGAATGCCGGGGCTTGTTTGGGGTTAACCCTGAGCCTCGCTTCTCAGCCCCGCTTTGAAAGGCGGGGCTTAGCGTCGGCGAACGGGTCAAGGATAGATCCTGTAGAGAAGCCGGGGGAACGGGATGGTTTCGCGGATGTGCTTGATGCCGCAGAGCCAGGACACCATCCGCTCGACGCCCATGCCGAATCCCGAATGCGGGACGGAACCGTACTTGCGGAGGTCGAGGTACCATTCGTAGGCCTCGCGCGGAAGTTTGTGTTCCTCGAGGCGCCGCTCGAGCAGGGCCAGGTCGTGGATGCGCTGACCGCCGCCGATGACCTCGCCGTAGCCTTCCGAGGCCAGGAAATCGACGCCGAGGACGACGTCCGGGTTCTCCGGCGCGGGCTGCATGTAGAAGGCCTTGATGGCCGTCGGGAAGTGCGTGACGCAAACGGGGGAGTTGTAGACCTCGGAGATCAGCGTTTCCTCGGGCGAGCCGAAGTCGTTCCCCCATTCGATCGTCGAACCCTTCTCGCGGAGCAAAGGGACGGCCTCGTCATAGGTCAGGCGGGGGAAGGGCTTCTTGACCGCCTCGAGGGGCCGCGTGTCGCGCTCGAGGGTTTCCAGGTCGTGTTTGCGCTTGGTCAAGACACGCTCCATGATAAACAGCACAAGGTCTTCGCCGAGCTCGATGATGTCCGCGAGGGTGGCGAAGGCCACCTCGGGCTCGACCATCCAGAACTCGATGAGGTGACGCCGGGTCTTGGATTTCTCGGCCCGGAACGTCGGGCCGAAGCAATAGACCTTGCCGAAGGCCATGGCCGTGGCCTCGTTGTAGAGCTGGCCGCTCTGGCTGAGGTAGGCCTTCTGGTCGAAATACGCCGTCTCGAAAAGGGTCGTCGTCCCCTCGCAGGCGCTCGGGGTCAGGATGGGTGTGTCCATGAGGCGGAAACCGCGGCCGTCGAAGAAATCGCGGATGGCCTTGACGACCTCGGCCCGGACGCAAAGGACGGCGTGCTGCTTCGAGGACCGCAGCCAGAGATGCCGGTGCTCCATGAGGAAGGGGGTGCTGTGCTCTTTGAGCGTGATCGGATAGTCCGCGGACACCTGGACGATGTCGAGGTCGGCGATGGTCATCTCGTAGCCGCCGGGCGCCCGCTTGTCCTCCCGGACGCGGCCCCGGACGACGAGCGAGGACTCCTGGGTCAGCCGGTCGAATTTCTGGAAGAGGGGGGAGTCCTTCTCGGCGCTGAAGGCGGTCGCCTGGACGAGGCCCGTCCCGTCGCGGACAAGCAGGAAGCGGACCTTGCCGGAGGATCGTTTGTTGTAGACCCAGCCGCGGATTTCGACATCCTGGCCATCGTATTGGGCGATGTCCTCGATATAAACCCATTTCATGATGGGCCAATTATAAAAGAAACGCGCTCGCCGTGCAACACGCTAGGCCATACGGGCCTGACTGCAGGACGCCACCCGTTTCGGCTATGACGGGAACCACCCATTCCCCCCGGCCCCCGGGAACCAGTCCCGGCGGTTCCCCCGCCGTAAGCGGCGGGTCCCCCTCCGCTACGGGGGCTCTGGATGGTCCCCGTCACAGCCCGGGTGGCGTCAATACGGCTCATGCCCAGAGATGCCCGTTTCACGCGGCCCTTTTAAGGCGGTGGCGATATAGGCTATACTCTGAGCGCGAAGAAACATGGCTCAGCCAAAAACGTTCGCGCCCGTCAAGCTCGTCTGCGGCGTCATTTTTGGGGAGGAGGCTTTATACGAGGACGTCAAGCGACGGCTTGTCACCGAGTGGGGACCGGTCGACATGGAAAGCCCGGCTTTCGCTTTCGACCTCACGGACTATTACGAACCGGAGATGGGCCCCAATCTTAAGAGACGATTCATGAGCTTCTCCGGGCTGGTCGCCCCTGAAATCCTGCCTCAAGCAAAACTCCGGACGATAGAACTCGAGGAGGCCGTTCGCCGGGAAACGGGCGCTACGGGGAGGCCCGTCAACGTCGACCCGGGCTATCTCACCGCCTCCGCGCTGGTCATGGCTACGGCCAAGGATTTCTCCCACCGCATCCCTCTCGGGCGGGGCATCTACGCCCATCTCGAATTCCTGTTCACGAAGACGGCAGTAAAAACTTTGAATTGGACCTATCCCGATTTCCGGAGAGGGCCGTGTCAGGAGTTTTTCCGGACCGTCCGCGAGCTGTACCTGCACCAGCTCCGGGAGCCTCCGGCCTAGCGGCCGGCCCTTCAGCCCTCAGGATGGAAGGCCGTGATGGCCCGGAGTTTTTCGATGATCGCCGGGAGCTCGCGGAGGACGCTGGCGATATCCTCTTCCGTGTTGGAGCGTCCGAGGGACATCCGGATCGAGGATCGGGCGATCTCGGGTCTGAGCCCGATGGCTTGGAGGACGTGGGAGACTTCCTCCGATTCCTCGCTGCAGGCCGAGCCCGTGGAAACGTAGATCTCCTTGGTCGCCAGGGCCAGCAGGATAGCTTCCGCCTCGAGTCCCGGGAAGGCGAAATTGAGCGTGCTTTTGATCCGGTTTTCCGGGTGGCCGTTGAACCTGGCGCTGGGGATCTTCTCTTCGACCCCCTTTTTCAGAATCTTGGCGAGGCTTTCGATCCGGGAACGCTCCTTGCGGCCCTTTTCCACGAGGACGCGGACGGCTTCGCCGAAGCCGATGATCCCGGCCGTGTTCTCCGTCCCGGCCCTGAGGCCGCGCTCCTGGCGGCCGCCCCGGACGAAGGGACAGATATTCGCCCCCCGGCGGATGTAGAGCGCTCCGATGCCCTTGGGGCCGTATATCTTGTGGGCGGAGACGGTCAGAAAATCGACCCCGAGCTTGCGGGCGTCGACGTCGATCTTCCCGAAGCTCTGGACGGCGTCCGTATGAACGGGGATATCCCGCTCGTGGGCGATCCGGACGATCTCGGCGATGGGCTGGATCGTGCCGATCTCGTTGTTGGCGTGCATGATCGAAACGAGGCCCGTTTTCGGAGTCAGGGCCGAGCGCAGGTCGTCCAGGCCGACGGTGCCGTACTCGTCGACGGGCAAATAGGTGACCTTGACCCCCCTTCTTTCCAGGGCCTTGGCCGCTTCGATGACGGCGGGGTGCTCGATGGCCGAGGTGACGAACTCGTTTTTCTCCGGCGCGGCATCGAATGTTCCGAAGATGGCGAAATTATCGGATTCCGTGCCCGATCCGGTGAAGAAGATCTCGCCGCGGTCGACGCCCAGGTAACCGGCGACGCTTTCCCTGGCTTCGTTCATCAACTCCTTGACCTTCCGCCCGATCGGGTAAATGGAAGAGGGGTTGCCGAAGTGTTCCTTGAGAAACCACCCCATCCGCTCGGCGACGGCCGGATCGACGGGTGTCGTGGCGTTGTGGTCGAGGTAGATCATGGCTCTATTCTAGCAGAACGGAAGGCGCGGGCCAAAGCCCGCCCGAGAACGCTGCCCGTTTTTGTCAGCGATGGAGGCCACGCATATCCCCCGGCCCCCCGGGGACCAGTCCCAGTTGTTCCTACGCCCGAAGGGCGAGCCCCCTCCGCTACGGGGTCTATGCATGGCCCCCATCACTGCCCGGACAGCGTCATCGGGCGGGCTTCATGGCCGTTTTAACTGCCGTGTCCCTGTAAAAATAATCCCAAGATCTGGAGGAAAGAAAAAAAAGGGCGGCCCGACCGGGCCGCCCGATCTGAATTCCACGAGAAACGTTACCCCAGCTTCTCCTTAAGTATGCGGACGACCTCGAGGCCGGCCCTCTGCTGGCCTTCTGCGGCCGCCGCGCCGAGATGGGGGATGGGGATGACGTTGGGATGGTCGACGAGCGAGAAGTCCTCGGGCGGCTCCTTGTCGAAGACGTCCAGGGCCGCGGCCCGGACCTTGCCGGAGTTGAGCGCGGCGAGCAGGGCCCTTTCGTCGACGACCCCGCCGCGGGCGACGTTGACGATGATGACTCCGTTCTTCATCTTGCCGAACTCGGCCTCGCCGAGAATGGGCTTGGCCTGCTTGGGGACGTGGAGGGTGATGAGGTCGGCGGCGGCCAGCAGTTCCTCGAGCGGCACCTGCTTGACGGCGACGTCGGTCTTGACCGGGAGGACGTCGTAGACGAGGACCGTCATGCCGAAGGCCAGGGCCCTCTTGGCGACTTCGATGCCGATCCGGCCGCAACCGATGATGCCCAGGGTCTTCCCGTAGAGCTCCGTGCCCTCGAGCGCCTTCTTGTCCCATTTGTGCGCTTTCATCGACAGGACGGCCTTGGCGTGGTTGCGGACGGCCCCGAGCATGAGCCCGAACGTGTGTTCGGCGACGGAGATGGAAGTGGCCGCCGGCGTGTTGGCCACGGCGATCCCTTTTTCCTTGGCCGCGTCGCGATCGATGTTGTCGAGCCCGATGCCGGCCCGGACGAGGACCTTCAGGTCCTTCCCGGCTTCGATGACCGGGCGGGTGATCCTGGAGGCGCTCCGGAGGACGACGGCGCTGAAGCCGGGAACGATCTGGATGAGGTCGGCCTCGCTCATCCCTTTGTTGACGGTGACTTCGAAGCCCGGAACGGCCCGGAGGAGTTCCAAGGCCTCCTTGTCCAGGCCGTCGGCGATGAGGATCTTAGTCATTGCCAATTCTCCTTGAGGACGGCCTGGGCCGCCTTGATGCCGGCCCCCGCCTCGAACTTGAAGCCGAGGTCCATGAGCGTCATTTCGAGCGCCGAGAGGGCGGTGATGATATCGAAGCCGCCCATGTAACCGAGATGGGCGATGCGGAAGATCTTCCCCTTGTAGGGGTCCTGCCCGCCGGCGATGTAGGCCATGTATTTGCCCTGCATGGTCTTGACGAGCTTCGAGCCCTCGATCCCTTCCGGGACCTTGCAGCAGGTCAGGACATTGCCCGGCCTATGCGACAGAAGATCGAGCCCGAGGGCCTTGACCCCGGCCCGGGTCGCGTCGGCCAGGATCCGGTGATGGGCGAAAAGGGCCTCAAGGCCCATCTTCTTGACGATATCCAAGGCGTGCTTCTGCTGGATGATGAGGGAAATCCCGGGCGTCCAAGGGGTCGTCTTGTCGGCCAGGTTCTTCTTGGCCTTCTTGAGGTCAAAGTAGAACTTGGGCAGCTTGGCATTGGCGGCCAGGGCCCAAGCCTTGGGGCTCAGGGCGATGTAGGCCAGGCCGGGCGGGATCATGAAGGACTTTTGCGACCCGGAAAGAAGGACGTCGACCTTCCAGTCGTCCATGGGGCAGGGCGTGACGCCGGCCCCGGAGATGCCATCGACGACGAGGACGGCGCCCGTCTTGGCCACGACCTCGGCGAAGCCCTGGATGTCGAACATGGCCCCGGAGGAGGTTTCGGACAGAGTAGCGAAAACGGCCTTGCAGTCGGGCATGGCCTTGAGCTCGGCTTCGAGCTCGTCCTTGGAGAAGTCCTTGCCCCACGGATCGAGGACGATCTCCTTGTAGTTGACGCCATAGGCCTTGCAGATGTTGCCCCAGCGCTCGCCGAACTTGCCGCCGTTGATCGTCAGGACCTTGTCGCCGGGGCTGAGGAGGTTGACCACGGCGGTCTCCATGGCCCCGGTCCCGGAGGACGTCAGGATGTAGGCGTCTTCCTTCGTGCCGAAGACCTGCTTGATGCCTTCCGTGACCTCCATGAAGATGGCCGAGAACTCGGGGGTGCGGTGGTGGATGATCGGTTCCGCGGCCGCCGACAGGGCCCGTTCCGGCACCGGCGTCGGTCCGGGGGACAGAAGATAGTACTTTTTGATCACGCTACACTCCTTATAATAAAGATGAAATTAAGCTATCAAAAATTTCCAGCCGAAGTCAACCAAGCGTATCAATCACAGGTCCTTCAAGAATTCGGTCAGCAGGGCCGTCCGTTCGACGAAGGAGGAGAGGAGGAGATGTTCCTGTTCGGCGTGGATCCCGTCGCCGTCCGGGCCGAGGCCGTCGAGCGTCGGGATCCCCATCCCCGCCGCGATCGACGCGTCCGAGCCGCCGCCCGTTTTCCCTCCCTTGAGCGAGAGCCCCATGCCGGCGGCGATCTCCTGGGCCCGGACGAAGAGTCTTTCCGAGGCTTTGGTCTTCTCCATGGGCGGCGTCGTGCTTTCGACGGAAACTTTGAGACGCGCCCCACGGAGGACCGGAACGGCCTCGCGGAGGATCTTCAGGACCCTGTCCCGGTCGGTGGATTTCCAGAAGCGGATGTCCAGCACGGCCCAGGCATTCTCGGCGACGACGTTGGCCTTATCGCCCCCGCCCGCCAGGCCGACGTTGACCGTGGTCTCGCCGGTCCTCAGCCGCTTGAGGCGGGCGATCTGGGTGACCAGTTCTTCGATGGCGCTGACCCCTTTCTCGGGGCTCCCGCCGTGGGCCGCCCGGCCGCGGACGTCCAGGCGGACGACCAGCCGGCCTTTCCTTTCGAGCTTGAGCGCTCCGCCGGGGAGGGCGGGCTCCAGGCAAAGGACGAGAGAGGCCTTCCGGGCCAGCTTGCGAATAAGGTCGTGGGCCGCGGGGTGCCCCGTCTCCTCGGCCGTGTTGACGACGACCGTGATCCGCTTCTGGGGTTTGACGTTGAGGCCGTTGAGACTCCGCAGGGCCGTCAGGAGCATCACAACTCCTGCCTTCATGTCGAGGACACCGGGGCCGTAGAGCTTGTTCCCGGAGACGTAGAAGGGCATCTTGGCGATCTTCCCCACGGGCCAGACGGTGTCGATGTGGGTCAGGACAAGGATCTCGTCGTCGGCATCTTTCAGGAGTCCCGGCGCGAATTCGGCCACGGTCAGGTCGCCGATATCCTTCTGGGGGAGAGTCGTGATCTTGCATCCGATTCTCTTTAACTCCCTGGCCACGAAAGCCGCGCAGGCGTCGACCGCCTTCTTGTCGTGGGTCGGGGATTCGAGCATCGCGAGTTGCTTTAGGAGATGGACCATCTCCCCCTGG
The DNA here is from genome assembly GCA_041479905.1 of Candidatus Aminicenantia bacterium. GTDB lineage: Bacteria > Acidobacteriota > Aminicenantia > Aminicenantales > Saccharicenantaceae > RBG-16-66-30. Next base: position 7,570 of record JBGOYY010000031.1, read on the forward strand.
CGGGAGCGGAAATAGAGCCGGAAATCCATGATTTCCTCCACCGGAATTCGTTAGCCTTAATCTACCACAGCTCGAAAAGAAAAGCACCTTCCTTGTCTTGATTTAAAGGCCCGATTTCCATAAAGTAGACGACGAGGAGGACCTCGCAGGTCAGGATTCCCGGGATGACGAAAAAAACAGTCCTCGTTCTAGGTCTGCTGCTCATCGGAACGTCCAGCCTCTCGCCCGAGATCTTCTATCCCTGGAAAGACACCTACGTCGGATCGCTCGACGGGCCCGGCTGGCCGGGCCTGGTCATCGCCCCGGCCAAGGATTGCGCCTTCGCCTTCCTCCTGCGCGTCGAGAGAGTGGGCGAGACCGCCGAGGGCGGGGACTTCTACTACCTCGTTTCCCAGGTCGGTCCGCATTCGCCCGACGGCCTCTACGCCCGTGTCAAGTTCGACCTCGGACTGCCCTTCAAGATGGGCAAGGACACGCCCATCCTGCTGAAGCCCCCGCCGCGAAAGTTGACTCTGACCGTCGAATGGTCGCGGCGCGACGAGAACACGGCCATCGGACGCATCATTTTCCCCGAGGGCGTCCGCGTCACCATTGTCCACTATTTCCCGTGGGACCTCAAAGGCGAATACACCCTACTCGCCGACGGCCAGGTCCGGGGACGCTGCGGCGCTTCGGGGAACCCGTCCTACTTGATCTGGACGAACCGACCCGGGGAGCCGGCCTCCGCCCCGGCCGGCGGCCTCGCCCTGTCCTACCTTCCGGATGCCGACCGCACAATCGCCTTCGTGGCCGGGGTCGGCGCAGACGCCCAAGCCGTGGGCAACCGCATCTACCGCTACAAGAACGCCGAGACCATCGGCGCTTTCATCGACGAGGAAGCCGTCGTTTATGAAGAAAAACGGGTCAAGCTCCGCGGCCCCTTCGCCGGCGTGGCCGAGGCGATCACCAACAGCTTGCATTGGACGGTCCTTTACCAGGCGGGAAACCACCGTCTTTATACTCCGTCAAGCCGGGCAGGGATCCTCCCCCGGCCGGAAGGGGGCCGGGACCACTGGACGATTTTTGGCGAGAATTCCCTGTTCAACGCCCTGGGGCTCGTCCTCGAAAGCCAGAAACTGGCCGTCGACGCTCTCCGGGCCGTCCTGGAAACTCAGTACCCCAACGGGAACATCCCGAATTGGCGGGGCCGTTTCGGGGGCACGGCCGACCGCTCGCAGCCTCCCGTCGGGGCCTTCGTCGTCCTGAAGCTTTTCGAGCGGCTGGGAGACATGGAGATCCTTCGGCACGCCTATCCCTATCTCCAGCGCTGGCACGATTATTGGATGGCGCCGCGGGCGAACGGTACGGCCCGGAGAGACGGCAACGGCGACGGCCTCCTCGAGTGGGGATCGGACGCCGAGCTCATCGGCCGGAACGTCCCATCCTGGGAGAAGAACGCTTCGGGACGGATGAGGGCCGGCTGGGAATCGGGGCAGGACGACCTGCCCAACTGGGACGACGCCCCCTTCAGCGAAGAGACCGGCACCCTGATGCTGAACTGCGTCGATCTGAACTCCCTATACGCCCTGGACGCCTGGTGCCTGGCCGAGATCGCTTCGGTCCTCCGACGCCCCGTCGACGTCGAACGCTACCGCGACCAGTACGAGAAGACCCGGGCCCTCGTCAACTCCCGGCTGTGGAACGAAAAGGACGGTTTCTATTGCGACCGCTACTGGGACGGCCGGTTTTCGGTCCATAAGGCCGCCTCCTCTTTTTTCCCTCTCCTGGCCAGGATCCCCGACGAAGCCCGCGCGCAGAGAATGCTCAAGCACTTGCTCGACCCCAAGCAGTTCTGGGGCGACTACGTCATCCCGTCCATATCCCGGGACGACCCGTCCTTCAAGCCCGAGAGTCAGCAGTCCTGGCGCGGTCTGATCTGGCCCGCGGCCAACTACCTCGTCTACCAGGGGCTGAAGGCCTCCGGCTTCGACGCCGTCGCCTCCGAGTTAGCCCGCAAGAGCGCCGAGATGTTCCTGCGGAGCTGGACGAGCTTCGGCCTGTCGTCCGAGAATTTCGATTCCCTGACCGGAGAGGCGGGAGGCCAGCGCTACCAGAGCGGCGGCCCCCTGGCCGCCTTGATCGCGGTCGAGGAGTACCTCGATTTCACACCGCACGAGGGCTTCCGCTTCGGGATCCTCAAGCCGGACGACAAGGGGAAGCTGTCCCGGGTCCTCGTCCAGGGCCGCCACTACGAGGTCGAGGCGGGGAACTCCGCTACCGTCCTCCGCGAGGAAGGCGAAACCATCCTCGCCGTTGACGGCGGAGCGGTCGTCCGCCGCTTCCTCTACAATGAGCGGGAGGTGTCCTTCGAAATCAAGACCCTGAAAAGGCGCGAGATCAAGCTGCGCTTTCTGAAGAAAGGCAAGTACCAGCTTCTCGTGGACGGCCGGGAGATGGACGTCTTCAGCGGGAATTCGCGCAAGTTCGAGGTCCCGGAGGGCGACCACACCGTTCTCATCCAGCTGCTCGAAGATCTGGAAAAATAGAATCCAACGGAATAGTAAGGAGAGTCATCGAAATGTCGAAATTCACGAGACGGGATTTTCTCAAGACAGGCGTCGGCGTCGGCGCGGCGGCGTTCGTCCCCGTCGGGCTCGGACGGGCGGCGGCCGTGACGGCGGCGGCCAACGCGCGTCCCCGGGTCGTGTCCAGCGGGAACGGGATCCGGGCCACTCAAAAAGCCATGGAGATCCTCAAGGCGGGCGGCGACCCCCTCGACGCCGTCATCGCCGGGGTGAACATCGTCGAGGACGACCCCAACGACATGTCCGTCGGCTACGGCGGCCTGCCGAACGAAGACGGCGTCGTCGAACTCGACTCCTCGGTCATGTACGGGCCGACGCATACGGCCGGCGCAGTAGCCGCCTTGAGGAACATCAAGAACCCGTCCAAGGTGGCCAGACTCGTCATGGAGAGGACGGACCACGTCCTCCTCGTCGGGGAAGGCGCCCTGAAGTTCGCCCGGGCCCACGGCTTCAAGGAGGAGGACCTCCTGACGGAGAAGTCCCGCGCCGCCTGGCTGCGCTGGAAGGAAACCATGTCGGATCGGGATAACTGGTTCCCTCCGAAGTCCGACAATGTCCCCGAAGAGCTCCGCTCGGTCATGAGCACGCACGGGACGATCAATTGCATCGCCCTGGACGCCGCGGGAAGATTGGCCGGCGTGACCACGACGAGCGGCCTGTCCTGGAAACTCTCCGGCCGGGTGGGGGATTCGCCCATCATCGGCGCCGGGCTCTATGTGGACAACGAGATCGGCGCGGCCGGTTCGACAGGGCGCGGCGAGGCCAACCTCCAAACGTGCGCCAGCTTCCGGATCGTTGATTTCATGGGTCACGGACTGTCGCCCGAGCAGGCCTGCCTGAAGACCTGCGAAGCCATCGCCGTGAAGACCAAGCTCGTGCCCCGGCTCTGCGACGGGGAGGGTCGGCCCAAGTTCGGCCTCAATTTCTACGCGCTCAACAAAAAGGGCGAGTTCGGCGCGGCCTGCCTTTACGAGGGCGGGACCTACGCCGTCCACGACGGGGTCGAGAATAAGCTCCGGGACACCGCCTATCTGTTCAAGCGCCGGGAGAAAATCCGGTAGGTTTCGCCTGGGCGGCTTTCATTCCCGGATGAGGATGACAGGGAAACCTTCTCCGGCCAATCGCGAGGCCAGAGCATTGGCCGAATTGCCGTCGGTCCGGACCCTGACCCGGTAGTAAGCCCCGTTCCCGGTCTTGAGCGTCGACACGACCACGCCCGGATAGGTCTTTTCCAATCGTTTTTTCAGTGCGTAGGCGTTCTCCTGGACCGAGAAGGCGCCGACCTGGATCCATGTCGGCGGCGATGTCGGGGCCGGCTCCCGTAATCCGCCCAAAATTTCCAACCGGACGCGGGCCGTGCCCGGACCGACGAGGCCCAGGACGCGCGCGGCCGCGTAGGATAAGTCGATGATCCGGCCCCGGACGAAAGGTCCCCTGTCGTTGATACGGACGACCACCGAACGGTCGTTCGCGAGGTCCGTTACCATCACGTGTGTCCCGAACGGCAGCGTGCGGTGGGCGGCCGTCATGTCGTTCATGTCGAAGACCTCCCGGCTCGAGGTCGGACGGCCGTGGAATTCCTGCCCGTACCAGGAAGCGACGCCGATCTCCACGCCGCTCTTCGGGGCGTAAGGCAGCCTGGCGCAGGCGGCCGCGCTCAGGGCCAGGGCGACGGCGAGGACGGCGCGGACTCGGCCCCCGCGCTCCGTCCCCTGAACCCCGGTCCGATCAGCCAAGAAAACCCGTCAGCCTCTTCTTGAGATAAGCGAAGGCCTCGCGAGGCGTCGAGCAGATACGGAAGAGCTTGAGGTCGTCGGCGCAGATGGCCCCCTTCTCGACCATGGAATCGAACTTGATGAGGTCCCGCCAGTAGTCCCCGCCGTAGAGGACGAGAACAAGCTCCTTTTTCGAGATCTTGCTCGTCTGGAGAAGGGTGAGGATCTCGAAGAACTCGTCGAGCGTGCCGAATCCTCCCGGAAAGATGATCACCGCCTTGGCCTTATAGACGAGCCAGAATTTCCGCATGAAGAAATAATGGAAGGAGAAGGACAGCTCGGGTGTGACGTATGGGTTCGGATTCTGCGGCTGGGGGAGCGAGATGTTCATCCCGATCGTCTTTCCTCCCGCCCGGGAAGCACCGCGGTTGGCCGCCTCCATGATGCCGGGGCCGGCCCCCGTGCAGACGACAAAATCCTTGCCCTTGGGTCTTTTCAGCGAGATGGCCCACTTGGCCAGGAGAAAGGCCAGTTCCTCCGCCTCCCAATAATAGCGATGGAAGTCGGAATCGGCGTCGGTCGGGTCGGCCTTTGCGGAACCGAGAAAAAGGATCGTGCTGTTGATCTTGGCCTTGTCGAGACGGGCCATCGGGCCCAGGTATTCGCTCAGGATGCGCAGCGTCCGTCCCTCGAGGGACTCTAGGAATTCGGGGTCGCGGAAGGATTCCTCATGGGTGTCGGCTTTTTTCATCTTCGGCTCGGCCTCCTTCACCGGATCTCCTCCGGATTCTACCAGATTCGCCGGACCGGCGGGAAGCGAATTCTGAGGAGGCGCGCCCCAAGTCCTCTTTTGACTTAAAGAGAGTGCCTATGTTATCAATAGGCGCGAAAGGACGACCCGATGGACAAGACGACAGGACTGCTCGCGACGCTCGAATACCCCGGCCGCCTCATTGCCATGGGCTTGGCTTCCGCGGGCGCCAAAGCCGTGATCGTTTACGCCATAACCGGACGCTCGCCCTCGAGCCAGGCCCGGAAACTGGCCCATCGCGACAGCGGGGTCTGGGTCCAGCCCACCGACGAAAACGTTTTGAAAAAGGGGAATATCGACCTTCTCGTCTACCCGGCCCTCTTTTTCGGACAAGCCGGAGTCGCCGTCTCCAACGGCAAGCAGACCGCCGATATCCGGGACGCACTCCTCGCCGGAGCCGCCCCGGTGGCCGTACTGTCGCAGGCCCTGGCGGCCTGGGACTACGAACCCGACGCGCCCATTTTCACTCCCCGGATCAGCGGCTGTCTCGTCAGCGGCGCGGCCGGTCTGAGCGTCGTCCGCAGGGGCGAGTCGGACGAGCCTTTGAGGAGCTACTTCGAGGTCCCATTCCGTGAAGGGGAGGGGCGGCTCGTCTCGACCTATGCCGGGCCAAACTCCGACCCGTTGCCCACGTTCGAGGGGGAGCCTCGCCGGGTCGGGCTTGCCGGCAAGACCGCTCGCGAAACGGCCGAAGCCGTCTACGGGAACCTCGCTCCCGCCGCAGCGGGTAAAGACTTCCGGGTCGCCGTCGCCTGCGCCTTCGTCTCTCTTTCCGACCCCGGGAGAATCGAGCTCCACATCATCAACCGCCACGAAAGGACATGAGCGATGAGCAAGCCCGAGCGGACGGCCCGCAGCCAGTACCAGATGAAGGTCGGGGAGGATTTTCCGGAAACGCTCAACCTGGGTGAAGACCGGTTCGTCAAAAAATTCCCCATGCGCTACGGCGAGAATCCGGGCTATCCGGCGGCCTTCTACCAGGAGGCCGGCGCGGCGGGCCCTAATATGGGCCACCTTGAGGTCCTTCAAGAGGGCACGAAGGGTTTGAGCTACATCAATGTCGGCGATATGGACCTTGGCCAGCGGTTGGCCCGGAAGCTCGTCCAGGTGTTCAAGGGCCGCCGGGTCTGCGTCCTGATCAAGCACGAGATGCCGAGCGGCGTCGCCCTCGGGGACGACCCGGTCGGGACCTTCGAAAAGGCCTGGAAGTGCGACTCGCTCTCGAATTTCGGCAGCGTCGACGTCTTCAGCTACCGCGTCACCGAACCGCTGGCCCGCCTCCTCGTCGAGAGCCCACGCAACGTCGAGGTCGTGTACGCCCCCGATTACGACTCCGAGGCCCTGGCCGTTCTGGCCGCGAGGAAGGTCCTTCGGGTGGTCAAGATGGGTGCGCCGCTCGACGCGCCCTCGACGGATAATGGCCTCGAAGTCAAGCGGGTGGCCGGAGGGCTGCTCGTCCAAAAACGCTTCGACTCGAAGATCGTCTCCCCGGAGTCCGTGGACGTCGTCTCCACGAAGAAACCGAGTCCCGAGGAGGTCAAGGCCGCGCTGTTCAACTGGACGGTGGCCTGCTTCACCAGGTCGAACGCCGTCGTCATAGGGACCTCCGATAAAACGCATGGCATCGGCTCCGGCCAGCGAAGCCGCATCGACTCCGCCGAAGACGCCATCCGTCTTTCGAGGCGCGGCTACGGCCCGGAGGGCTGCGTCCTTGCTTCCGACGCGTTCATGCCCTTCCCCGACGTCGTCGAGCTCGCGGCCAAGCACGGCATCAAGGCCATCATCTACCCGCTGGGCTCGGTCAAGGATCAGGAGGTCATCGACAAGGCCAACGAGCTCGGGCTGGCCATGATCATCACCCGGAAGCCGGGAGAGCTCGATTCGGAACGTTGTTTCCTTCATCGGTGAGGAAGCCGCGTCATGAAAAAAAGATCCGTTCGGACCCTGCTCGCCCTGGCCCTCCTGATTTGCTCTTTTCGCCCGGGCGCGGCTGGACTCCAGGACGGGGGTCGAACGTCTCAACAGACCGTCGACAGGCTCCGGGAGGCCGGCCTCTCCAGCGAAGGGGCTTTCGATCTCCTCCGACGGATCGCGTCGGTCGGTCCGCGTCTGACCGGGTCGCCCGGAGCCGCGGCCGCGGTCGAACTCTCCCTCCGGCTCATGGCTGAACTGGGCTTCGTCAACGTCCACGCGGAACCGGTCGAGGTCGGACACTGGGTGCGGGGGGAGGTCGCGGAGGCAGAAATCACCGCCTCCGGGACCCGGGCCGCCGTTCCGCTCGCCGTCTGCGCCCTGGGCGGGAGCATCGGGACGCCGGACCGGGGCCTAACCGCGCCTGTCGTCGAGGTCCCGGCTCTCGATGAGCTCGGCCGCTTGGGACCGAAGCTCAAGGGCAAGATCGTCTTTTTCAACCGGCCGATGGACAGGCGTCTCGCCGAGCCCTTCTCCGCTTACGGCGGCGCCGCCGACCAGCGGGTCAACGGGGCCTCGGCGGCGGCCCGCTACGGCGCGGTCGGTGTCCTCGTCCGCTCGCTGACCCTCAGGAAAGACGGGAACCCGCACACCGGACTGATGCAGTACGACCCCGGTGTTCCCCGGATCCCGGCCGCCGCGGTCAGCACCCTGGACGCCGAAGTGCTGAGCGCACTGTTGAAAAAGGAGCAGGGCCTTTCCATATCGCTCAGGATGAACTGCCGGGACATGGGTCGCGTAACTTCGGCCAACGTCGTCGGAGAGCTCACCGGGACCGATCTCCCGGACGAGGTCATCCTCGTCGGCGGGCACCTGGACAGTTGGGACCTCGGCGTGGGCGCCCATGACGACGCCGCGGGATGCGCGGCGAGCCTGGAAGCGCTGCGGCTGATCAAAGCCGTCGGCCTGCGGCCGCGGCGGACCATCCGCGTCGTCCTGTTCATGGACGAGGAATTCGGAGGAACGGGAGGCCGGGCCTATGTCCGTGCCCCGCAGAGGAAAGGCGAACGCCACCTCGTCGCGGCGGAATCGGACCGGGGCGGCTTCGCCCCCGTCGGGCTCGCGGTCGGAGGGCGTGACAGCAAGGTCCTCGAAAAAATCACTTCGTACGGAAGCCTTTTCAAGCCGCTCGGCGTGTCGTTCATCGTCCCCGGGGGAGGAGGAGTGGACGTCGCGCCCCTCGTCGAGCAGGGGGCGGAGCCGGCCGCCGTCATGATCAACTCCCAAGCCTACTTCGATGTCCACCACTCCGCTCTCGATGTCGTCTCGAGCGTCCATCCGCGCGAGCTCGAGCTCCAAGCCGTGATCCTGGCCGCTCTCGTTTACATCCTCGCCCAGGAAGGAATCTGACCATGCACCTGGCTTTCGTTTGGCACTTCCATCAGCCGATCTACCGCGACCCCGACACGCGGGAATACATCCTCCCCTGGGTTAACTACCACGCCGTGAAGAACTACCATCAGATGGCCCGCCTGGCCGAAGAGGCGGAGTTCCCTGGGACCTACAACTTCGTCCCCTGTCTCCTCGAGCAGGTCCTCGAATACGTCGGCGGTTCCGCCAACGACCCCTTCCAGGCCGCGCTCGAAAAAGACCCGGGCAAGCTGACCTATGCGGACGTCCGGCTCCTCGGAAAAATCGTCCCCGGCGAGACCAACGCCCGTCGCCTGCAGGAGCTGGCCGTGAAGGCCCTGTTCTCCGCGCCCCTGACTCCGGAGAGGGACCGGGACGGCCTGCTCCAGCTTCGGAAAGAGGTGCTCGCTGACCTCTTGCCGAGTTACCTCCGTCTCCACGAGAAAGGCTTGGCCGAACTCACCACGACACCTTATTATCACCCTCTCCTGCCGCTCGTTTTCGACCTCCGGTCGGCCGACGGAGAATCGTTCCCGGAACTGCCCTTCCGGCACCCCGAGGACGGAAAGAGCCAACTGGCCAAGGGCCGGGCCTATTTCACGAAGATCTTCGGTTTCGAGCCGGCGGGCCTCTGGCCCTCGGAAGGCGGCGTCAGCCGCGAGGTCACCCGCGCCGCCACGGCCGCCGGCTTCCGCTTCGCCCTGACGGATGAGAACGTCCTCTGGAAAAGCCGGCCCGCGCCTCATGCCCCCGCCGACCTGTTCAAGCCCTACCTTTCGGAGTCTCTCGCGCTCTTTTTCCGCGACCGGGAGCTCTCGGATATGATGAGCTTCGAGTATCAGAAGTGGCCGGCCGCGGCGGCCGTCGAGGATTTCGTCGCAAAGCTCGAGACCCGGAGAAAGGCCGCCGACGAGGCTTCGATCCTCGTCATCGTCCTCGACGGCGAGAACCCGTGGGAGTACTACCCCGGAAACGGCGTCCCTTTTCTGCGCGCCCTCTACGACAGGGTCAAGCGTCTCGAAGGTTTCACCCTGACATCTCTCGAAGGCTACCTCGCGGCCGAACCGGCCCGGGATGAGATCGATCTTGTCCCGGGGACCTGGTTGGGGAACTTTTCTAAGTGGGTCGGCCATCCGGCCAAGAATGCGGCCTGGGACCTGCTCGCGAAGGCCCGCGAGGCATGCGGGCCGTCGGAAGAGATGGCCGTGGCCGAAGGCTCGGACTGGTTCTGGTGGTACGGCGAGGAAGGCAAGGACGAGTTCGACTATCTCTTCAAGGCCTATATCCGGAAGGCTTGCCGGGACGCGGGCGTGAAGGAGCTCGAATGAACGAGCTCGTCTTCCTATTCGCTGTCCACAACCATCAGCCGGTGGGGAATTTCGACCACATCGTCAAGGACGCGTTCGAGGACTGCTACCGGCCCCTGCTGGAGCGCCTGGCCGAGCATCCCGGCTTCCGCTTCGCCCTCCACTTCTCCGGCCCTCTCTGGGAGTACATGGAAAAGAACGAGCGGACCTGTTGGGACCTCGTCAAGGAACTGTCCGGCCGGGGGCAGGTCGAGCTCCTGAGCGGAGGCTTCTACGAACCCATCCTGTCGATCATTCCCGAAGACGACCGGGTCGGGCAGGTCCGGATGATGAACGATTACCTCCGGGAGAATTTCGGACAGGCGCCGCGCGGGCTGTGGCTCACAGAAAGGGTCTGGGAGCCACACCTGCCCAAGTCCCTGGCGGCGGCGGGCATCGAATACACCCTCCTCGACGAAGAGCATTTTCACTGCGCCGGGATCCGCGACCTGGCCACGACCTATGTCACCGAGGAAGAGGGCCGAAGTCTGCGGCTTTTTCCGATCGACAAAAAGCTCCGCTATCTCGTGCCGTTTCACGGCCTCGACGACATCGACGCCCATCTCGACGGCCTCCGGGCTTCGGGCGGGACGGCCATCCTCGGGGACGACGGCGAGAAATTCGGCGTCTGGCCGGGCACCCACAAATGGGTGTTCGAGGAAGGCTGGCTCGAGCGGTTCCTCGCCTACGTCGAAGACAAGGGCATCCGGACGATGTCCTTTTCCGAGTATCTGGACGCGCATCCGCCCTCAGGCAGGGTCTATCTTCCGCCGGCGTCCTACGAAGAGATGATGGAGTGGGTCCTCGAGCCCGACGACCAGGCGGCCTTCAAGAAGCTCAAGGCCGGGTCCGGCCCGGAAGCCCGCCGGTTCCTGCGCGGCGGGTTCTTCCGCGAATTCTTCCTCAAGTATCCGGAGGCGAACCACCTCCACAAGCGGATGGTCATGATCTCGCGGGAAGTCCACGCCGCCGGGGCGGAGGGGGACGCGCTCAAAGACCTCTACAAGGGCCAATGTAACGACCCCTACTGGCACGGCGTCTTCGGCGGACTCTATCTGCCCCATCTCCGGGAAGCCGCCTACCACCATCTTCTCGAAGCCGAGAAGAGGACGCCGGACGCGCCCGCCTGGAATTCTCTGGACTACGATTGCGACGGACGGGGCGAACTCGTTTATCGGGACCCGGTCTTCGGCCTGCTGGTTAAGCCCTCCTTCGGCGGAACTCTCGTCGAGGTCGACTACCGCCCCTGGTCGCGGAACCTCTCCAACGTCCTTTCGCGGCACCGTGAATCCTACCACCGGTCGCCGGAAGACGGGGAAGGGGAGGAGGGGACGGGCAAGAGCATCCACGAGCTCCGCAAGAAACTGCCGCCCGAAGCCGAAGAGCTGACCCGCCCCGACTGGTACCCTCGATTCTCGCTCATCGACCATTTCTTCCACGCCGACACGAAAGCGGAGGATTTCAGGAAGGCCGACTACGGGGAACAGGGGGATTTCGTCGACCAGCCGTTCTCGTTCAAAGCCGCGGGGAAAACGCTTGTCCTGGAGCGCCACGGAGCGGTCTGGGCTTCGGGCGAGCGCGTCCCTCTCGCCGTCAGGAAGACGATCGAGGCCGGCGAAGGCGCGCTCCGCGTCATCCTCGAAGTCGAGAACCTATCCGAAAAAGCCCTCTCTTTGAAATACGGTTCGGAATGGAACTTCCTGGCCTTCCCCCACGAGATCGAGCTCCGGGGCCCCGGCAGGGCGGCCCTCTACGGGGGACATCTCCTGTTCGAGCCGGAGGGGGCGGACGCCCTCTGGTCCTTCGCCCTGCGGACGCTCTCCCAATCCGAAGGGGGTTTTGATATAATCCATCAAGGGTACTGTTTCTGTCCGGTGTGGCCGTTGGCATTGGCCGGGAACGCGAAAAAGCGCTTGACCATCGTCTTGAAGGAGCATCATGGCCGATAAGTACTTTTCTCTCGTCCTTCACAGCCACATTCCCTACGTCCTGGCCCACGGCAGTTGGCCCCACGGGATGGACTGGCTCTACGAGGCCGCCGCGGAAACATACATGCCGCTCCTCGACGTCTTCGAGCGGCTGGCCGGCGAAGGGATCGCAGCCCGGGCGAACGTCAGCTTCACCCCGGTCCTGATGGAGCAGCTCAAGGATCCCGGCTTCGTCCGGGGCTTCGACGAGTACCTGAGGATGAAGATCGAGATCGCCGTCCGTGACCGGGATTATTTCGAGCGGACGGGGAACGGCGCCCTTCGTCCGCTTACCGATTTTTGGGAGGCCTGGTACCGGAAGATCCTCGACGATTTCCAGGGCCGCTGTCACGGTGATATCCTCGGCGCGTTCCGGTCCCTCCAGGACCGCGGCCATATCGAGGTCCTGACTTCGGCGGCGACGCACGGCTATTTCCCGCTTCTCGCCAGGGACGAAAGCATCCGCCAGCAGGTCCGGCAGGGGCGTTACACCTACCGCAAGTACTTCGGCCGGGAGGCCCGGGGATTTTGGATCCCCGAGTGCGCCTACCGGCCCGGCTACAACTGGAAATCCCCGGTCGAAGACAAAGCCCCTTATCCCCGGCTCGGCATCGACGAGATCCTGGGCCAGGAGGGCATCGGCTATTTCTTCGTCGACGCCCATCTCCTCAAGGGAGGAGAGGCCAAGGGCGTCTATCTCGACCGCTTTCCCGGCCTGAAGCTCCTCTGGGAGAAATTTAAGGGCTCCTACCAGCCGACGGACGAACTGCCGCGGGACCCTTATTCCTCCTACCTGGCCCATCCCTCGCACGTGCCGTTTTTCGCCCGGGACGATGTCTCCGGTTCGCAGGTCTGGAGCCGCAACATGGGTTATCCCGGGGACGGCGCATATCTCGAATTCCACAAAAAGCATTTCCCGGGCGGCATGCGCTACTGGAGGATCACCTCGAGCGACGCCGACCTGGGCCTCAAGAAGCCCTATGACCCGGCCCGGACCCGGGATAGGATGGAGGAGCACGCGGGGCATTTCGTCTCCGTCATCGAGGAGACCCTCAAGGGAAAAACCGCGGGCTCGGTCGTCGCCCTTTACGACACGGAGTTGTTCGGCCACTGGTGGTTCGAAGGTCCCGAGTGGCTTTACCTCGTCATCAAAAAACTAGCGGCCGGGCCGATCAAGCCCATGACCGCCGGCGGCTGTCTCGACCGGCTGCCGCCCGAAACCGTCATTTCCCTCCCGGAAGGATCGTGGGGCCAGGGCGGGTTCCACTGGATCTGGCTCAACGACGACACGTCCTGGATCTGGAAGAAGATCTACAGGATCGAGGAGGCCGCGGCCGCTCTCACGCCGCGCCTCGCCCGCCTCGACCGGCGGATCCTGAAGCAGTTCTTCCGCGAGAAGTTCCTGCTCGAGAGCTCGGACTGGCCCTTCCTCGTCTCGACCTGGTCGGCCCGGGATTATGCCGAAAACAGGGCCGCCGAGCACTTCGAGCGGGCCCTGACGCTGGCCGAGTGGCTCGAGGAAGGCCGTGTCCTCACGGACGCCGAGGAGTCGCTCCTTCGCGTCTTCGAGACGGAAGACAGGCTGTTCGAGGAGGTCGTCCTGCCCGATGGAACTGTTATCTAAGAAAACGCTGGTCATGGTCCTCTGCGGCGGCAAGGGCGAACGGCTGTACCCGCTGACGCGCGACCGGGCCAAACCGTCCGTGCCGTTCCTCGGCGCCTACCGGATCGTCGATTTCAGCCTGTCCAACGCCCTCAATTCCGGCCTCCGCAGGATCGCCCTGCTCACCCAGTACAAGTCCCTGTCCCTCGAACGCCACATCCTCAACGGCTGGAGCATCTTCCACGCCGAGAGCGGCGACTACATCTTCTCGCTCCCCGCCCAGGGCCGAGTCGGCGACCACTGGTACGAGGGGACGGCCGACGCCGTCTTCCAGAATATCTACACCATCCAGCAAGAGAACCCGGAGGCCGTCCTGGTGCTCTCGGGGGACCACATCTACAACGCCGACTACCGGAAGCTGCTGCTTTTCTTCGGCCAGAACGACGCCGACGCGCTGATCATGACCCGGACGATCCCCATCGAAGACGCCTCCCGCTTCGGCGTCATCGGCGTCAATGAAGAACGGCGGATCGTCGAGTTCCTGGAAAAGCCGAAAAATCCCTTCGCGACTCCCTGGGACCCGGGGAGGAGCCTCATCTCCATGGGCGTCTATCTCTTCAAGACTCCCGTTTTGATCAAGGCCCTGATCAAGGACGCCCGGAACCCGCGCAGCTCCCACGATTTCGGCAAAGACATCATCCCGGCCCTCGTCGGCGGCCACCGCGTTTTCGCCTACACCTTCGACGAGTACTGGGAGGACATCGGTACGATCGACGCCTACTGGGAAGCCAACATGGCTTTCCTTTCGCCGAACCCGCCGGGCATCCTGAAGGACCCCGCCTGGCCCGTCCGGACCTACAAGCCCCAGTATCCGCCGACGTTCATCGCCAGTGGAGAGATTCGCTCCTCCATCATCGGCACCGGGTGCGGGTTATCCGGCTGCCTCGTCGAGAGATCGATCATCGCCCCGGGCGTGCGCATCGAAGCCGGGGCCGAGGTCGTGGACTCGATCCTCTTCGAGGACGTCGCCGTCCGTCGCGGCGCCCGGCTCCGCAAGGTCATCATCGACAAGTCCTCGACGATCCCCGAGCGTTTCGAGATCGGCTTCGACGCCGACAAGGACGGCCGGAATTTCAAGATCAGCAAGGCCGGCGTCCGGGTCGTCCCCAAGGGCTGGACGTCTGAATGATCGAAAAATACGACTTTCTCGGCTCCGACTTCGAGCGGGACGCTCCCCGGGAAATGGTGCTCCTGTCGATCATCTCCCAGAGCTTCTTTCAGCCTTTCTCCCTCGAGGACAACCTTCTCGTCATCCTGACGGCGCTGACCTCGGGTTCGGGCGTCGGCTTCAACCGGGCCATGCTCTTCCTCAAGCAGGGGGACCGCCTCAAGGGGGAGATGTGGCTGGGCCCCCGCTCGGCCGAGGAGGCCGGGTTCATCTGGGAGGTCCTATCGACGCCGGGCATCGGCTACATCGAGATCATCGAGCACAACCGGGCCCTGGTCAGCAAGAACGAGGACACCCTCAGCAGCCGCCTCAAGGGACTCGTCTTCGCGGCGGACGAGGAAACCGCGCTCATCCCGGCCTATGCGGCCTGCCGCAAGGAGATCCTCCTCGTCCGCGAGGCCGGGAGCGAGCCCCTCGTCGACAAGCGCTTCCTCGACGTCATCCAGGTCGACGAGTTCCTCTGCATCCCGCTCCTCGCCCGGGACGAGGTCCTCGGCGAGATCGTCCTCGACAACGCCATCACCCGGACGCCCATCACGCCGGCCGATATCAAGCTGGCCGGCCTCTGCGGCCTGATCGCCGGCAACTACATCTACTCGACGACGCTCCACCGCAAGCTCCTCGATATGGAGAAGATGGCGGCCATGGGCGAGATGGCCATGTTCGTCACCCATCAGCTCCGGAACCCCATCGTCGCCATCGGGGGATTTACCGACCAGCTCCTCAAGCCCGACGTCCCGGAAGACAAGAAGCGGCGCAACCTAACCATCATCCGGGACGAGGTCCGCCGGCTCGAGGACATCATCTACCAGATGGGCCACTTCCTCAAGGTCAGCCTGAAGGAGCCGGTCTATTTCGACCCGGGGCCGGTTCTGGCCGGGGTTTTCGACGGCCCCGAGGTCCAGACGAAATCGCAGGGTTATACGCTGAACGTCAAGCTGGAGCCTTGCCTGCCTCAGATCCTCTGCGACCCGATCTCGTTCGGCGAGGTCGTCCGCAACCTCCTGGACAACGCCTTCGACGCGACGCCCGCCGGGGGAGCGGTCACCGTCCGGGGGTACCGGAAGAACCGGAGCGGGTTCGTCCTCTCCGTCCGGGACACGGGCAGGGGGATCTCCAATCCGGACAAGGACCAGCTCTTCAGGCCCTTCTTCACAACCAAGGAAAAAGGTATGGGTCTCGGCCTGCCTTTCATCAAGAGGGTCATTGACACTTGCGGCGCCAAGGTCGAGGTCCAGAGCCGGGTGGGGAAGGGGTCCCTGTTCAAACTCATTTTTATCTGCCGCGAAAGGGAGTGAAAAGCCATGAAAAAGAATATCCTGCTGGTCGAGGACGAGAAAGCTCTCTGCCTGCTCTATGAAGAGGAGCTGAGCCGGGAGGGCTACGCCGTCACCGCGGTGACCAACGCCGAGACCGCCCTGGCCGAGCTCGGAAAAACGGCTTTCGACCTGATCGTCACCGATATCCGCATGCCGGGCAAGAACGGGATCGAGCTCATCACCCAGATCATGGGGCTCCGCAAGGACATCCCGATCATCATCAACTCGGCCTACCAGAGCTACAAGGAGGATTTCATGACCTGGGCCGCCGACGCCTACGTCGTCAAGTCCGCTTCCCTGGACGAGCTCAAATCGAAGATCAAGCAGCTGATAGGCGACTGATGTCGGAACTGAGGAAAGACCTGGTCAGCGGACGATGGGTCATCATCGCCACGGAACGCAGCAAGCGGCCCGACGATTTCCGCCCCAGCGACGGAACGGCACGGGCCGCGGAACCCGTCGGGTTCTGCCCGTTCTGCGAAGGCAACGAGACGAAAACCCCGCCCGAGGTCTTCGCCCTGAGGATGGCGGGGACGGCGCCCGATTCCCCCGGCTGGAAGGTCCGGGTCGTGCCCAACAAGTTCCCCGCCCTGAACCGCGGCACGCCGCCGCCCAAGCCGACGGGCGGCATCTTTCAATCGATGGAGGGGATCGGCGTCCACGAAGTAGTTATCGAAAATCCCGACCACGGCTTCGAGCTGAGCGACCTCCCCGTCCCGCACATCCGGGACGTCTTTCGGGTCTTCCAGCTGAGGATCAAGGCCATCGAACAGGAGCTCCACTACCAGTACGTCCAGCTCTTCAAAAACAAAGGCAAGGAGGCGGGCGCGTCCCTGAGCCATCCCCATTCCCAGATCGTGGCGACGCCCATCGTCCCGAAGCGGGTCAAGGAGGAGATCTACGGCGGCGACAGGCTTTTCCGGAACTTCAAGGAATGCGCCTTCTGCCGGATCCTCCGGGAGGAAGCGGCGGCCGGGGCGCGGCAGATTATCCTCAACCGGCATTTTTCGGTCGTCGCCCCCTACGCCTCGCGCTTCCCCTTCGAGATGGCCGTCTACCCGCTGAGGCATTCGCCGTTTTTTACGGACGTCGACGACGCCGAGCTCCTGATCCTGGCCGAGACGATGAAACAGGTCCTCGCCCGGCTCAAGGAGACGATCGGCGATCCGCCCTATAACATGGTCCTTCATCATGCCCCCAATCCCTCGTTGTCGCTCGAGGGCTGGCCGGAGATCGACAGGAACTACCACTGGCACCTGGAAATTTTCCCGATCCTGACCAAGGTCGCGGGGTTCGAGTGGGGGACGGGCTTCTATATCAATCCCGTCCCGCCGGAAACGGCGGCCCAGTTCCTGCGGCGGTCTTAACGGCTCAGGCGGTCGCGGCGATCTTCTTGTAAAGCTCGAGGTAGGCCGCCGCCGAGCGCTTCCAGGAAAAGTCCGCGGCCATGGCGTCGTCGACGAGGGCCTTCCACGCTCCCGGCCGCCGGAACGCCTCGACCGAACGGGCCGCCGCCGAGAGGAGCGCTTCGGGCGCGGCCTCGACGAACTTGAAGCCGTTCCCGGTTCCGGCGAGGGGGTCGTACTCCTCGATGCTGTCGTCGAGCCCGCCTGTGGCCCGGACGACGGGGATCGTCCCGTACTTCAGCGCATACATCTGGGTCAGCCCGCACGGTTCGTAGCGCGAGGGGATGAGGAAGATGTCGCTCCCGGCGTAGATCGTGTGGGCGATCCTCTCGTCGAAGGCGATCTTGAGCCCGAGGCGGGCGGGGTGTTTCTTCTGGGCCGCGAGGAGGAAATCCTGGATCTTCTGGTCGCCCGTGCCCAGGATGACGAACGTCAGGCCGAGGCGGAAGAGCGAGTCCAGCGCTTCGCAGACGATGTCGAGCCCCTTCTGCCCGGCCAGACGCGTGACCATGCCCACAACGGGAAGGCCGGCGGGCGCCGCGAGGCCGAACATCCGGACGAGCTCCGCCCGGCAATCCTTTTTTCCGGCCAGGTCGCCGGGCCCGAAGTTCCGGGGGATGAGCCGGTCGGTCACGGGATCCCAGTCCTCGTAATCGACGCCGTTGAGGATGCCGCGGAGCGCGTCCGCCCTGTGTCGGAGGAGACCGTCGAGACCGCAGCCGAATTCGGGCGTCTGGATCTCGCGGCTGTATCTCGGGCTGACCGTGGTCACGGCCGTCGCGTAGAGGATGCCGGCCTTGAGCGTGTTGACCTTGCCGTAGAATTCGAGGTCGTTCATGTTGAAAAGCGACTCGGGCAGGCCGATACGGCCGAGGACGTCCTTTTCGAACAGGCCCTGGTAGGCTAGGTTGTGGATGGTGAAAAGCGAGCGCGTCCCGGCGAAGAAGGGGTCGCCCGTGTAGCTGAACTTGAGATAGGCGAAGGCCGCGGCCGCCTGCCAATCGTGTCCGTGGACGACGTCGGGGCGGAAGCCGGTCGCCCGCATGGTTTCGAGCGAAGCCCGGCTGAAGAAAGCGAACCGTTCGGCGTTGTCGGGGTAATCGCCCGCCGGGGTCCCGTAGAGCTGGTCGCGGTCGAAGTAGGCCGCCTGGTCGATGAAGTAGACGGACACACCTCCGGCGCGGTGCGCGGAGACCGAGAACGTCACCCGCTTCCCGCCCAGGTTGAGCGTGGCGTCGTCGAGGACGGGCTCAAGCGGCAGATTCTTTTTGCGGACCTCCCGATAGAGCGGCATGAAGACCCGGACGTCGGCGCCGAGCCCGGATAGGAACTTGGGCAGGGCCCCGGCCACGTCGGCCAGGCCGCCCGTCTTGGCGTAGGGGATGACTTCCGAAGCGAGGAAAGCTATTTTCATGGCCCGGCTATTCTAGCATAAGTCACAGGCACCGTCATTCCACCGAAAAGCGATTGGGCTGCGGAGGGGATACCCCGAGGCCTATTGTCAATCGGGCGGCGGTGAATTAAGATGGGACGGACATGAAAACGAATGTCGTCGCCGCCGTGATCGAAAAAGACGGGAAGGTCCTCGTCGCCCGGCGGAAGCCGGGGCTGCCGGCCGGCGGACTTTGGGAGTTCCCCGGTGGAAAGCTCGAGGCCGGGGAAGCCCCCGAACGGGGCCTCGAGCGGGAGCTCGAGGAAGAACTGGGGGTGCGAGCCCGGGTCGGCGATTTCCTGTGTTCCGTACCGTTTTCGGACGCCTTCATGCCCTTCGAGCTCCTGGTCTTCCGGACGGAGCTCCTTTCGGACTCCTTTAGACTCACCGACCACGACGAGGTCCGCTGGCAGGCGCCCGGGGACATGGACGAAACTCTCTTTTCAGAGCCCGACCGCCCCGTCGTCCTAATGCTCGCCGACCGTGACGGGCCTGGGAAACGCCAAGCGGGGAGGCCGGGATGAACACCGTCGTCCTTATGCCCGGCCGGGACAAGGCCGTTCTGAACAGGCACCATTGGATCTTCTCCGGCGCCATCCGGGACCTGCCCGAATTCGAGAACGGCGCCATCCTTCCCGTCCGCAGTGCCGCGGGAGACCTCTTGGGCCACGGCTATTTCAACCGGAAAAGTTCGATCACCGGGCGGATGGTCAGCTTCGGGGACGAGCCGCCCGAAGAGGGGATCCGCAGGAGCGTCGAGCGGGCCCTGGCGCTCCGGGCCCGGCTTTTCGACCCGACCGTGACCAACGCCCGCCGGCTGATCAACGCCGAGGGCGACGGCCTGCCCGGACTCATCGCCGACTTCTACGACGACGTGCTCGTCCTCCAGATCGCGACCCTGGGGATGGAAAAACTCAAGCCTTTCATCCTGGACCTTCTGGCCGGCGCCGTCAGGCCCCGGGCCGTTCTCGAAAAATCCGACCTGCCGGCCCGGAGGGAAGAGGGCCTCGCCGAGACCGAGGGCCTCCTCGCGGGGGAGAGGGTCGACAGAGTCCGCATCCTCGAAGAAGGGATCCCTTACTGGGTCAGTTTCGCCCAGGGACAAAAAACCGGTTTCTACCTGGATCAAAGGGAAAGCCGGAAGCTCGTCCGCGACTTCGCCGCCGGCCGGCGAGTCCTCAACGCCTTCTCCTATACAGGGGCCTTCTCGGTCTGCGCTCTCAAAGGCGGGGCCGCCCGGGCCGACTCCGTTGATTCGTCGGCTGCGGCCATCGCGCTGGCCCGGGAGAATTTCGATCTCAACGGCCTTCCGGCGGACTCCGGGGTCTTCTTCACGGCCGATGTGTTCGAATTCCTGAGGGAGCCGGCCCTCGACCACGACTTCATCATCCTCGATCCGCCGGCCTTCGCCAAGAAAAAGGCCGACGTCGTCGCCGCCTGCCGCGGCTACAAGGACATCAATCGCCTGGCCTTCCAGCGGGTCCGCAGCCCGGGGCTCGTGCTGACGTTCTCCTGTTCCCACCACGTCGACGAAGGGCTCTTCCAGCAGGTCGTTTTCCAGGCGGCGCTCGAAGCGGGAAGGCGCGTCCGCATCCTCCAGAAGCACCGCCAGGCCTGCGACCACCCGGTCAACATCTATCACCCGGAGACGTCCTACTTGAAGGGCTTCCTGCTCTATGTCGACTGAAGCTCCACGGACTTACGTCCGTGGAATTCCGCGAAGGGGATTGAGCCCCGGCCCATGGGGCGCCGCTTCGAGGGGATGATACATTCGCGGGGGTCAAATCCCGCTCAGTATCTACCCTAAGCAGATCCCGGCCTAAAGCCTGGGGTCTGCCTAGGGTAGATTGCTTGCGGGCGCCGATTCTCATATAATTCCGTCGGTGCAGCCGGCTGTCAGGCCGCGCACGCGAGGAGGCCGACATGGACATCCAGGACGAGCTCAGGGCCCATCTCAAATCCGTAATTCTGATCGCGACGGCCATCATCGCCAGCCTGGTCATCTATCTGGGCCTCGTCGAAATCCTGAGGGCCGTGTATAGGCCTTTCCGCGGCTTCGCCACGCTCGCCAACATCCAGCAGCTGCGTTACGCCGTATTCGGGGCAGCCGCCGTCGTCATCGTGCTCATCCGCCTTCTTCGTCCCCGGCTCCTCCGGAAGGCCCCCCGGGAGGACGCCAAGACCGCCCTCCACAGGCTTCAGCGGGCCGCGATCGTGACCATGGTCCTGGGAGAGATCCCGGGAATCCTGGGTCTCGGCTTGTTCCTCCTCAGCGGGTATAACATCGATTTCTACGTCCTCGTCTTCGCCTCCCTCCTTCTGGTCTTCATGTATTTCCCCCGGCGGACCGCCTGGGAGGAATGGCTGCGAGACTGATCTTGAAGATCATCCGGCCTGGCCGAGGCCCATCACCGTTAGGGGGTTCAGAATGAGAAAACGCATCGGCACCGTATGTTTATTGGGCGCCGCTCTCCTGGTCCTGCCGCCGCGGGCGCTTCCGCGGCAGGAGGCGGCGGGTGTCGCCGCCGCTCCCGTCCTCCGCTACGAGATCTGGGTCGAGCTCGACGCCGCGGGCAAGATGCTCCTCGGCAAGGAAGAGATCGTCTGGACCAACACGTCCCGGGAGGTCGTCCCCGACATGCTCCTCCATCTTTACTGGAACGCCTTCAAGAACGAGGAGAGCGCCTTTCTCCGGGAAGCCCGGGCCGAATCGATGTTCGGCCGGGGCAGGGCCCCCGACGAAGGCGAGTGGGGCTGGATCGACATCACGGACATCCGGCTGGCGGACGGCACGGACCTCAAGTCCGGCCTCGCCTTCGCCACGCCTGACGGACCGGAGCACCCGGACGACCAGACCGTCATGCGCGTCCTTTTCCCCGAACCCGTCAATCCCGGAGAGAGCGTCCGTCTCCAGCTCGAATTCCGGAGCAAGGTCCCCCGGACCGTGGCCCGCTCCGGTTATTACAAGAACTCCTTTTTCATCGCCCAGTGGTTCCCCAAGCCCGGCGTCTACGAAGAGGGGAAGGGTTGGAACGCCCACGCCTACCATCAGAATTCCGAGTTCTTCGCCGACTTCGCTGATTTCGTCGTCCACATCACCGTGCCCCGGGATTTCACGGTCGGTTCGTCCGGAAAACAGACCGACGTCCGGATCGACGAGTCGGCCAAGAAAACCACTTATACATACCGCCAGTCCATGGTCCACGACTTCGCCTGGATGGCCGACCCCCGCTACATCAGGGTCGAACGCGAGTTCATCGCCCACAAGGAAGTGACCCCGGAGGAATACCGGGAGACGGCCGACCTGCTCGGGCTTCCCCTCGAAGAGGTCAAGCTCCCCGACGTCAAGATGACCCTGCTCATCGCCCCCGAGCACGAGCGGCAGATCGAGCGTCATTTCCGGGCGCTTCGGGCCGCCATCAAGTACTACGGCCTCTGGTACGGCCCCTATCCCTATGAAACCGTGACCATGGTCGACCCGCCTTACCGCACCGGGAGCGGCGGGATGGAGTATCCCACCTTGTTCACCGCCGGCACCCAGGTCCTGACGAGCAAGGACATCCTCTCCCCGGAGGGGGTCATCGTCCACGAGTTCGGACACGGCTACTGGTATGGGCTCGTCGCCAACAACGAATTCGAGGCGGCCTGGCTCGACGAGGGCTTCAACACCTACTCGACGGGCCAAGTCATGGCTCGGGCCTACGGCCCCGGCGCCATGCCGATGGTTTTCAAGGGGATCCCGCTGACCTGGCTGTTCCGCTTGCCCAAGACCTTCGATTTCGAACTCGACCGGGTCGCGGCGATCAACACCGTCCGTTACGACCCGGTGACCGCCTGGTCCTGGAGATTCTATAACTCCGGAAGCTACGCCGCCAACGTCTACATGAGGGCGGCGACCCTCCTCCGTACCCTCGAAGGGCTTCTCGGCGAGCCGACGTGGGCCAGGGTCATGCGGACCTATCACATGCGCTATCGCTACAAGCACCCCGGGAAGGCCGAATTCATCGGGGTCGTCAACGAGGTCTCCGGCAAGGACATGACCTGGTTTTTCGACGAGCTTCTCGACTCGACCCTGACCTTCGACTACGGCGTCGCCGAGGTCGCGTCGGTCAAAGTCCCCCGCGCACGGCGCGGGGTCTTCGACGTCAAGGGGGCCCGCGAAGAGATGACGTCGAATAAAATTGAGGAACTCGATACCCGGGAAGCCAAGTCCCCCGGGGCGAAGGCCAAGGCCGAGTACCTGACGACGGTCGTCTTGAGGCGTTTCGGGGAAGCTCGCGTCCGCGGGGATGCTCAGGTCAAGGTCCTGGTGCGGTTCAAGGATGGGACGACGGAAACGCGCATGTGGGACGGCCAGGCCCGCTGGACCCGCCTGGAGTTCGTCAAGCCGGTCGAGGTCGAAAGCGCCCAGGTCGACCCGGAGGGCGTCTGGCTCATCGACGCCAACCTCGCCAACAACAGCCGCGGCGTCGACGGGCTCCGGCGCAACGTCGTCAAGCTCCTGACCCAGCTGCTGTTCACCGTCCAGA
>JBGOYY010000032.1:0-29697 GCA_041479905.1 Candidatus Aminicenantia bacterium
CGGCCGAGCTGCGCCTTCTCCAATCGCCTCGCCGGCCGATCGTCCTGCTCAAAAAAAAGAAGGACATCGCCCTCATCGCGCCCAACCTCGACGAAGTCGGCTTCATGCTGCCCTACACGCCGCTCCACCATCTCCTTCTCGAGCGGCTCGAGCTCATCGTGGCCACGAGCTCGAACGCCAAGGACGCCCCGATCATGAAGGACGAGGAGGAAGGCATCCGCAAGCTCTGCGACGCCGTCCTCGCCCACGACCGCCCGATCGCCATGCGGGCCGACGACTCCGTGGTCAAGGCCGCGGGCGGCCGGCCTCTCTTCGTCCGCCGGGCCAGGGGCTACGTCCCCTACCCTCAACCCGTCCCCAAAGGGCTCCGGGTCGACGCCACGCTCGTCGCCCTCGGCGGCGAGCTCAAGAACACCATCTCGTTGTACAAGAACGGCTACGTCGTCACCAGCCAGTTCCTGGGAGACCTCGACGATTACCGGAATTTCGGCTATTTCGAAGAGACACTGGCCCACCTCCTCCGGCTCTTCGACGCCAGGCCGGAGGCCGTTGTCACCGACCTTCACCCCGACTTCAGGACGACGCGCTACGCCGAAAAGATGGGCCTGCCTCATTATCGCGTCCAGCACCACTTCGCCCACGTCCTCGCCCCGCTCCTCGAGCACGGGCACCAGCCGGGCCGCCGCGTTCTGGGCGTGGCCCTCGACGGCTACGGCTACGGCGAGGACGGATCGGCCTGGGGCGGGGAGTTCCTGCTGGCCGGCTACGACGGTTACGAGCGTTTCGCCCGGTTCAAGCCCGTCCCCCTGCCCGGGGGGGACCTGGCCGCGCGCGAGCCGTGGCGGATGGCCCTGGCCTACCTCGACGAGGCCTTCGGCGCGGCCCTGCCCGACCTCGCCGTCATCCGCAAGGTCGGCAGGCGGCGCGCGGACGCCGTCTTGAAGATGGTCCGCGGCGGCGTCCGGAGCCCGCTCGCCTCGAGCTGTGGTCGCCTTTTCGACGCCGCGTCCTTCCTCGCCGGCATGGCGCCCGAGCGGATGGAATTCGAGGCCGAGGCGGCGATGCGATTCGAGGCCGCGGCCGACAAGGCGTTCCGCGGCGTCTATCCCGTTCCCATTTCCAGCCCGGGGCCCGGCCGGCCCATGGACATATCTTTCGGTCCGCTTATCAGGGCCCTTGTCCGCGATATCGAAAAGGGGACGCCCGTTTCGGCCGTGTCGGCCAGGTTCCACGATTCCCTGGCCGGACTCGTCCTCCGCATCGCCGAGCGGGCGCGGCGCTCCCACGGGACAGATACAGTTTCGCTCGCGGGAGGGGTCTTCCTCAACAGGAGGCTTCTCGAACGGACGGAGAAACGGCTCGCTGCCAAGGGATTCCGGGTTTTGCGACCCGTGGCCTATTCGCCCAACGACGAGTCGTTATCGCTCGGTCAGATCGCCCGGGGCTTGGCCAGGGTCAAGAACGGCGGACCCTGACGCCGCCGACGAGCGACAAGATGCCGTTCGCTGCGACGGCCGCGGCGGCCCCGGCCGCCCCGCCGATGCCAAAGCCGGCGATGCCGCCGAGGATCGAAAAAACGAGCCCGCCCAGGAGATCGCCTTGGTGATCCACGAAGAACCCGGGCAATCCGGCGACAAAACCGGTGAACAGGTTGGTCACCCCGGCGAGGAGACCCAGGAGGACCCCGGCGAACATCCCCAGGACGGCGAAGAACCAGAAAAACGAGACCGGGTGTAAAGAGCGGATGACGACCTCGCTTCCCGCCTGGGGCCGGGCCGCCTCCTCCGGCCCCGCCGGACCCGCAGCGTCGGACGCCGCCGGCTTTTCGGACGCCTCGTCCTCGCCCCGGTTGCCGCAGCGGGAGCAGAATTCTGCTTCGAGGTCGTTCTCGAAACCGCAGGCGATGCAGATCGCCTTCCGCTCCATCTGGGACGGGGGCTTGGCCTCGACCCACTCGCCGCCCTCGAATGCGTACCACTTGCCGCTCTGGGCCCCGATGACCCAGAAACGGCCTTCTTCGTCCTTGATCCGGAGTTGTTTCAAGGAATCGACGAACTCCCTCTGGGAGATTCTCCTGTCGTTGAATTTCTCCCGCAGAAGGGCGAAAGTGTCCTCGGCTTCCCGGAACTGGTCACCCATGCGAGCCTCCTTTGGCCCTCCCTTATCTTAACGCCACAACATCAATCTTTTCAATGAGTTATTAAACGATTGAAAACACAGGAATTGCGGTCGTGACGAATTCTTGTGCAATCCGAGTTATGTTCAAGCAGGACAGGCGATTGCCCTTTCAAAACACTTCCTTTTCCACAGCTTTTCCTCAAATCCTGTGAATAAATCCGGACCCTTCGTCGGCCGACGGAATTCATTTACCACCCCCGGCTAAGCCCTTGAAAAGACTCAGCAGGTCGAATCCCTTGACCGGATCGGGAATGAAGGACAGGATGAAAATGACAACAATGAGAACGCTCAGGAACCGCCTTTTCGGGTCGAGCGGCACGTCCTCGTCCAAGATCGGGGGGTGTCTCAAACGGAGCTTGGACTTGAACTCGAAAAAAAGGATGACGGCGGCCCAGAGGAACCAGCCGATCCAGAAAAAAACGCCCATGACGACGAAGATCGCGACGACGCCCTTCGAAACGAGCCGCGCCTTCCGGCCGAGGAGGGCGTAGGCGATGTGTCCGCCGTCGAGCTGGCCGAACGGGATGAGATTGAAGGACGTGACCAGGATGCCCACCCAGCCGGCGAAGCCGACCGGATGCAGAACGAGGACCGACCCCTCCGGAGTCCGGCCGAAGAAGAAGGCGCTCAGGAGTTTGAAGAGGAGCGGTTCGCCGAAGGAGATGGTATCCCCCGCGGGGACATACGTCGTGACCCTCGAAAAGGCCAGGCCGACGACCAGCGCGGGGACGGCGAGAAGAAATCCCGCGAACGGCCCGTTGGCTCCGATGTCGAAGAGGTGGCGCTTGAAGTTGATGGGCGACTTGATCCTGATGAACGCCCCGAGGGTCCCGATGAGCGTCGGAGCGGGGATGAAGTACGGCAAGGTCGCCGCGATGCCGTAGCGGCGGCAGGTCAAATAGTGGCCGAGCTCGTGGCCGACGAGGATGGTCATCAGGACGGCGGCATAGAGAGCGCTCAGCGGGAAGACGCGGGGGTCGCTGAGCACACGTCCCGCCTCGGTGATGGGATTCGCCCCGGACTCGAAAAAGAGGTAGCTCGCGCTCCAGCCGAGGCCGACAAAACAGGTCGAGAGGACGGTCAGGACGAAGAGGAGCCCGTTCAGCCAGGTCT
This sequence comes from Candidatus Aminicenantia bacterium, assembly GCA_041479905.1. Lineage (GTDB taxonomy): Bacteria > Acidobacteriota > Aminicenantia > Aminicenantales > Saccharicenantaceae > RBG-16-66-30. The sequence continues at coordinate 3,292 of JBGOYY010000032.1, forward strand.
TGCCCTGAGGCGGCGCGTCATTCATGGTCCCGGGAAAAAAAAGAGGAGTGAACCGCGTTCACTCCTTCTTCAAAACAAGCCCGATCGGTGATGGATTACTTCCCCGAGAGCTTGTGGAACTTGGCCATCAGCTGATCCCTGGTCTCCTTGTTCTCGGGGTCCTGGACGCAGGCGTCGGTGGGACAGACCGCCGCGCACTGGGACGCGTCGAAATGGCCGACGCACTCCGTGCACTTGGCCGGGTCGATGACGTAGCGTTCTTCGCCGGTGGTGATGGCCTGGTTGGGGCAGTCGGGCTCGCAGGCGCCGCAGTTGATGCATTCTTCGGTGATGATGTAAGCCATGGAATTCCTCCTCGGGTTATTCGGGGGATATTATATCATACTATTTCCGGAGACCCAGGCGGCCGACCTTGAGGGACGCCTCGTAGCCGTAGTAGGACTGGGAGTACTCCTCCTGGAGCTTCTTGTAGATCGCCAGGGCCTCCTTCGTCTCGCCCTTGAGCTCGCGGCTCTCCGCCAGGCGGAAAAGGACGGCGTCGAGCGGATAGACCTTGGGCTTTTCGTCGCTGATCTTTTGGTAGATGGCGATGGCCTTGTCGAAGTCCTTCCTGCCGAGGGCGATCCGGGCCTTGATGTCCTCGGTCTGGTAGTAGAGGAGGTCCTTCGGCGCCCCGGCGATACGGCCCAGGTAAGATTCCGCCTTGGCCCAATCGCTCCTCTCCGCCCAGTACTTGGCCAGCTCCAGGTTGGCCAGCCGGGCGGTGCGCCGTTGGCCGGCGAGCTTTTCGAGCTCGGCCAGCTTCTCCGGTCTCAGGGCCGCCTCGGCGGCGACGTCGCCGACCTGGCCGATGATCCCGCTCTGGACGCTCCGGCCGTGGGACCGGATGAGGACGAGGGCGACGAAGACGACGGCCGCGAAGGCCAGCGCTCCGGCGACGATCATGAACTCCCGTTTCCACTTTTTCGCGTAATCGATGAGCCAGCTCAGGCCATGGGCCATCTGGTCTTCTTGGAGGTGGTGCCTTTCCGTTCTCTTCATTTCTCTCTCCCGCGCCGGAAATCGACAGCCTTCTTTTGTAGCATATAAATAAGAGGGGGTCAAACAGAAGGGGTCCGCGGCGGGCCGACGCGACGGGACGGCCTCGGGTTCAGATGTCGAACTTGATCAGGCCGGTCTTGAGCTTGATCTGCTCGCGGATCGCGTCCTTGGAGATACGATTTTCCTTTTCGGCCTTGATCGCCCGGAAAATCTCGTAGGTGGTGAGCAGGCCGTTTCCGTCCTTCTGGGCCTCCTCGACCTGGGACGCGGAGAACGGGTTGTCCCTGAGCTTGGCCTCGGTCGCGGCGAAGTAGTTGCCGACGAGGACGGCCTTCATCCGGGTGTTGTCGAACTCCTGCATCCGCCGGCCCTTGTACTTCTGAAGGAGCGCGCACTCGTCGTCGGTGGCCCAGTTCTTGCCGACCCGGACGAGGATGATGACGAGCTCGCCCTTGCGGATGCCGGTCTCGACGGGACAGTCGCCGGGGTCGATGAGCCAGGCGTCCTCCTCCTTGCTCCGGATGACGTTCTTCCAGTATTCGTCGACGTCCACCACCCGGCCCCAGCCGAGATAACGGAAGGCGTGGACGACGGCTTTCCTGAGGACCGCTCCTTCCCCCTTGAGGAGGCGATGAAACTCCTCCTGGCCTACAGCCTTCATCTCCTTGATCTGGCGGTCGAAGTCGGCGAGGACCTCGTCGAAACGCTTCTGCTCCTCTTCACGCCTGAGGATCAAGCCCTTGAGGTCCGGGAAGGCGTAGTCCTCGCCGTGGAGCCAATCGCCGGCCGGCTCCGCGGGGAGCTCGGCGCCGAGCGGCAGCTTGTCCTTCAGGATGTAGTCGACGACTTCGACGTTCTTCGGCCCGAATGACGGCAGGAGCAGGATATGACCCTTGCCTTTCCTCAGGATCATGGCCACGGGCGCACCGTCCGTGCTCTTGGCCAGGAATTCGAACTTGCCGTTCGAGGCCGTCTCTTTCTCCCAGACGCCCTCGGCGAAGGTTTCGGGGAGCAGGCGGTAAGCCTTGGCGATGAACGGCCGGAACCGTTCGAAGGGGACATGGAACAGGGCGCGGGGATTGAAAACCACCGCGTCGGCCCGGGCGCTGTCCTTGATCTGAAGTCCCTCGATCGGCCCGACGATGTTCGTCAGCTGGGACGTCTCCCCGCCGCCGATAAAACAGACAACCCGGGCGCCTTCCCTGACCCGCACCGTGAGGGCCTCGTGGAATCCGGCATGGAGCTCGGCCCGGCCTTCGGCAGCGACGCCGCCGACCTGGTAGAAGACGATCTCGCTTTCCTGAGGCAGATCGAGGGACCCGGCTTTCCCCGTCGTCCAACCCGTGAACCGGGCTTCCACGTCGTATTTCTGGGAGACCAGACGGTCCCTCTCCGCTTCGTTGAAATCGAGCAACAGAATCTTGGCCATGGGCCGGCTCCTTTCGAAGTGCGCCGGGCGGATTATAGCATGGGAACGCCCGGACGAGAGTTTATCAGCTTATTCCGGCCCTATCATCCGGCTACCCCCCAGCCCCGGTCAATCACCCCTAGAGATGAACCCCGGGAGGAATTTCCCTCCGCGCCCGGGGTGGAGGGTTCGGACCGCGCTTGACGCATTTATATTAAATTGATAGGATATATAATATTAGTAGGAGAAAATGCCGGCCATGCCCATGTCGACGGCTTGGAAAAAACATCTGTCGAGGGGGGCGCTCGTTTTCCTGTGTGGGTTCACGGCCTTTGCCGGCTTCGCTCCCTCCCGCCTGCCGATGCCCGGACGCCAGGACATCCCCGGTCCCTTGAGCGCGGCCCACGTTCCCAAGCCTGGCGAAACCGGGTGCTCGTCCTGTCACGACGAGGGGGGCAAGGTGGCCGCAGCCAAGTGTCTCGCCTGCCACGCAGAGATCGCTTCCCGCATCGCCGCCCAGAAGGGCTATCACCGGGACAAGCCGGGCGACTGCGCCCTCTGCCACGCCGAACATCAGGGCCGTCAGGCCAATATCGTCCCCCTCGACAGAGCGAGCTTCGATCACGCCGAAACGGGCGCCGAACTGCTGGGCGCCCACCTGAAGCTCAAGGACTGCGACATATGCCACACGCCGTCGAGCTCCTTCCCCAGAACCAAGGGCCGGTCCTACCTCCTCAAGGAGCCGGGCTGCCGGGCCTGCCACGCCTCCCCGCATCCGGGCCGTCAGGACAACTGTCTGGATTGCCATACCCAGGAGAGCTGGATGGTCGAATATCGGGAAGCGAGGGACTGAGCCATGTCCCGCCGGGCGAAGTCGTTGATCGCCATCTTGGGAGCGGCGCTTTTCGCCTCATGGATCCCCCTGACCGGCCAAACGGCCGGTTCCGGCTTCTACCAAAGGGGGACCGTCTACTTCGACTGGTACGGTTCGCGTTATTCCGACGGGACCTTCTTCAACCAGATCTCCGCCCGGTTCAGGTTCGACCTCATCGACCGGCCCGGGCAAGGCTGGACCCTGACCTTGGACGCCCGCGACCGCGTCGGCGTCCGCGGCACGGCGACGAACCAGGCCATCCTCTACAACGCCCGCCTGACCTTCGATAAAGCCGGCTCACCTTTTTATCTGTCCCTCGGCCAGATGAACCTCTACGACACGGCCGGGATCGGCGCGCTCCTGGGCGGGGTGGCAGGGTTCAAGGTCGGCCGCGATCTTCTGGCCGGAGCTTACGGCGGCCTCGAATCGACGCCCTACATCAACCGCCTCGACGCGAAGTATCTCAAGGCCGGCGCCTTCGTCCGCTGGCTCGGCCCGAAGGGCCGGTCGCTCGGCTTGAGCTTCAACCACCTGGCCTACAACGGCCGTGCCGAGCGGCAGTACGCCTACGCCAACCTTTTCCTTCCCGTGGAAAAGGTCCTCGTCGTCTACGGCGACGCGGAATACGAACTGGGGAACCACGTCGACGGCGCGAACCGTCTGTCGAGGCTCTTCGGGAACGTCCGGCTCGACCTCGGCCGGTGGGCCGACCTGACCGCGAGCTACAGCTCGGGCCGGGGCCTCGACTTCCACAGTTACCTCATCGCGGCCTCCCAAGACCCGACGATCTACGACCAGAACGTCGAGCGGTTCTACTACACGGGCTATTACGGCGTCCGGCTGAGCGTCAAGCCGGCGGCCACCGTTCGCCTATCCGTGAGCCGCCAGCAGAGCGAACAGAAAGACCTCGGCATCCTCAACCATACCTGGCGGTTCGGCGCCTCCGTCGGAAACATCCTCGGCCAGGGGATTTCCGTCGTCGGGGACTACGCCCTCAACCGGGGCGACCTGTCCGAATCCGACACCTACTACGTCTCCCTGACGAAGGATTTCGGGCGGTTCTCCCTGAACGGGAGTTTTTCCAATTCCTTCAACGGCGTGCGTTTCGATTCGAACGGCGGAGAGCCTTCGGTCATCCATCTCAACGATGCCCGGAACGTCTCGCTCGGGGCCCTTGTCCGGGTCAGCCGGAGCCTCTCGGCGTCCATCGAGTACGGCGGGTTCCTCCGATCCGGCCTGAACGAACATTTTCTCTTCGTCCGATTGATCTACAGGAGCCGCTGAGGAAGCCATGATCCATCTTCGTCCCAAACCCGGACTGATCGTTCTCCTGGCCGGAGCGCTCTTCCCGCTCCTCCTCGTCCTCGGCGCGCAAAAAGGGACGGGGCAGGAGAAGGCGGTCAAGGCCGCCGCGGCCAAGCCCGCTCAGGAATGGACCGCCGAGTCCCACGACAAGACGAACTTCCCTCTCATCGGAAAACATCGAACCCTGACCTGCCGGGAGTGCCACGTCAACAACGTCTTCGAAGGCACCCCGACGGATTGCGAGGTCTGCCACTGGCAGCGCCGCCAGGACGACCGGTACGGCCTCCGGCTCGGCACACGCTGCTCCGACTGTCACAGCCCCATGTCCTGGAAGAAGGTCGACCCGGCCAAGTGGAGCCACGAGATTGAGGCCGGATTCCGGCTCGAGGGCATCCACCGCACCCTCGACTGCGAGGCTTGCCATGGAAGCGGCGGCTTCGCCCCCCGGCCGACCGACTGCGCCGCCTGCCATCTCAATGATTACAACGGCACGGCCGACCCCGACCACAGGGCCGCCGGTTTCCCCCTCGATTGTACGGAATGCCATGGGAACTCGGCGAACGGCTGGACAGGGGCCTCCTTTATCCACGACTTCCCGATCCAGTCGGGCAAGCACGCCGGCCTCGCCTGCTCCGAATGCCACGGGACGAGCGACTTCCGGTCCTTCAGCTGTCTCGAGTGCCACGAACAAACAGCCACGAACAACAAGCACAGCAGGACTACCGGATACGCCTACAGTTCCCCGGCCTGCTACGCTTGTCACCCGAGAGGCACGCACTAACCGTTGAAAAAGCCGCCGCGGTGAGATAAGTTAGGGCCGGCGGCGGACATGCCGAAGAAAGCGCGAGACAAAGGCTGGGTCATCGCCTTGACTCTCGCCTTCTGGGTCCTCGCGGCTTGGCTCCTCTATCCCCTGATCGACCTCGACCGGGTCGACATGTCCAACGTCAAGCCGTACCTCTACCGGTCCGTTCTCGGGCTGACCCTCCTGATCATCTTTTTCGGCAAGACGCTCTTCGACCTGATCTATCCCTGGGTGTATTCGAAGAAACTCCCCCGCCTGAACGCAGCCCTGCTGACGCTCTACGCCGCCGCCCTCGGCGGCGGCATCATTTTCATGATCCTCCGGATGGCGGCGCTGGCCATGAAGAACCGCGGCGGGGGATTCCTTTTTTAACGTGTGGGAAGAAAAGTCACCTCCTGCCGTCAAAAGGAACGGTGGATTTTAATTTCCAGGAGACTGAATGATGCCGAGATATCGACACCGTCCCCTCGCCTGGATGGGCGTTCTTGCGCTCATCGCCGGTCTTGCGCCCTCCCTTTTCAGCCAAGAACGGTCCAAAACCCTGACCATCAGCCGCACCGAGAGGCCGCCCCGGATCGACGGACTCGTCGACGACGAATGCTGGCGCGGCCGGGAGCCCGTCTCCGGCTTTTTCCAATACGACCCGGTCAACGGCTCGAAGGCGTCTGAAGAAACTCTCGTTTGGGCCGCCTATGACCAGAACTACATCTATTTCGCCTTCCTGATGAAGGACTCCCAGCCGGACAAGATCTGGGCCGAGCTCACGCCCCGCAACGAGTTCGAAAACAACGATTCGATCACTCTCATTCTGGACGCCTACAACGACAAACGGACGAGCATCACCTTCTCCCTGAACCCCAAGGGCATCCAGAAGAACTCCGTGGAAACGATCTGGAAGTCCGAAGCGGCCGTGCGGCCGGACGGCTGGAGCGCCGAGATGGCCATCCCCTTCAAGTCGCTGCGCTTCTCCGCCCGGGAGAGCCAGGTATGGGGCGTCAATTTCGAAAGGTACATCCACCGGCTGAACGAAACCGACTACTGGACCGACGTCGACCGCGACCTGCCCAATCTCCAGCAGACCGGAGAGCTCGTCGGCCTCTCCGGCGTCCGGCCCGGCTACAACCTCGAGTTCTTCCCCTACGCCGGCGTCCGCACGTCGAAATGGGAGGGCGAGACGGACAGCAAGGCCGCGATCGGCCTCGACGCCAAGTGGGGCATCAAGCCCAACCTTTACCTGGACGTCACGGCCAGCCCCGACTTCAGCGAGGTCGAATCCGACCCCTTCATCTACCAGCTCTCCCCCTACGAGAACTACCTTCAGGAAAACCGGCCTTTCTTCACCGAGGGCAGTAGTTATTTCAACCTGTCCTCGGGAGATGAATACCACGGCGGAGGCGTCAGCCTGTTCTACTCCCGGCGGATCCGCAATCCCGAGTTCGCGGCCAAGATCTCCGGCAAGACGGGCGGGTTCGGCTTCGGCATCCTCGGCGCGCTCAACAAGGAAGCGACCGGCGACTCGTTCTTCGGCGTGTTCCGCGTCCAGAAAGACATCTTCAAGAACTCCCAGGTCGGCGTCTATTACGCCGGTATCCACGACGGCGCGGACCGCAACCAGAACATCGCCCTCGACTACAACTTCAATTTCAAGGATTTCTATTACATCCGGGGCATGAGCGCCTTCACCTTTAACGAAGGGGCTCCGTCCGCTCGAAACGGCATCCACCAGCTCCAGTTCCAGAGGGAGCCGGACGCCGGCTTGCAGATCTCCTCGAGCTTCCAGAGGATCGAGGAGAATGTCGACATCCGGACTGGCTACATCGACCAGGTCGACGTCCAGTCTTTCGACCTCATGACCGGCTTCGCCTGGCGCTACAACAAGGGGGCGATCAAGCGCTTCAGCCTGGACCTCAGCGGCAGCCTCAAGCAGGATTCCTACGGCCATTCGACCGGCAACAACATGGAGTTTTTCGTCTGGACGCAATTCTTGAACCGGATCGAGGCCCACGGCGGCTTCCAGCTCGGAAAGAGCAAGTACCAGGTTCTCGATGGAAGCGATGAGCTCGCTTGGACAGCCGACTTCATCAAGACATACGGCGGCAACCTGGACTTCAGCTGGGAGCGCGGCGGCTTCCTGAAAGAGGTCGGCCTCGAGACGGGATGGGAAAAGCGCGGCGTCTACAACGAGGAGTTCACCGCGGTCGTTCCCGGGTCACAAACCAACATCGAGGGCCAGCTGGTCCTGCGGCCGCGGAGCAACCTCGAATGGTCGGTCGAGGGCGGCTGGATCCGCCAGACGATCGACGGCACCGGAGCGGAGGCCTTCAACGGGCTGGCCTACCAGACGGCCCTCCACTACCAGCTCACCCGGAGCCTCTTCCTCAACACCCGCTTCCTCGGCGAGACCCGGGAGAACCAGTACAGCCTCGATTTCCTCGTCGGGTATTACTTCGGGGCCGGCAACATCGTTCAGGTCTCGCTCAAGAAGAGCGAACGGAACGAGCTCCTCGGCCGGGTGGGCGGATACTCCATCACCCTGAAGGTTTCCTATCTCCTCCGCATCTGACCCCTCCCCCCTCCGGGGGAAAAGAATTTCAAGTTCGAGTGAGGGGGTTCGCGTCTTAGGCGACGGACGAGGGGATGCCCGTATTCTGGCCGTAGAGGTGCCTGAGCAGAGCCAGGATCGTGTGGGACTTCAGATTTCTGAATCCGACCCCGAGCTCATACAGATCTTCCCCTTCTTTGGCCTTGAGCCATTTGATTTCGCCGTCGAGGGTGACGGACTCCTTCGTTCTGGCCAGGTCTATCCGGATTCTGACGGCGGTTCCGACGGCATAGCATTTCGACGTGATGATCCGCGCCCCGCCCGTGGAGACATCATAGGTGTAAGCCGGGATCCCCGTCCCCTGGTACCTGTTCAAGGAGGTCCGGATGAGGGCTTCGTTGCGTTCGACGAACCGGCTTCTTTTACGTTTGTTCACCATCGCGCGCTCCCGTGGCGAGGCATTCTTTACTCTACCCGAGATTGTCCGTTGACGGCCCGCCGAAGGCAATCGCCTTCAGAGGTGATTCGGGCGGTGATTCCTCACCCTCCCGGACCGGGCAGGCGATATTCACTTGATATTCCCCGGCCGCATGCATTACGATTCGCTTGCAATGGAGATCTCCCTGGGACCGGCGATAAGGGCGTTCGGGACTTTCGGCCTGGCGCTCCTCCTGATCTCCCTGTGCCGGCTGGACGGCGCCGACCAGCGGGCGAAACAGGTCGATAAGCTTCTCAAGGGCCTCATCGCCGAGCGCGAACCGGGGGCGGCGGTGCTCGTAGCCAAGGACGGCCGCGCCGTTTATATCGGCGCCCGCGGCGTCGCGGACCTGCAGGCCATGCGCCCGATCGACGGCCGGACCGACTTCCGCCTGGCCTCGGTGACGAAGCAGTTCACGGCCGCGGCGGTCATGCTTCTCGTGCGCGACGGCAAGCTTCGCTATGAGGACAGCCTGACGGATCTCTTCCCGGATTTCCCCGAATACGGCCGGGCCGTCACCGTCCGCAATCTCCTCAACCACACCTCGGGCCTGCCCGACTACGAAGAGCTCATGCCGGCCGCCGATCGTTCCGTTCCCGTGGAGGACGTCCAGATCCAGGACGCCGGTGTCCTGGATCTGCTCAAACGGCAGAAGGCCGGATGGTTCGTGCGCGGCTCGCAGTGGCGCTACAGCAATTCGGGCTACGGCCTGCTGGGCCTCATCGTCGAGAAAGCCTCGGGACGCTCCTTTCCCTCGTTCCTCCAGGAGCGCATCTTCACGCCCTTGAACATGATCAACACGCTGGCCTACGTCCGCGGCAAGAACAAGGTGCCGAGCCGGGCCTTCGGCCACGCCAAGGAAAACGGCCGCTGGAGCGTGACGGACCAAAGCCCGACGTCGGCAACGCTGGGCGACGGGGGGGTCTATTCTTCCCTGGCGGACCTGCTTCAGTGGGATGAGGCTCTGCGCCGGCACAGCCTGCTGAGCGAACCGGAGATGCGCCCCGCGCTGACCCCCGTCCGTGTCCCCTCCAAGGGGCCGACCGGGCCGGATGGGGCCCCGGCGGACTACGGCTTCGGCTGGTTCTTGAACGGGTGGAAGGACCATGCCCGGATGTGGCATTACGGCGAAACGGCCGGCTTCCGCACGGCCATCCAGCGCTTCGTCGCCGACGGGCTGACCGTCGTCGTCCTCTGCAATCGCGCCGACCTCGACGCCCCGGAGCTGTCGCTCAAAGTGGCCGGTATCTATCTGGAGGGCAAGCGATGATCGCGGCCCCCATGAAAATAAAGAAACGCTGGGCCTTGGTCCTCATGGGCGGCGGCGCGCGCGGGCTCGCCCATGTCGGCGTTCTCCGCGTTCTCGAGAAAAACGGTCTCGTCCCGGACATCATCGCCGGAACATCCATGGGGGCGATCGTCGGGGGGTTGTTCGCGGCCGGCATCTCCGGGGCGAGGCTGACGGAGATGCTGGGCGGCCTGAGCCTGGACAACGACGTCGACAAGCCGGCGCGCCGCAACCTTTTCAAACGCCCGAAGAACATTTTCGAGTACGTCATGCTTTCGGACTACAAGAACAGGTTCTTCAGCAAGATGGGCCTGGGCAAGGAAGACGCGATCGAAACCTATTTGAAGAAATGCGTCGGCGACGTCCGCATCGAAGACCTGCCCATCAAGTTCGTCTGCAATGCCGTCGACCTGGTGTCCGGCAAGGAAGTCCTGTTTGCCGAAGGCGCGCTCGCCACGGCCCTCCGGGCGACGATGTCCCTGCCGCTCGTATTCGCCCCGGTCCGGATGCGGGGGATGCTCCTTCTCGACGGCGGCTTGCTCAACAGCGCGCCGGTCGAAGCCGCCGAGAAAGCGGGGGCCGAGGTCACGGTCCTCGTGGACATCCATCGGCCCATTAAGAAGATGTCGCCGGAAAAGCTCAAGAACTCGTTCCAGGTCGTCCAGAGGATGATCGATGTGGCCTGGGCCGCGTCCTTTGAAGAGAGGGCGCGCCATGCCGATTTCGTCCTTCGGGTCCCCGTCGACCTCGGGACCCTCGATTTTTCAGAGCCCCGCAGGATCGCCTTGAAGGGCGAAAAGGCTGCGGCCGCGAATCTCCAAGGCATCAAAGAGGCTATAGGAGGTCTGCCGTGAAACGGAAATTTTCAGTGGCTGGAATTGGTCTACCAGAGCCTTAATTCCAATCCGACAAGATGAAGCCGATGCCGATCCGGTTGACCCGGTGGTTGTAATCGAGAAGGCTCTCGCCGTAGCCAAGAAAATACTGGACGTAGCCGCTGAACTGCTCAAGGAGCGGGAAGCTCCATTCGAGCTGGAGGGCGCCGCGGTTGGTAACAAAATTCAAGTTGTTTCGGAGCATGACCCCGAGCCGGTGTTTTTTCAGAAAATAAAAGGCCCAGACCTCGCCGTATCCGAGGTACCTGTCGATCCGGCGATTGTCGTCATCCGCAGCGCTTTCCGGAATGCGGAACCAGCCCGATAAAAGAAGCGAAAACTCGCCCCTCTCCAGTCCGAGGTGGGCGACGATGCGGTTCCAGCTTCTCGACAGCGGCTCGGACTGGCCGTTGGACTGGTGATTCAAGCCGACCGTGACGAAGCGGCTCTGAAGCCCCAGAATGCGGAAACGGGTCCTGAAGTTGAGAAGGACTTCGGGCTCGTAGTTCGTTTCCCGGAACGGAGAGGAGTCGCCGAAGTTGTACAGCTGCCAGAAGGACCTCTGGGTGTAGCCGAGCCACAGGTCCATCTTCCGGCCGAGGACGTCCTCCCAAAGCTTGGCTTTGAAGCTCAGTTGGAAGGTGACCTCCGGTTTCGTCAGCGTCTTGGTCGGGTCCGCTTCCTGAAGGGGGGCGAGATTGGGCGAGGAGTTGTAGGACAACGCCAGGGCGTAATTGGACCGGTGGTAGGTGACGCCGCGTTTTCCTTTGCGCGCTTCCTTGTCCAGCTCCCAGAGCCGGGTGAAGTAGGATAATTTTTTCTCCTTGACGTCCCCGGCGTCGGCGGTTTGACCCGGACCCCGTGACGCGGCCAAAAGCCCGGTCGTAAGGATGGCCCCCAGAACGGCTAGGGCGAGCGCCACGCGAGTTACGCAAGTTGTCAGATTCCGTGAGTCATCCATATGACACCTGCCTCAAAAGCATTCGCATGCGCTGGTTCACGGATGGTGCTTCTGGCCCCGCTTCTGGTCCACGTGCCTCCAGCGTAGCACAATCGCCGACACTCATCTCTATCGACAAAGCGACCGGCGAAAACTCGGGATTGGCGGGCTTTGTTCTATTGCCTTTTTGGGAACTAATGATGATACGTCCATAAGGACATTGCAAGAGATTTTTCTCAGAATAAACGAGTTATCATAAGTGCCCCTGGCCTCGCCCGAACAGGCGACACGATGAGGGCTGGCATAGAACCCGTTGATGTCTCAGGACTTCCGGCCGTCGCCGGCGTGGGCCATGGCGGGCGGACCTCCGGTATAGAGCAGATTCTCCATGCGGCTGAATCCCTGATTCACGACGTGCCGGATCCAGCGGATGGTCCCCAGCTTGGCCGAATACGCCATGATCAGGCCGCCGGCGTCCATCACGGCCCGCTGGACCCGTGAGATCTCGTCAGGATCGGTCTGGTCAAAAAAGTAATCGTATTCGAGGATGCATCGTTTTCCGCCGTCGAGAGGGGTGATGAATCCCAGATCGTTCGCCAGCCCGTGGCGATCGGCGATCCGTTTGAATCCTTCGCCGATCTCGCGGATCAACTCCTGTTCCAGAGGGAGATAGATGATGTTGACGGCAAACTGCTTGTCTCGTCCCATCCTCGAGCTCAGGATCCTGAACATGTTCAGCCAGACCAGGTCCGTCATTTCCGGACGGCCGTAGATCTCCTCAAAGAACGGACGGAGGTCCGGATCGACCGCCTCCGCCAGGTTCGCCGCAGAAGGCGCCAGGGCCGCCTCCACGATCTCCGCGAAGCCCTTGACCCGGAGATAAGAGAACGGCTCGAGCGTGGAAAGCTCGCCCAGGAGGCCCGGCCACTCGGCCGACCGGAGCGAAGGCAAACCCAGGCTGAGGGCCTTGAAGAGCCGCTCGTCGAAAACCGGCCGGCCCATGGCCAGGACGCTCTGGATCGCGTAGCGATCGCCGATCACCAGGACCTGATAGGCGATGCCGAGCTTTTCTTCAAAGACGTCCCTGACCTCCGCGGCCAGTCGCTTCGTCGGGGCCAGGAAGGACGAAATGTATCCTCCCCCGAGGACTCCGATGGCCAGCCCGATCCGCCGGATCGCGCATTCCTTGGAAAAGCCGAGGGCCTTGTCCAGCGAATCGAAGGGAACGAGAACCCCCGCCTCGTCGCCCGTCACGGGATGGAGCTTCATGCTCACGGCCGTGCAAATTCCGGGGGCCTCCTGGTCGGCCTGCTTGAAGGCGAACAGGTTGGGGGCATTCTTGTCGCCGAGCGAGAAAAACGAGCCGTCCCTGGCCACAAACTCGGCGTCGACGCAGTTGTCGGCGGCCGTCCCGTACGCGGTCAGAAAGGTCGAAAAGATCCCCGAGCAGATCATGTTGGAGCACACCAAGGCCGCCGGCTCGGCGACGTTGACGCGGTAGCCGCGCCGTGCGGCCTCGCGCTGGAGATCGAAGGCCGGGACGCCGGCCCCTACCCTGACCGCCCAGTTCTTTTCGTCGAAAGCGATGTCTTTCATCCGGTTCAGGTCGATGACGGCGCCTTCGCAGAGGCTGAGACCCACGCCCTGGGACCCGTTGCCGCGGGCGACCCACGGGATGTGATGATCATTGAATAACCTCAGGAGCGCCGATATTTCCTCCCGGGTCTTGGGCAGGACGACGTAGGCCGGCATTTTGGGTACCGACAAGGGGCCGGTATCGTGGGAATACGTGACGGCGACGGCCCTGTCGTTCGTCGCCCATTCCTCGCCGACGATCCGCCGGATATCGCGGAGCAGCGGATCCTCCGGGGCCCTTTCGACCACCCCGCCCCCCTTCACATGGGCGGCGACGAGGTCCTTCAGCGCTTCCATGACTCGGGAAGGCCGCAGTTCCGTGACAAAGTAACATTGGTAATCGCACTTGCCGCAGAGGTCGCAGCTCGCGGCGATGTCGACGCATTTTTCGGTGACGGGGATCTTGTGCTCCGCCAAGGCAGCATAGAGGTCCATCCGCCCCTCCGGATAATAGCTCACATAATGCTTTTCCAATCCCGAAGCGCAGACGCCGCTCCCCAGAAAATCGATCTTGCACATCGCGTAGTGCCGGCAATTCTTGGCGATTTTCAGGACGTCATCCATGTTCTCCCTCCTGTTTCTTCGGACCCGCGGCGGCGCCGGACGGATTCTTCTTCACCGCATAACCCATATACATGATCGCCGTTACGCGGCTTTCGACCATCCGGACCTTGCCGGCGAGTTCGCCGTAGGTCCATTCCCCCCCGGCCCTCTTGCGCAAGTAGCCGAGGAGCCGGGGGATGGGGACGTCGGGCATCATGCCCCGGTGCTCTTTCCACTCCAGGCCGTTTTGCCGGAGGAGCGACTTCATTTCGCCGGGCTTGATGAACATCTCCCAGACATGGAGGTTCGGGGGCATGAAGGCCCACGGCTTCCAGACCTGGCTGATCTTGATCGCAGCCAGATGGCTCGCCCAGGTGCGGTTGATGGTATCGTAGCAAAACACGCCCCCCGGCTTCAGAACCCGGGAGATCTCGGAAATGACCTTGGGCAGGTCGCGGACATGCTCCAGGACGTCACAACAGAAAACGGCGCCGAAGGAGCGGTCTTCGAACGGGAGAGATTCACCCACGCCCGTTCCGTACCGGATATCCAGCCCGCTCTCCCGCGCATGATCGGCGGCGACGCGGACGGACCGCTCGGAGGGATCGACGCCGGCGGTGTCGAAGCCCATCCGGGCGACCTCCTCGGTCAGGAATCCGCCGCCACAGCCGACGTCCAAGGCGGCCGTGGCTTTGGGATCGATCTTGAGCTCCTCGATCAGTTTTCTTTTCGCGTAGCCCACCCGGGCGGGATTGAAGGAAATCTTCATCTGATACCATGCGGATTCCGGCCGCCACCACTGGTCGCTCTGAACGTCGTAGACCCCGTTGTCGATGCGGTCGTAAATCGGCTGCGAGACTTTCCGCATTCAATTTCCTATCGGGATCCCCGTCCCTTATATTCCCTGCAACGCTGCGTTGAAAACGACGCGGAACGTTCCGAACGATTGGGCTCGCCACTCGGGACGGAAACCGAGAAGGATGACGTGCCCTCGATCGAGCTCGACATCGAGCGCGGCCGCTTTTCCGTAGAGATACTTTTCGCCGATCAGATACCCCGACAGGAGGGGCGAGCCCGTTTCCGCGTACTTGGCCAGAACCCTGCCCTTGAAGCCATCGAGCAAGTCGAAGACCGGACTGCCATCGACAAAGACGGCCGCCTTTTCGGGCATGCCGGCCATCACCGGATGCGTCGCATCCACGCTCACTTCGACGATCGATCCGCGCAGGAAGAATTCCTCCGCCTTCAGGCCCTCCGCGGCGTTCTTGACCGGCAGTTTGAAATGCTGGACGGCGAATCGGCAGGCCGCGTTGAAGCAGACGACGGTGCCGCCGCCCCGGATGAACGCTTCGAACCCCTTGATATCGTCGGCCGTGAGGGCGTACGCGTATTCCGGCCGAACCACGCGGGCCGTTCCTCCCCCGCGGCTTCCGGCCGATGGAGCGCCGGCGGTCGGCGCCGCGCTTTCCAACGGGATCCGCGCGTCGTCGGCGAGGATGATCACGTCGACCTTGCCACGCAGCTGAGTGTGAAAATCCTCGGGATGCAGACTGACGAACTCGAAACCGTATTGCTCGAGCAGCCAGCGGGTCCAGCCTTCGTCCATGCTGCCGCTCCACGGCTGATAGAGGCCGAGGCGCAACTTCTTCAGCGGCGTGCCGCCGGCGGCCGTACGCTCGGCGACGAGGGCCAGCGATCCGACGAGCGCCGACTGAGCCGACTTCGAAAGTCCCCGGATCAGATAGCGCCCGCCCCGGCCGGGCAAGCCCGCCGCGTATTGAACGGCAGCGCCCTCCTTCCAGGCACGGTTGATGGCCCGGAAGGCGTTGTTCTGGGCGGGATCGACCGCGAGTGACCGCCCCCTGCCCGTGATCCTGCCGGCCGGCGGAATGATGGCCGCCGCGGAGGGATTCGAATCGAAACCGATGCCCGGCACGCTGTCGAACGGGGCCGGGTCGGCGGACGCCGCGATGTTATACGGCGCGAGCTCGATCTTCGGCTCCGCCGGAGGGCCCAAGAGCTTCATTTTCGCCCGGACCTCATCGCTGAGCGGCGTCGAGACGGCCGCCCATTTGAGGCCCATCTGCAGGGGCAGGGTCCAGCCGGCCGCGTCATAGGGCCGCATCGGCGGTCCGCCCGGATATTGGCGCAGGTCGGGATATTTCTGGACATCGAGGACTTCGCGGGCCATCGCGGCGAACTCCTGGTCGGTCGGGACAACCCAGGTCCCGGCCTGGTAGGTCGCATCGTTCAGAGTGACGGGAGCCGTCAGCTGAAAGACGCGCACGCCTCCGAAAGCGAGGCGGCGAAGAAGTTCGACGGCGGCCACGGGATCGCGCTGGTCCTGCGGGAAGACGTAAGCGTACGGCGCGTCCTTTTTCCCGCGGGCGATTTGATCGCGGCCGGCCTGATAGCGGTTGTACAGCAGCGACGCCTTGTACTTCGCCGCGTACTCCAGCACCGCCAGCGAGGCCGTTTCGTCGTAGGCGACGGCGTCGCCCAGCCGCCACCAGCCGGGCCGCCAGGGGCTGGAGTACAGACTCTGCGGCCGGAGCTCGCGAAAGGCCTGGGGCAGGTCCTTGACCGTGTATTCGCGGGAGGCGGCCATGTTTCCCGCCGTCTCCGTCCAGAAGGCCGGGATATTCTTGAAGATGGGGGCGTAGTCGACATAGCCCGGATACCAGGCGTCGAAGGAGGTGCCCATGTGAATGGCGCCGGTCTGCCCGCGTTCCTCGAGGCCCTTGGCGATGGCCATGCCGATCATGTTCACCTCGCGCGCGGAGAGATCGGGCGCCTCGAGCCCGACGGGTTCGGAGAACGGCGGCAGCCAGATCCGCGCCGGGAACGGCGCCGTCTGGTGATGGAAATAGATGATGTGCGGTTCCCACTGGCGCCAGACGTGTTCCATGAGGCGCGATTCGATCATGTTGATCATGTAGCCGTCGCGGTTGTTATCGTGGCCGACGTACTCCTGATAAAGGCGCGGCAGCCCCGACGACTCGTACGGCGTACCGAGGTTCTTCAGGAACCACTCGCCGACCATTTGCTGGCCGTCCGGGTTCGAGGTCGGCCAGAGCATGACGACGACGTTCTCGAGGATCTCCCGGATCTGGGGGTCCTCCGGTCGCGTCAAAAGATCATAGGCGAGCTGAGGGGTCATCTGCGGACCGGCCACTTCGGTCGCGTGGCATCCTCCGTCGATATGGACGAAGGCCTTGCCTTCGCGCGCGAGGGCGCGGGCTTCCTCATCGGTCAGGCCCCGGGGATGGGCCAGGCGCCGGGCGATCTCCCGCAAGCGGTCGATCCCGGCCAGGTTCTCCGGACTCGAGATCAGGGCGTAGTAAGCGACGCGGCCCTGGGTCGTCTTTCCGGCTTCCATGAGCTTGAGGCCCGGGCTCGACGCGGCGAGCTTCTTGAGATAGTCGATCGTCTGGTCGTAGGTCGCCAGTTTCATGTCCGCGCCCGGCTTGAACCCGAGGGCGGATTCGGGAGTCGGGACCTGGCTCGCGGCCAGGACCCAAAGACCGTGGACCAGAAGGAACAAGGCAAAGCTCAGCTTGAATGTTCTTCGCATCGATATCGCTCCTAACAAGCTTTTCGCAGAAAAAAGCCCTATTTTTTCGTTGTCTGCCGCTTGATCTCCGCTTCGCGGTCGAGAAAGCTCTGGCCGTTCACGATCCAGAGCTCGGCGGGCTCCCCCTTGAGGTAATGCCCGAACCAGGCCAGGATGCGGCGCTGGTAGTCGGTCTGGTTCTTTGCCTGGCGCAGGCCGTGGTCCTCGCCCATATAGGCCAGCATGACGACGTTCTTATGGGCCCTCCGGGCGACGTTGTACAGTTCGATGCTCTGATGCCAGGCCACGGTCCCGTCCTGGTCGCCGACCTCGAGGAGGAGGGGGACCGTCATTTTATAGGTGTTGAAATACGGGGAATTGTCGATGTAGTCCTTCAAGTCCTCGTAGAGCGGGACTTCCATGCGCTCCTGGCCTGTTTCGATGTGATCGGTTTCGGCGATGCCCGAGCTCCAGTGATGGTCGCCGTAATAGCTGACCATGTCGATGATCGGGGCTCCGGCGACCGCGGCGGCGAAGATCCCGTGCGTGTTCGTGGCGATGAACGCGGTGTTGAATCCGCCCATCGAGTGCCCGACGATGCCGATGCGTTTGGGATCGACGACGCCCATCTGGATCACCTTCCTCACGCCGGCCGTGATGCATTCCACGACCGACCATCCGGGCTGGCGCGGCCGGAAGACGATATCCGGTTCCAGGACGAGGTAGCCCTGGCTGGTGAAGACGCTGAGGTTGTAGTAGCTGCGGTCGGACGGCGCGACATAGTTATGGACGTTCTGCGAGAGCAGTTCGTAGCTGTAGACGATCATCGGATACTTTTTGCCCGGTACGTAACCGGCCGGATAGAGCAAAGCTCCTTGCAGCCGCCGGCCTTTGTCCGTCCTATACTCGATGAGCTCGCTCCGGCCCCAGGATTGGCTGCTCTGGAAGGGATTGGTTTTTGTCGCCGGTTTCGCGTCCTTGAATTCCGGGCCGCCGACGAAAATGTTGGGCGAGACGTCGTAATCCTGGAGGATATACCCATAGACCTCGGCCTCTTTGGCTTTGGCCAGCGAGCCGATGCTCCTGTCGAGCCAGATAAGACGCGCAACCTCTCCGCCCGGCTTGAGAAGGGCGTAGCCGAACTTCTTCGTCCATTCCCCGTATAGGCTCAAGTACTGGGGTTTGCCGAGATCAATCCCCTCCTCGGCGGCGGACGGACCGAACTCGCCCATCCCCCTTCCGCCGCCGCGCGCGGGCTCCAATCGGACCAGCCGATGGCGGACCTGTTCGGCCGCGCCGCTGGTCAGCTTTTGGGCTTTCGAACCGTCGGCCGCGACCTTCCAGAGGTCGTACTTATCGTAAAGCAGGACGGCCGCGTCGTCCTTCGTCCAGCCCGCCACACCGAAAGGCGGCTTCTGTTTGATCGTCACGTCCGACTCCTTGTTGATGAAGGACACCGGCGCGGATTTGGTGATGTTCGTGATCGCCCGCGTGGCCGGATCGAACGTCCAGTAGTGATCGTTCTGCAGGAAAAGGAGATATTTTCCGCCCGGGCTCGCCTGGACGTAGCCGTCGATGATATTGTCTTTGAGCTTCGTCCGAGCGCCGGTCGTGATATCGACGAGATAGAGGTCGGCGGCCGGACGGCCGATCGTCCGGTCAAAAGCGTATTTCGACCACTCGGCGACGTAGGCGAAATGCGTCCGCCGGATGGGCGTCACCTGCTCGTTGACCAGATCTTTGCCGAGCGGGACGAACTTGCCGCTGTCAAGGTGCCAGGCGGCAAGCATGCTCCGCCGCCGGTCAGCGGCGGCGCTCAACTTCTGGCGGGGCATGACGAAGACGTCCTTGGCGTGCCAGATCTCGACGGTCGATGGCTCATCGACGGCGGCGGAGGCGCCGCTTCGGGCCGTCCGCCCCAGCGGCTCCTTGTCCGAGGCGGTGTCGGCCCCTTTTTCCGCCTTGGCCGGCGGCGCGGGCTTGTCGTCCCACTTGGCCATTCCGAGGAAGATCATTTTACCATCATCCGACCAGGATAGCCGGCGGAACGATACGGTCCTCATCCCGGCCGGAAACGTGGGATCGGCCGTGGGATCGTAGGCCCGCTGGCGTTCGGCTTTTGCGCCGAGCTCCGTCCAGGACAGCAGGACCTGCGTCGGGCCGTCCTTGCGCTCATCGGTCTTGGCCCGGAAGACAGCCAGATCGGCCGCCTCCTTCCGCCAGGCGAGGTCCGTATAGATCGAGGGCGATGAATCCAGGACGCGCAGCGCGGTCGTCGCCGGATCGAAGAGCTGCACGCCGTTTCCCGTTTTGCCCTCGGCGCTGATGATCATCGCCAGGAGGTGGGTGCGCTCAGCGTCCTGCCAGGCGAACTGGGAGATGTTTCCGAAGGTCGTGTCGCGGCCGGAAGCGAGTTGGCGGACGATGAGCGTTGTGCCGGGCCGTTCCTCGGCTGCGTCCGGCCCGGCCGCAGCGCCGGGACCGCTCCGGGCCGCGGGAGCCGCGGAAGCCGAAGGCCGAGCGGGCGCGTAGCGCTGCATGGCCAGGAAGGCGCCGTCGGAACTGAAGGCGAACGACTCGATGCCCTCGAGCGTCGAGGTCTCACCCGCAGCGAGGTTCAAAACGCCGAGTTTGTTCTGAACGGGCTTTTGCTCGCTTCGCAGCTTCTCCTGCTCGGCTTCGGATGGACCGATGCTGTAGGCCAGCCACTTGGAGTCGGCGGAATAGACCGGCTGGCCGCCGAAAGCGGCGACCTTCGTCGTGCCGTCGGCGAGCTTGGTGATGCGCAGCTCATTCTCGCGGTTGGAGCGGTTGATGGCGTAGACGAGCCATCGGCCGTCCGGCGAGAACCCTCCCCGCGCGCCAGCCGGGGCCAGGGTCTCCCATTTGCCGTAATCGGCGAAAGTCGCCGGCGGCTTGGTCTGCGCGCCGGCGGTAATGGCGAGAACCAAAAAGACGATAAGAGCGGTCATAGGGATTCGTTTCATCTTTCACCTCGCTTACAGGTCCGGGAAATGCGGAGAACGGAACCCGAATCCGATTCTTCGGTGTTCCGATGGCTTGCTCGAACGGGAATCATGGACCTGTCCGGTATCGTATTAAGGCGAATCGAGGATGTCAATTGCCGCAGTCGCTGACCGTATATCACCTTCGGGGACATATGGACACTTGTAACACTAAATTCCAAGAGATATAATGATGATGAGGTGATTTATGAAAAGGGAATTCAATGTCATCATTGAACGAGATGAAGACGGATTTTTTGTGGCCACGGTCCCGGAATTAAAAGGATGTCATACCCAGGCAAAAACTCTGGACGTGCTTATGAAGCGGGTTCGTGAAGCGATCGAATTGTGCCTTGAAGTCGAAGGGAGGAAGATTTCCCATTCTGAATTCGTCGGAGTTCAACGGATTGTGGTTGGCGCATGACCGGAATTCCGAAGATTACCGGCAAGAAAGTCATTTCCACACTGCGTAAAGCCGGCTTTGAGGTGATCCGAATAAAAGGAAGTCACCACTTCCTTAGACACCAAGATGGTCGTTGCACGGTTGTCGCTGTCCATGGAGGTGAAACTATCGGTCGTGGTTTGATGAGAAAGATTCTCAATGATTGAGAGATGACAGACGAAGAATTTATGCAATTTCTATAATCCAATCGACTCGACACATCCAATAAAGTCTTCGCCCGTTTCGAGGCGCTTGCGGGCAAAGGCTTCAGGATTATTCCCCAAGGTGAATACGTGGGGCGCCTCACCGCCTAGAGGAAGCTGAAACGGAAAAGGGGATCCGATCGGGGACCCGTCCTCCCGGCAGGAGGAGAATTTTCCGCGGAGTGGATTCCCCGTTCACGTGAATATCGATGGTCAATGTTGAAGATCGAGGAATTCGGAAAGCGATCGTTTCCGTCGATCCGGGTCCGGCGGAGATCCCGAAGGACATTGTCCCGCCCGCGAATCGCACGAGATCATTATTTTGGAAGCCAAATTTCTTGACTTCGCGAAATGCCGCCGTGGCCTTCAACGTCCCCGAGAAACGGGTATCGTTCCGGGCCAGAAAGCACAGCCGCCACGCCCCTTCGTTTTCCCAGAGGATAGCCCAAGCGGGTTCATGTTCGAGATCCCGGGCAAATGAGGACGCCAAAACCACCGGTGCGAAGGCTTTTCCATATTCTTCCTGGGCCGAGATAAAGTTGCCCTGCCTTCCCACGAGTTTTGCCAAGGCGAAATGGAATTCGGGACGGCGGGAATCCATCGCCACGGCTTTCCGGCAGAGGGTGGCTTCTTCTTCGGACAGCCGGCGCCGGGCCAATTCCTCCAAAAGAAGAGGAACCTTTTCGAGAAAGACGTCGTTCCAATCATTTCCCCGTTTCAGGCATTCGAGATAGATGCTCAAGGCCTGATCCGGCCGGCCTTCGCGAAGAAGCCTATTCCCATGCCAAAATAGAAGACTGCGGATTTCGTAAAGGAGGCGTTCCTGATCAAGGCTAAACAAGAGAGAATCGGAGAGACCAAATATCCGGTCCAGGATACGTTCCACGAATTGTTTCCGCGGGATGAGAGGGTCGGACGGGCGAAGACGGATCTCATCAAACGCCTTCAACTCGGCCAGACCTTCTTTGGCATCGCGGACCATCAATTTCGCTTTGGCCGCAAGGAGATGATAGTGCTTCAACCTTCGGGCATCGACCGGAAGACCCACCAAGAGTTCGGAGGCCTTGAGCAGTTTTTCGGCCGCAGAATCCCCCGGCATGTGAATGCGGAGAACGGCCGTCTCTCCGACTTGGGCATCCATGATATCTGTATGTTTCGGGAGTTCCTGGCGGAGAGCCCGGCGGCCGGCGTTATCGAGTTTCGTCACAACCCACAAATCCACATCGCGGCCGGCGATAAAGCCGTTGAATTCCTCCCAGCTCAGGTTGTAGAAGAGGAGGTCATTCTCGCCTTGGCCCGGAACGACGTGGTCGCGGATCATGGCCGCCGCGTCCTCATAACGGAGGTCTTTGGTGAGCGGATTGACGATCGTGTTCAGGGTCGACATCGGGAATTCATCGAAATAGATCAACGCATCGCTTTTAACATTGTGTCTCAAATAATCGGCGACGGGCGGATCGATCTGGAGACGATTCAGACGCCAAAACATCGTATAGTAGGGCTTCAGGTTGGCAAAAAATCCGGAGGCCATCAACACCGTCAGAGTCACGGCCGTCGCCGTCTCGAACAATGGGGACCGTTTGATTTTGAACCTGGACAACGCCGATGCCCCGAGCCGGCATAGGACGATGATCCCCCGGGCGACCATGAGAAGGATGACCGGAAGAATAAATATGAAAAACCGGAAGGCCGAGAGATAGTTCGTTTCCCGGGGATTTATGGCGATAAAGGCGACGAAGGGAATAAGGATGTAAAAGAGGAAGAGCATCGTTTGGCGGAAATGGCTTTTCAAGGACGCAACCGCTCCGATGAGGATCAACGCTAAGCTCAACCCGTAGAAAATATTAAAATAGGGGGCGATCTGTTCCTTGAGAATCGCATTGATCCATAAAAGCGAGATCCGGTAGCCGGCGGGTTGCGAGACCGCTTTCTGGGCCGATCCCAGAAGAAAATCGAGGACGTCAGGATTCAAAACATAAAGAAGAGCGTCGACCGCAAGGAATGCCGCCGTCCAAAGAAAAAATTTTTTTAGCGGAATCTCGTCTTTTGAAGGTGGAGAGGCGCGCTTCCTGACCAGGAATCTCCGTTCCAGCCAGAGAAAGCCGACGAAGGCTGCGTATCCGACCAGAATGAGACAAGCGACCAGATGGTTGTAAACGGCCAGCCCGGTGCAGAGGCTGTAAAGCGGCCAGGCGCGCTTCGACGACCCCTTCAGGCCTTCATAGAAAAAATAGAGCGAGAGGAGAGAAAGGAAAGCGAAGAGCGCATAAGCCCGGGCGTATTGCGAATATTTGATGAGAAATGGAGAGACCGCGACGAATGTCGCGGCGATGGTCGCCTCACCTCGCGAAAAAAACCTTTTTCCGAGGGCATACACGGCGAAGATGGTCAAAACACCGAAGATGGCGGAACCCAGCCGAGCCATGAATTCGACCGGCCTGAAGGCGAGAAGGAAATGGACGACGATCGTCGACAAGGCCGTCTGGTTGTTGTGAGCCAGGACGAACGAGAGGGGTTGGTAGGCGTTCCGAACTTGATGGATCGGATCGTCTCCCCAGAAGACGACTTGCCCCAAATGATAAAAGCGGAGAAAGCCGCCGAGCGTGAGGACAAACAGGAAAAAAAGGAGCTCGCCGGGAGCGAAAGATATTCGATTTCGCCTCGGGCGAAGGGCTTCCCGCTCGATCAAGGGGACGTCCGCGCTCATCGCAGTTTGACTATATCTTCTGCCTGGGATCGCTGTCAAGGTCGTGAATTCAAGGCTGTTCAGGGCGGAACGAGTTGAGCGGGTGAGGCAAGCGATCGGACGCCTCGCGACCAAGCCGAAATATCATTCGAGAAAAAACGGCATGCGAACCGGCCGCGACGGCTCTCCGGCGATGAGGATCTTGTCCAGGATATTCGCTTCACCTTTGATATCAAGCCACAAGGTCAGCTTGGTCGGGCTTTGGAGTTGAATATTGATACCTTTTACCCTCCCTCTAAGAGTTCTTCCCCGAAACTCCAAGGCGTTCTTGGCTGAGGTCACGGAGTCGACGCGCGTCAGACCGATCTTTTGCCATCCGCGAACCGGATCGGCGCTTACGATTTTCCCGGAAAACTCGAGGGGCCGATGACTCCACCATCTCAAATGCCAGATGTTGTCGCGGCGCCAGAGGATATACCCATGCGGCGCCGTCCGGATATTCCGAATCTTCTCGATCACGTATTCTTCATCTTTGAGATTTTGGCAGAAAGGGAGGACGCGGAGATATCCGTCGACAGCTTTTCCCTTGTCTCCGTTCAAGGCGTAGGAATCAGCTTGCGATAACAGGGTTCGTCCCCGGAATTCGACATTCGTCGGATCAAGATTCATCGCTTTGATCCATAGCCTTGCAGCCTCATCCCAACGGCCCTCACGATGGGCTTGGGAAGCGTTTTCATTGAGAAAAATGAAGACTTCCTCTATGAGGCGGTTTTTTAGACCTCTCAGCCATTCTTTCCGCACGAAGCGCGACATCTCGGGACGCAGAGCATCGAGCTCCCGTTCGGCTTCAAGGTTTTTTCCGGCCATCAGATAAACCTTCGAGAGGAAAAGATGATACGCGTCTTTCGCGTCTTTGGAGCGGGGGAGGTCGAGGACCATCCTGACGGCTGCGGCGTATTTTTCCCAAAGCGGTATGTCCGGACTCGGGAGATAAAGAAGCGTCGATCTCGAAAAACTCCTGATCTCGAGGTCAGGAGAAAGAGATGTCCAGCGAGCGATCCGTGCCTCGTCAAGGGGCGATTGTTTCAGGACAATCCACAGCTCCGTCTGCGTCGTGACCGCCGTCGTCTGTCTCGGATCGCCCATCTCGCAAAATAAAAGCCACTCCCGCTTGCGATCCATATTCGAGATCCGGCGAACGGTAAAAAAATTCAGAAGAGCGGCCGGGTCATCGGAAAAAACCCGCTGGTCTCCTTTGTCTTTGATCGTCCGAAGAACGGAGTCCGACGCTTTCCGTTCGAGAGGAAAAGACGTCAAGGTCCACGTTGTCACCTGAAAATCTCGGATGAAGATGAATTCCCCGAAAACGAGAAGAAGGATGAGGCAGGCGAACGTCACCCGTTCCGGCTCCGTCCGTCTTCCGCGGATATGACCGGGGACGAGTCGGCGCGCGATAAATGAGGAAAATCCCGTCGCCCCCTTGGCCATCATCAAAAAAAGAAAGGGCAGGAGGAAGATGAATTTTCTATCGGCAGGTAAATAGATCTCCGGCGGATTGGAGAGGCTGAACAAAACGATCGGGATGAATATTCCAGCGAGGAGCAAGACAAGCTCCCGCGGTTTGCCTCGCGCGCCGAAAAAAATCCCGAGGAACACGAGCCCAATCTTGAAGAAAAAAAGGACCAGACTGACAAAGAATCCGAGCAGAATTTTCAGGGTGCTGACGGTGAAGGACAAGGGCTGCACCGTCAGCTCGCCCCTGAAGACACTTCTCAGACTGTGGGGCAACATTAGGAATAGATTTTCGGACGCCGGCTGGCCCTTGGCCGGAAGATAGAGGAAATAAACAAGGACGAAGATGGCCGCGAGGCTCAAAACGAGCGCCACGGCATTTCGATAACCGACACGGATGAGGGCTGAAGGTCGTTTCAAAATCCGCTGCTCAAAGAGCTCGAAGACGAAGAAAAAAACGTAAACCGGAATCATCACCAAGGAAAAAAAATTCATATATCCGGACAAGGCCGTAAAGAGAATAAATAAAATCCAAGACCGGAGCCGGCCGGTTTTGAGGGCGTCCAGATAGAACAACAAAGAACAGAGAATGAGGAGGACCATGCCCGAGTAACTTCGCGCTTGTTGAGAATAATAAATGAGATAGGTCGATGTCGCTGTGAGAAAAGCGGCGAGCGCGGCCTCTTTTCGGCCAAACAGCTTTTTTCCGATGAGAAAAACGAGCCAGACGCTCAAAATGCCGAATAGAGCGGCCGGCAGCCTCGCCATAAAGGTCGCCGTTCCCAAAGGTAGCAGCCCGTGGATAAGGAGCGGATACAAAATACTCCCATAATTCGCGGCGACGATGAGCGACGGAGGCTCTATCGCGGGGACGACGGTGTGGAAAGGTTCGTCATGATACAAGGGACGGGCGCCGAGGTGATAAAAACGCAGAATGACAGCCAGCGCCAGGACGAGCCAGACCATCCACAGCGACTTAGGGAATGGACGTTTCATCTCGGCCAACGATCCGGCCCTGACAGGACGGGGGAGCTTCTCGGCCCGGGCGCGATCGAGACCGGCTTCATGATCTTCCTCCGGATTCATTCCATTCTCTTAAGCAGAAAACGCCCGATATAGTCCCTCGGGATACCGAAAATCTGCTTCCGCCAGAGGCGGTCGCATCGGCTGCACGGCGTATAGCTTTTTATTGATAAGAAATTGGTTTTCTGCTGCGCTGGCTGAATGAGCATTCATGGGCCAATTTTGCCTCGTCCCATAGTTAGGGATGA
>JBGOYY010000033.1:0-29121 GCA_041479905.1 Candidatus Aminicenantia bacterium
GATGGGGACCCACTCGTCGGCGAGCGAGACGGCGCTCAGGGTCATCCGCGGGTCGACGCAGACGACCCGGGCGCCTTTCTCCCGGGCCTTCTGGACGAAGTACTCGCTGTTCGTCCCGTCGCGCATCTCGGCCGGGTTCCAGCTCCACATCAGGATGTACTTGGAGTTGAGCCAGTCTTGGCGCTGGTTTCCGGTGACGCTCGTGCCATAGACCGTGGGAGTCGCCGCGGAGATCGCGGCCCACGAGTAGCTGTTGTAGAAGCCCAGGGAGCCGTCGTAGAGGTTCATCAGCCGCTGGGCCGTCTGCCGGCCGTTGATCTGGTTGTAACTGCCCGTGCCGTAGGGAACGTAAAAAGCCTGGTTGCCGTAGGCCGCCTTGATCCGCTTGAACTCCGAGGCGATCCGGTCGAGGGCTTCCTCCCAGCTGACGCGCTCGAACTTTCCTTCGCCCCTCTTCCCCACCCGCTTCATGGGATATTTGAGGCGGTCGGGGTGATACTGCCGCTTGCGGTAGGCCCGGCCGCGGACGCAGGCCCGGAGCTGGGGGTCGGCGATGGTGTCGCCGGGACGGTCGTCCGTTTCGATGCGGACGATCACGCCGTCGCGGACGAAAACCTTGAGCAGACAGCGGCCGCCGCAGTTATGGGAGGGACAGCCCGTCCGGATCATGCGTTCCTCGGACGGCGCCTGTTCGACCAGGGCATGACGGGGGTCGCGCCGGCGGAACCCGGCGGCAAGCCCTTTCGAGGCGGCGGCCGACGAACCGACGAGAGCGCTCCAACGGAGGAAGCTTCGCCGGCTCATGGCCGAGGTCTCGATCTTCTTCTTGAGCGGCGGGGTTTTCGTCCCCATTTTTATCTAACCGACCCCCAGACAAGGGCCGCAGCCAGCATCGAGAGCGCGGGTATCAGCCGACCTGGGTCGTCAGGAAGATCTGGAGGCCCATCTGGCCGATCTGGTCCTGGGTCTCCTCGATGCCGTCGATATGGGCGTCTTCGTCCTTGAGGATGGACTCGAGGATCTCCCGGGTGGCGAAGTCCTTGACGCTGCCGGCAAGGATGATGGCCTCGTTGTAGGACTTGATGGCCCCTTCCTCGGCGTTGTGGTCGTTGGTGAACATCTTCGGGATGTCGGCGCCGATGAAGATCTTCTTGCTGTCGCTGACGACGGGCAGGCCTTCGAGAAACAAGATGCGGCCGATGAGCTTCTCGGCGTGCTTCATCTCGTCGATGGCCCGTTTCTCTATGGCTTTGTGGAGCTTGCCATAGCCCCAGTTGTCGCACATCTCCGAGTGGACCATGTACTGGTCAATGGCCGTGAGCTCGTCGGCGAGCAGGGCATTGAGCGCCTTGATGAGTTTAGGGTCCCCTTTCATGATGTCCTCCTGCGGTCGGGATTTTTGGATGAATTATTGTTGGAGAATTAATT
Source organism: Candidatus Aminicenantia bacterium (assembly GCA_041479905.1). GTDB lineage: Bacteria > Acidobacteriota > Aminicenantia > Aminicenantales > Saccharicenantaceae > RBG-16-66-30. Next base: position 1,429 of record JBGOYY010000033.1, read on the forward strand.
TTATGCCGATCGTCCGAAAAATGCAAGCTCCGCCGGGGCCCCGGCCGCTGTCGAATGGATTGATATTGGAGGGACGACCGGTTTTCGGCTACAATACGCCCTTCTCCCAAGGAGGGCATCATGAGACGTTCGATCATCCTGACCGGGATCATCATCGCGGCGCTCGTCCTGGCCGGCTGCGCGCCCGGCCGGAACGACCTCGAGAAAACGGCCGACGCCGAGGGCCGGACGGCCGGGTTCTTGCTCGGCCTCTGGCACGGCTTCATCTCGCCCGTGACGTTCGTCATCTCCATCTTCAGCCGTAACGTCCGGTTCTACGAGGTCCACAACACCGGAGCCTGGTACAATTTCGGGTTCGTCCTCGGCGCGGGCCTCTTCCTGAGCGGCGGCATCCTGGGTAGGAAAAAGAAGAAAGGCTAGACGTGCCCGCCGTCGCCGGCATCATCTTCGTCGCGGCTTTCGTCCGTTCGGCCCTGGGCTTCGGCGACGCGGTCATCGCCATGCCCCTGCTGGCGATGGTCATCGGGCTCAAGACGGCGACGCCGCTCGTCGCCTTCATGGGGCCGACGATCTCCATGATAATACTCGCGAGGAGTTGGAGGGGCGGCGACATGAAGTCGGTCGCGAGACTCATCGTCGCGTCCTTGCTGGGCATCCCGCTCGGGATCTATGGTCTGGCCCGCCTGCCCGAGGAACCGCTTAAGATCGCGCTCGGCATCCTCATCCTGCTCTACGGCGTTTTCGGCCTGGCCCGGCCCGGGGCCAGGATCAGGAACGAGAAAGCCTGGTTGCCCTGGCTCGTCGGCTGGACGGCGGGGGTGCTCGGGGGCGCCACCAACACCAACGGGCCGCCCGTCGTCGCCTACGGCATGCTCCGGGGATGGCCGCCTGAACGCTTCCGGGCGACGCTCCAGGGGTACTTTCTGCCGACCGGCCTGATGATCCTCGCCGGGCACGGCATCGCCGGGATGTGGACGGGCGAGGTTTTCCGGTTTTATCTCTATTCCCTGCCGGCCATCGCCATCGGGGTTGTCCTCGGAGGGCTCGTCAACAGGAAGCTGACGCACGACCTGTTCGCCAAGTTCGTCTATGGTTTCCTCGCCGCGATGGGCGTCGTCCTCCTCGTCCGCACCCTCTTTTTATTTTAGCTCGACGGTCACAGCGGGGCCGTAGAAGATGCCGTTGAACAGGAGCTTGAAGGTGCCGTGGGGCTGGCCCCTGAAGGCGATCTCGGGCCCGTAGAGAAAGACCTTTCCCCTTCCCACCGCCGCTTCGGCGACCTGGACACTCCTATGCAGGTACGACTCGCCCCAGGCCCAGCCGCTCCGCAGGAGCTTGCCGTCGTCGAACCAGGCGACGGGCTTTACGCCCTTGAGGGCCGCGTCCGGGAGGAGCGTGAACGCGGGCGTGTTGTCGAAGAAGATGTCGACCGTATCGGGCATGCCGTGGGCCAGAGGATGCGTAATGTCCACACGGGCCCGCAGCACCGACCCGGGGATATAGAACTTCTCGGGCCGCAGCGGCGTGTCCGTTCCGTCGGGGGCTTTCTCGACCAGGGCGTTGGCCAGCGGCAGGTTGAAGTGCTCGGCAATGACCGTGGCCGAATCGAGGGCCAGGATTGTCCCTCCCGCCTCGACGAACTGCCGCAGGTTGGGGATCGTCTTCTCCACCGTGATCCGCCCGATCCTGTTCTTATACTCATCGGGGACGTTCGCCGTTGCAGATGGCTGGAAGTCCCGACCGAAGCCCGCCCCCCCCTGGCCCGAGGCCGGAGCACGCGGGATCGAACCGCCGACGAAGATCAGGACGTCGAACCGGGCGTTGAGATCTTCCACGTCCAGGGCCGGCGCAAAGACGAGCTCGTAGGGAAACTCGAACTGCTCCAGCAGCCAGCGGACCCAGCCCGAGGCCATCGAACCGCCGTAGCTGTCCCATAGCCCGACGCGGAGCGGACGCAGCTTGAAAGCCTCGCCCTTCGGCGCGACGGCCGCGCTCCCGACGTTCAGGCCGAGCTCAGCCGCCGTTTTCCGGAGCAGACCCGCGGCCGTGGGCCTCGTCTTCACATAGATCGTCCCGGCCGGGTAGATTTTCCCGCCCTCCTCGAAACCCGCCTTGAGCCAGTAGACCTCCTCCCCCGCCTTGAGCAGTCTGTTGACGGCGACGAACGTATCGTTGACGCGATGGTCGAGAAGGAACCCGGCCGCGCCGGCCGCGTTCTCAAAGACACCCGGCGGCGGCTTGACGACACCCGGAACCGCCTGGAACGGCCCGCTGAAGCCGTCGAGGATCCTGTCGAAGGCGATGCCCATCTGGTAGGCCAGCGTCCATCCGGCCGCGTCATAGGGAGGCCTCGGCGCCCCGCCCGGGTAAGGGATGTCGTTCGGGTGGTCCTGGGGCTCGAACATGGTCAGCACGTGGGGCCGGAAGGCCTGGGCCGTCATGACCACGTACGAGCCTTTGGGATATGTCTTCCCGGCCACCGCGAAGTCGGCCGTCGTCCGATGGACGGTGACCCCGCTCTCGATCAGGGCGTTGACGAACTTGGTCGCGGTCGGGAAGTCGGCCTGGTCGGCCGGGATGATATATCCGCGCGGGTCGCGCTTGGCCTTGTCGAAAATGCCCTCATAATACTTGATCGCGACGCCTCCTCCCCTGCCGAAGCCGCCCCGGCCGGCGGAAGCCTGACCCTGGTCCTGAGCCCCGACCGCGGCCGCTCGCCTGTCCTTGTCGATCGCCGCCTGGACCTCGGTGATGGTCCCGGGCACGATGGTCCAGGAGTCTTTGCTCCCGAGCTCGATGGCGTGCTTGCCCATGAGATAGCGCCTGTAGAGGAAATCCTCCCTATACTTGGAAGCCACGTCGAGGATGGCCATGTCGGCCGTGATGGCATACTCGATGGACCGGCGGAAATGCCACTTCTGGGGCGCGATGGGATAGGGGTAGTCCTGTTTGGGGAGCAAGCGCTCGGGGATGAAGGGGATGTCGACGGGCGTCGGGTTGCCGATGGCCTCGGTCAGGATGCCGATGATGTTGTGGAAGTAGCCGGTGCTCCGCAGGCCGCCGTTCCACCAGGTCGAATAGCCGGCGCCCGAGCGCATCGTCGCCCCGGGCTTGCCCTCGGTGACAAAGCGGTTGTGCATCGAGGCCGAGACGAGGTCGAGCCCGACCGGGACGAGCGGGTCGAAGACGTAGTTGAAGGGGTCGCGGAAGGGCGGCGCGAAGAGCACCGTCCCGGCCGGCCCGGTCTGGTGATGGTTGTAAAGGATCTGGGGATGCCACTCGATGTAGAGCTGGCGGCTCATCGCCTTCGTCTCGACCTGGGTGTTCATGTAGAAATCACGGTTGTTGTCGTGGCCGATGTATTTCTGGTAGAGCACGGGGACGCCGCTCATGGAGCGCTTCGCCGGCTCTTTCTCCCGCATGTACCAGTCGGCGACAAGGTCGAGCCCGTCGGGGTTGGCCGGCACGGCGAGCAGGATGACGTCGTCGAGGATGCGCCGGGTCTCGGCGTCGTTCGCGCTGACCATCCTCCAGACAAGCTCGACGAGCTGTTGGGAGCCGAGGATCTCGGTGGCGTGGAGCCCGCCGTCGATCCAGACGACGGCCCGGCCATCGGCGGCGAGCCGGCGCGCGCCGTCGTCGGTCAAGCCCTTGGCCAGGGCGAGGCGCGTCGCGATGTCTTTGTAGCGGGCCAGACGCGCGTGGTTCGCCGGCGAGGTGACGATGGCCATGATCATCGTCCGGCCCTCGGCCGTCTTGCCAATGTCGACGAGCTTCATGCGGTCGGATTCGGCGTCGAGTTTTTTCCAGTAGGCGACGAGCTGTTTGTAGTTGACGAGCTGGTAGTCGTCGCCGATCGAGAATCCGAACTGTTCTTTCGGGCTCGTGACCCTGGCCGTCGCGGCGGATTGGAGCGTCGCGGCCGCGACGACGAGGAGAAGCGCGGTCAAACCGAGTCTGGAAAAGAAACGAAGGCGGGGTTCTATATTCACGTTCTGGCCCTCCTGGAAGATCTCAAAGAATGTTATATATCCGAGGACGAACGAGGCTGTCAAACCCTACACTCCCCGGCATGAATGCCGGGGTTTGTTCGGGGCACGACGCGTCACCAGACGCCCGGGACGAGCCTGAATCGCACCGCCTTCGTGTATTCCGTGTACCAGAGCAATTCCTTTTTGAGCATGCGGTCTTCGAGGCAGGTGCGGGCGACGAGGAAGACCGTGGCCAGCGCCTGCGGGATGAGCGCCCAGTAGGAGCCGAGAACGAGAGGCGTAGCCAAGCCGAAGAGGATCCCGCCGAGATACCCGGGGTGACGGCAGAAACGATAAGGGCCCTCGCGGCAGACCGTTTGGCCGCGCTCGGTCTGGATGCGGGCGACGCTCGAAAAGAACGGATTGACCTTCTTGGCCCACAGGAATAGTCCCTGACCGGCGATGTAAACGGCCAGGAACATAATATAAAACACCGTTGCAGGGTGGGGACTCCAATGCCGGCGCCCGGCGTCGATTCCCGCCAGGATGACGGCCGCGAAATAGAGGGGCGTCGAGAGCAGAAAATAGCCCTTGTCCCATATCTTAGTCCCCTCGCCGGGGTTGAGGCGCTCGGCGACGAGCCCGGGGTCGTTCCGCATGAACCACATCGTCAGGCCGACGATGGCCAGGTTGACGCCGAAATACACCCAACCCTGCCAGTAGTCGAGACGCCCCGAGGAGACGAAGATGAGGCCGGCCATGACCGCAATCCCCACGATGCTGCGGACCCAAATCGGCGCCTTGAACTTCATCCCGAGGCCATTATCGGCCAGGCGCCTGATATATTCAATATCTCAGCCGATTATTTTCGGACGACGCGAAACCCCGAGCGGGACAAGGCGCTTGCCGGCGTCGTAGAGGAAGATATTGGCCGGTTCCCCGGAAAATTCAATATCCGCCGCCCCATTCCGACAAATTTAATGAGAATCGTATTCTTAAAATGAGCAAAGCCGTGTCTTGGGTATTACCTGTGTTCATGGCCGCGGCCATGGGAACGATCCTCGCCTCCCCGCGCCGGGAACAGACCCAGACGGTCGCTGACCGTCAAGCCATATCCTACGACAAATGGCTGGCGGCCAAGGAGAGCGCCGAGAGGTATGACCGGGACGGGAAATACGTCGAAGCCCTCCAGCATTACCTCGAATATACCCGGCAAGCGGAAGGATTGGGACGGCCGGGACTCGTGGCCTGGGGGAAAAATAACGTCGCCTACATGATCATCAAGATGCACAAGCAGGATCCGACCGTCGGCCTGGCCCCGGCGAAAAAGTTCCTGGAAGAAGGGCTGGCCATCGCCGGGGCGACGGAAGACTGCAAAAGACTCCTGGCGCTGAACATGGAGTACATCAAGCTCTTCTTCAGATATCCGGAGTAAGACCTCCCCGTCCTCAAATACGACAACCTCTGGGTCGCCGACCGGAAGATCTGAAACCTCGCCCTCAATAAGCCTCCGCCCGGTGTCCGGAGCGACGCCGGGTCTTGTCCTATCGTATGTCCTGTCGTAGGATAAAGGCTCGGGTCAGGAACATGAACCGTCTTCATTCGAGGAGGTCCTTCATGCGGCGAAAAACACGGGTTCTGCTCAGAACACTCGTTTTCTCGGCCTTCTTGGGCGCTATTTTTTCGGCGGCGTTCGTGGCCGCCCAGACAACGGCCGCTGCATCGGGCGGAGAGACCTCAAAGCGCGTCCCGAGGGTCGAGGACCTGATGGCCTTGAAGTCCGTGGGCGGCGCGCGCATCTCGCCCGACGGGACGCGGATCGCTTACACCGTCACGGAAACCGACATGGAACAGGACGCCTACGTCACCCAGATCTGGCTGGCCGACATCGCCGCCGGGGAAGTCCGCCAGCTCACCCGCGGCAAGAAATCCTCCTCCGGACCGGCCTGGTCGCCCGACGGCCGTTCGCTCGCCTTCACCTCGAGCCGCGTCGACGACAAATCCCAGCTCTTCGTCATCAGCCCCGACGGCGGCGAAGCGGTCCAGCTGACCAAGTCCGAGACCGGGGTCGGAGGATTCGACTGGTCCCCCGACGGCAAGACGATCGCCTTCACCGCGGCCGACCCTGTGACCAAGGAATCCAAGGACCGCAAGGATTCTTACGGCGACTACGAAGTCGTCCGCCGCGAATATACGCACACGCACCTCTGGACCGTCGACGTGGCCGAAGCCCTGAGCGCGCCCGGGGCCGGCCGACGCCGGACGAGCGGGAAAGCCTTCACCGTCGGCGGATTCGACTGGTCGCCCGACGGGAAGAGGATCGCCTTTAGCGCTGCGCTCAACCCCGACCTCATCAACGGCGGGACGTCGGACATCTACGTCCTCGCCCTGGCCGGAGACACCGTCAGGAAGATCGTCGCCCAGCCCGGCCCCGACTCCTCCCCTCTCTGGTCGCCCGATGGCAGATCGATCCTCTTCTCGAGCGCCGGCGGCCGGCTCGATTACTTCGCCCGGAACATCGGCCTGGCCCTTGTCTCCGCCGACGGCGGCCCCATCCGGCCGCTGACCGGCGCCTTCGACGAGAACCCCGGCGCCGTCGCCTGGAACGCTGACGGCATTTACTTCTCAGGCATGCAAAAAACCGCCGCGCATCTCTACCGCCTCGACCCGGAGTCGCTCCAGATCGCCCGGCTCAGCGCGCCCGACGACGCGATCGTCTCGGGCTTCAGTTTCTCCCGGGACGGGAAACGCCTGGCCTTCACGGCCGCCTCGCCCACAACGCTTTCCGAAATCTGCGTCTCGGAGTTCCCCTTCAAGGCACGCGCCCTGACCCGGATGACCGGACAGGTCGAGGCGTTCGTCCTGGGGACGCGGGAGGTCATTTCCTGGAAGAGCAAGGACGGAACGGTGATCGAGGGCGTCCTCATCAAGCCGACCGATTTCGACCCGGCGAAGAAGTACGCCTTGCTCTGCGTCATTCACGGCGGCCCGACGGGCGTCGACCGGCCGGCGCTCCTCAGCGGCGATTCGCGCTACTACCCCTCGGACATTTGGGCCGCCCGCGGCGCCCTCGTCCTCAAGGTCAACTACCGGGGCAGCGCCGGCTACGGGGCGAAGTTCCGGACGCTCAACTACCGCAACCTCGGCGTCGGTGACGCCTGGGACGTCCTCTCGGGCGTCGACCATCTGGTCAAGAAGGGCTGGGTGGACGCGAGTCGCGTCGGCTGCATGGGCTGGAGCCAGGGCGGCTACATCTCCGCCTTCCTGACGACCTCGACGCGGGCGTTCAGGGCCATCTCTGTCGGGGCCGGGATCTCGAACTGGGCCACCTATTACTACAACACCGACATCACACCCTTCACCATCAATTATCTCGGCGACGACCCGGCCGACGATCCGGCGATCTACGCCAAGACTTCGCCCATGACCTACATCAAGAACGCGGCGACGCCGACCCTCATCCAGCACGGCGAGTTCGACAGGCGCGTCCCCATTCCCAATGCCTACGAACTGCGCCAGGGACTCGAGGACCGCGGCGTCCCCGTCGAAATGGTCGTCTACAAGGGCTACGGGCACGGCATCACCAAGCCGAAGTCGATGCGGGCCGTGATGGAGCACAATCTGGCCTGGTTCAACCACTACATTTTCGGCGACGCCAAGCCCGACCTCGCCGCACCGCCGGTCCCGGGCCCTCCTAGATCCTTATGAGGATCTTCCTCCGATAGAGCCAGTAGCACATCGACCAGAGGACGGCCCAGGAGGCCAGGCTGGTGACGATCGCTCCGGAGAGTGCGCCCGTCCAGCCGAGGAGTCCCATCGTGAACGGCTGGACGAGTCTCGTGACCCACGACGTCCCCCCGCTTTCCGTGAACAAGTAGATGAACAGGGAGTTCATGCCGACGATGTTGAGGAAGATGGCCCACTTCCTGAACTTGCGGACATCAATGAGCCAGTAGGAGAAGGCGAGCGCCAAGAGGCAAAAACCGCCGCTGGCGACGACGAACGAGCTCGTGCAGATGCGCTTGATCATCGGCGAGACAGCGGTCAGGGCGAAGCCGGCGGCGACCCCGGCCGCGCCGAGGCCCGCCAACAACGCGATCTTCTTTCGAGGCGTCCGGCCGCTCATGAGCCATTGACCGGCCAGCACGCCCCAGATCGTGTGGGCCGCCGTCGGGATGGCGTTGAACGCCACCCAGTGGCCCGATGAGAGCTTGCCCGAGATGAGCATGTCCACCCACGATCCGAAGTTGTGATCCGGGACGAAGGGCTGGTCGAATCCCGGGACCCAGAAGACGCGGTAGATGACCTCGGTGAGGATGATGAAGGCGAAGCTCCAGGCGATCTGCGTCCGCGGCCGCCGCCTCATCAGGAAATAGGCGATGGCGTAGGTCACGCCGAGCTGGGCCAGGACGTTCTGGAAACGGAAGGTGATGCGGCCCGGCCCGATGCAGTAGAGCGCCCAGCCGAGAAAGAGCAGGACGAACGCCCGGACGACGGCATGCCGGGTGGTCTCGGCCCGGCTTTCACCGCGCTCTTCGCGCTTGGCCACGGAAAAGGCCAGGGCGACGCCGACGATGAACATGAAAAACGGCTGGACAAGGTCCCAGAAACGCAATCCGGCCCAGGGGTGATGGTCGAGCTGCGTCCCGATCGTGTGGAGGAGTGTCCCGGCCAGCCCCGGGTCTCGGAAGTGCTCGTAAAGAAGGGTGCTCTCCCCGATCAGGAGGAACATCGTCAGGCCGCGGAAGAAGTCGAGGGAGAGGAAACGCTCTTTGACGGAAGGTGCGACGGCTATAGCGGTCGGCTGTTGATCGGCCATGGCTTACCTCCTGATGTCCTTTACGACCTCGAGGTCGACGTCGTAATAGAGGGCAGACATCGGTTTCCCCGAACTCACTTCCAGATCTCCTGGAGGAGGGGGTACTGGGTCTTGAAACCCAGGATGGCCAGGTAGAACCCGTAGTCCGGGTAGTTCCTCCGCAGCTCTTTCAGGTTCTCCATGGGGTCGTAGGGCGTCCCTTCGGGGATCTCGTGGCCGACGCACTCGGAGAGGAGGTGGAGCTTCTTCGACATCCAGGCGTCGAGGATGACCGGCAGAGGGAACGGCTCGAGCCCCGTCAGCCTCTCGTCGCGGCCGATGATCGGCTGGGTGATGATGAAGGACGCCCCGGCGTCCACCTTCCGCCCCATCTTCTCGAGCTCCGAGTCCTGCGGCTCGTAAGGATTGAAGGCGACGCCGCACGTGAATTTGCCGGGATACTCCCGGTCGATGTAGCGGAGGAGCTCGACCGACGTCACGGTCACCGCTTCGACGCCGATCTCCACCGGCTCGAGCCGGTGGAGCCGCTGGCTGCCGTCGCCGGAGACGACCAGCAGGTCTTTGCCGCCGGCCGCCATGAACGCGGCGAGGATCTCGTCGAGCTCCTTCTTGGGGTGGAACGTGTTGAGGTGGACCATCAGCTGTTCCGGATGGACGGGCAGTCCCAAGAGCTCGATCGTCTCGGTGGCCCCGTAGCTCAGCAGGCCCATGGGGTTGTCCGTGATGCAGACGATCCAGCCCGCCTCCACGACCTTCCGGTATTTCTCCTCGAAGGTCCGGAGGTCCTTTTCGATGTCCTCGGAGTTCCGCTTGGGAGTCTGGAGCTCGACGTGGAAGATCTTGTTCTCGATGTGACGCCGCACGGACGACTCAGGCATAGAATTCCTTGAGCCGCATGAGCGTGTCGAAGCCCTCGAGCTTCAGGATGTCCTCGAGGCAGGCCAGGGCCGGATGGCCCGCCGGCAAGATCTCGTACTTGCGGACCGTCGAGCCGATGATCGTATCGAGGCCGCGGGGCATGGCCAGGGTCAGGAAGGCGCTTTCCAGGGGTCCTTTCACCGGCGACCCGTCCGCCCGCTTCGAGGGGAGCATGACCGTGAAGTTGCTCAGCCCCACCGACATGTGGACGCCGGTGAAGAAGGGGTCGGCGTGGATGAGGGCGAGGGACTCCAGGACGCGCCTGAGCTGACCCTCGCAGTCGCTCCCGATCGGGGCGATCCCCGGATCGATGACGGCCTGGTCGTTCGTGAAGCCGGGGGTTCGCCGCCGTGCCTCCTCGAGCAGGGCCCGGGCCGTTCGCCGGGTCTCCTCCGCGGTCCGGTTGGCGTTGGCGCAGCTCGCGCCGCTCTCGAACCGCTCCGAGGCCATGAGGATGGGCATGAACGGCCGGACCGCCCAGAGGTCGAACATCTGGAGGCGGAGCGCCGAGATCGAGTTCAGGATCGGCTTCCGCCCGCCGGCCCTCCCGGGGTCGTAGGCCCGGAGGCCGGCCTCGGCGATGGCCGGGTCCGGCGTGTCGATGGACAGGGGCTTGGCCGTGACCGATTGGATCCGGCGGACCAGGTCGGCCATGAACTCGGGAGAACGCGACCCCACGTTCACGTCGATGTAGGCGGCGCCTTTTTCGTCCTGGCTCCGGGCCAGCTCGAGCAGGCCGGGAACGTCGTTCTCGTCGAACAGCTTCTTCGTCGAGGGCACGGAGTCGTTGATCGACTCGCCGATGATCGTCAACCCGGGAATGGCCATGGCGGAAACCCTCCTTCTCGGGACGAAGATATCCCCGCCGGGGGGTCTTGTCAATCCTCTCTTCCTCTTTCCGAGGACTTCCGTTGTCTTTGGCTCGCCCCTATCATATAATCAAATAGGCAATTCGATACGGATTGAAAACTCTAGCTTGCGGCCGGCTCATCGTGGGTGAAAACGAGCCCAGGTGGCGGAATAGGCATACGCACGACACTTAAAATGTCGCGGCTGTAAGGCCATGCGGGTTCAAATCCCGCCCTGGGCATTTTTTCTTTGTCCCGCGAACAGGGGAACGCGGTTCTTATTTCTTTCCCAAGAAGAGCAAGGCCCGCTCCATGACCGGATCACGGCCCGTCAGGAGATCTTCGATCGTCGGCGACACGGGGTGATCGGGGACGATGCCGCGGTCCTTGGGATAGCCGTCCACGGCCATCGTGGTTAGGATGGCCGAGGAGGTCGAACCAGCCGATCGCTAACACGCCGTCGGCGCCGGAGCGCCGCGAGGAAATGGGCGCGGGCTCAAGCCCCTTCTTTAACCTTATAAATCTTGTCGCCTTCCCGGACGTGCTCCTTCACCTTCATGCCGGCCGAGACGCCCTTCTTGATCTCCGGGACCGACAGGTGCTCCTGCTGAAGGGATTCGACCGGCTGGGTGAAATCGCTGGTGTGCCCTTTGATGTGGATGGTCTCCCCGACCTTCAGACTTCCGGTCGTGACTTCGACCACGGCGACCCCGATCTTGGGGAAGTAATGTGTGATATGTCCGATTTCTTCTTCCATCATCCCTCCTGATATTATTTATAAAAATATCAGGAAGCCGGGATATAAGCAAGGATTTTCGGATGACACGGCTTATTTGGCCGGCAAGAACGCATAGGCCTTTCCGTACCTCAGCATCTGTTCAACGTAGCCCTCGGTATAGGAGACCTTGACGTCGACGATCCTGCCGTTCTCGATGACCGGCGTGTAGACCGGATTGACGAAGCCGCTGTAGGGCGCAAGGTTCAGCTTGGCGTACCGACCGAGCACTTCCTTGTGCAGCTCCTGGTCGACCTGGACGCCGTAGGTCTCGATGAGGTTCCGCGCTCCCTCATAGTCCCCCTCGCTCGTGATGCGTTGGACCTCGGCCAGGAGCCGGCCGTAGAGCCGGCGCAGCTTCTGGTAGTCGGTAATGACGAAGAACGTTTTGCCGTCCTTCGTCACCCGCGATATCACGTTTTCGGCCTTGCCCTTCTCGTAGACCCATTGGGAGACCATGGCCCGGCCGCGCATATGAGCCTGCTCGATCGTCTTGCCCGGCTCGATCCGGGTGAGCTGGGTCATCAGCCCGTTGCGGATGTTGGCGTCGTATTCCGCCCTGGCCGCGTCCATGCTGGGCAGGAGGCCGATCTCGACCATTTTGTCGTCCATGATGTAGTAGAGGGCGAAGAGGTCGGCCCGGGATTCCTCGATCGGCGAGTGGTAGTTCTTGAGCAACTCCGGCCCGACGCCGGGCAGCAGCTGGCCCGAGCCGTGTCCGAGGGCCTCGTGCATATCAGTGTGGATGTTCCCGGCCAGGGGCCCGTATTTCTTGGCCCGCTCAAGGATCTCCTCCGAATAGGAGAATTCCTTGCCGAAGCCCGATTTGAGGGAGGACTGGTCGTAGGCGTAAGTGATGTTCTCGATGGTCACCGACTTCGAGCCGTAGTCCTTGCGGATCCAGTTGGCGTTGGGCAGGTTGATGCCGATCGGCGTCGACGGGTAACAGTCGCCGCCGAGCATGGCCGCGGTTATGACCTTGGCCGAAACGCCCTTGACCTCTTTTTTCTTGAAGCGCGGGTCGATCGGGGAGTTGTCCTCGAACCACTGAGCGTTGGCCGAGAGAGTGTCGGCCCGCTTCGTGGCAGCCAGGTCCTTGAAGTTGACGACCGACTCCCAGCTGGCCTTCGTCCCAAGCGGGTCATTGTAGACCTCGATGAAGCCGTTGACGAAATCGACGAGCGACGAGAGGTCCTCGACCCAGAGGATGTTGTACTCGTCGAACTTCTCCAGGTCGCCCGTCTTGTAGTAGGCGATGAGGGCTTCGATGACCTTCCTCTGCCGGTCGTTCTCGGCGACGCCGGCCGCTTTTTCCAGCCAATAGACGATCTTAGCGATGGCCGCCCCGTAGAGGCCGTCGATGGAGGCGACCTCCTCGACAACCTTGCCGTCCTTCTTGACGACCCGGGTGTTCAAGCCGTAGGAGATCGGCGTCGCATCCTTCTCGTCGACGATGCCCTTGTAGTAGGCCTCGACTTCGGCCTGGGTGACGCCCTCATAGAAATTGACGGCCGAGTTCGTGACCAGATCCTTCGTCGAGTCCTGGGAGATCTTCTTGGCGGCGACGGCCGGGTCGAAGAGGATGGGCCGCAGGAAGGCCAGAAAATCGTCGACCGACTGCCCCTGGACGAGAGGGAATGTCACGCCCTCCGACCCCTTGACCAGGGCCGCGAAATAGTCGGCGTCGAACCCCGGCAGGATCTTGTCCGCGGAGTAGTGGTGGTGGATGCCGTTGGAGAACCAGACCCTCTTGACGAAGGTCATGAACGCGGTCCAACGGGGATCGTTCTTGTCGCCCTTGTAGCCCTCGACGATCGAGTCGAGGGTCCGGAGGATCTTGATGTTGTGCTTGTAATTCTGGTCGAAAATGATGTCGCGGCCGCAGAGGGCGGCCTCGCTCAGGTCATAGACCAGCTCTTTCTGGGATGGCGTGAGCGCCTCGAACCCGGGGACCTGGTAGCGCAGGATCCTCAGGTCGGCGAACTGGTCGATCTGCCAGCCGAACTCCGGAGCGGCCGCGGCCGGCTCGGGTTCCGTTTTTTTACATCCGGCGGCGAGAAGGGCCAGTCCGAAGCAAAGGGCAAGCAGGAGCGAACTCTTGATGTTCATGTGAATCGACCTCTCAAGGGATTTTCCCGGCGCATCCGACGCCTCGAGCTTATGATAACCAAATGCCCGTCCCGAGTCCATTTCTTCCTGTCCTTCTTGCCCCTCCCCCGGCTGGGTGATAGGTTCGATGGCCCGATGGAAGAAAGTCGGCCGCGCCGCGTCAAAAGGTCGGCTATGAATTTCAGGTGGAGGTCTAAATGAGAAAGAACGTATTGGCCGTAATCCTCGTCTTCGCCGCACTCATCAGCCTGCGGGCCCAGGCCCCGCAGCAGCCGCAGATGAAGCTCGAGGACGTCCAGAAAGCGTTGAGCCTGGTCGACAAGCCCCAGCCCGCCCCCGACAAGTACAAGGCGGGCCTCGAGGCCATCACCGCCAAGGATTCCCTGGCGATGCTGACCTACATCGCGTCCGACCTCATGGAGGGCCGGGAGACCGCGACCCGCGGCTTCGCCCTGGCCGCCGAGTACGCCGCGTCCCTGCTCAAGATGTGGGGCGTCAAGCCCGCCGGCGACGTTCCCATGAGGGGCGGTTTCCGCATGGGCGGCGGCCGGAGCGAGGCTCCGAGCGCACCTCCGGAACGGACCTATTTCCAGGAATTCGCCATGAAGGAAGTCACGGACTCCCAGACCTCGGTCACGATCGAGGTCAATAAAAGCGGCTCGCTCAAGAGCCGCACGTTCCATGGCGGCATCGACTTCCAGGGCGGCATGGGCGGGGCCGAGGGCACCCTCACCGCTCCCGTCGTCTTCGTCGGCTACGGGATCAGCGAGCCGTCGGTCGGTTTCGACGAGCTTAAGGGCCTGAACCTCAAAGGCAAGATCGTCCTCCTGCTCTCCGACGCGCCCGGCCGTGACGACCCCAAGTCGCCCCTCCAGACGAAGAAGGAGCTCAAGGACAAGTACTTCCCGGCCGCTCCCCAGGGCGACAGAATGGCCATGATGATGCGCGGCGGCCCGGACCGGTTCAGCAAGATCACCGAGATCGCCAAGCTCGGGCCGGCGGCCGTCGTCCAGGTCCAGAACACGGGCAAGGACAGCGACGTCTTCAAGGCCCTGTCCGTGGTCCGCAAACCCAACGACGAACGTCCCATCATCAACAAGCCTCGCAGAAGGCTGTCTCTTGCGGGCGACTCGGGCACGCCCATGGGCATGGGCGGCGGGTCGGCGACGATGATCACCCGCGAGATGGCCAACCTCCTCCTCGAGGGGACGGGCCAGACGATCGACGACCTGAAGAAAAAGATCGAGACGACCTATAAGTCCGCTTCGATGGATGTCCCGGGCGCAAAGATGACCATCGCCACGACGTCCAATACGGCCCTCGTCCGCGGCACCAACGTCATCGGCATCATCGAAGGCTCCGACCCGAAGCTCAAGGACGAGGTCTTCGTCGTCGGCGCGCACTACGATCACAACGGCATGTGGGACGGCTACGTCTATAACGGGGCCGACGACAACGGCTCCGGCTCGGTCGGCGTCCTCAACATCGCCAAGGCCCTGGCCGCGAGCCCGGTCAAGCCGAAACGCTCCATCGTCTTCGCCCTGTGGACGGGAGAAGAAGAAGGTCTCCTCGGATCGCGTTACTACGCCCAGAATCCCACTTACCCGATCGAAAAGACGGTGGGCTACCTGAATTACGACATGATCAGCCGGCCCTACGACGCTGAGATGCTCGCCCGTTCGATGCGGGCCTACGGCGTCCCCGGCGCCGAGGAGCTCGTCAAGAAGGTCCGCGCTCCGTGGTTCGTCTCGGTCAACCTGACCGAGGGCACGCCTTTCGCCGACATCGCCCGCGAGATGAACCAGTACATCGGGCTCGACCTGGCCTTCCGCTTCAACGCGCTCGGCGTCGGAGGCGGCGGCTCCGACCACTCCTCGTTCGCCTCCGTCAAGGTCCCCTACGTTTATTACATGGCGGCCATGACGGCAGATTACCACCAGACGAGCGACAGCGTGGAAAAAGTCAGCGGCGAGCTCATCGCCAAGATCAGCCAGCACGGCTTCCTGACGGTCTTCGCCTTCGCCGACAGATAAGCTTTTCGAAAGAATCCTCCGGACGGCGGCCGCCTCGAAGGCGGCCGCCGTCCTCTGCTTTTCCCGCCGGTTGACATCCGTCCGGGATCGCCCCTACAATCCCCTTCGACGGCAAACATCGAATCCGTTTCGACAAAGGAGGTTCCATGACCGAATCCGCGTCCCAAGCCCTGGCCATCCTGCGCGACGGCAGTCAGTTCCAGTGGTATGTCGTCGTCCTTCTGGCGTTCGCCTTCTACGTCTATACCGTGGAGGTCGAGAAGCGCAACTGGAGCCTCGTCCTGGCCGGCCTCGCCTTCTGGGGCATGGACTGGTTCAATGAGATCTGGAACGGCCTAGTCATGCATTTCACGGGTTACGCGCCGGTCTGGGGAGCCCCGGGCAAGACCGCCTATCTCATCCTGGTCGGGCTGAACATCGAGATCATGTTCATGTTCGCCGTCTCGGGCATCATCTGGACCAAGATGCTCCTGCCGGACAAGAAGGCGAAGATCCTCGGCCTGCCCAACCGCTGGGTCGTGGCCATCGCCGGCTCGGCCTTTTGCGTTTTCGTCGAGTACCTGCTCAACGGCGTCGGCGCCCTGACCTGGGATTATCCCTGGTGGAGCCGCAGCGCGCCGTGGCTCATCTTCCTCTTCGGATACCTGACCTTCTTCGTCGTCGCCTTCTGGGTCCACGACATGAAGACGCTCAAGGCCAAGCTCATCACGGTCGGGACGATCTGGGCCGTTGTCGTTATCTCCCTGATCGTCTTCATCCCCATCCTGCACTGGATCTAGGAAGCCGTTTTATTAAGATAACGCGTCTTTGCGCTTGTAGAAGACCCCTGGCTTATTTTAAAATAAGGCCGAAGGGTGATCGGAAGGCGCATGAAGAAACTCCGTATCGCGCTCATCTACAACTCCTACGAGGACTCGCAGCCCGCCGAAAAAGCCGACGAGGGCAGCCTCTGGCACCTCCGCCAAATGATCCGGGGGATCGCCCGCGGCCTCCGGCGCTCCGGCCACGAGGTCGTCGTCATTCCCATCGCCGGCGACCTCTCCCGCCTCCAGCGCAAGCTCATCCGCCTCCGGCCCGACATCGTCTTCAACCAGTACGACGACGTCGTCCATGGGGCTCTCTACGAAATGCGCATCGCCGCGTTCATCCGCATGCTCGGTTACCGGATGACCGGCTCTCCCGCGCTCGGCCTCGGCTTGAACCGCTACAAGTACATGGCCCTGAGCCTGCTCAAGGGCGCGGGCATCCCCATCCCGCCCTCGACGGTGATCGTCGAGCGAGTCTCGGATATCAACGGGCACAAATGGGTCTTCCCCCTCATCGTCCACGCCGCCCAGGAGCACGCCGGCATCGGCCTCGACCGGGGTTCCGTCGTCCACACAAAAAAGGCCCTCAAGGAGAAAGCGAGGGGCGTTCTGTCCACCTACAAGCAGCCCGCGCTCGTCCAGCATTTCCTGCCCGGCCGCGAGTTCAACGTCGGCCTCCTCGGAGGCCGGAAGATCCAGGTCATGCCGCTGGCCGAGGTGGACTATTCGCGGCTTCCTCTGGCCATCCCGCCCATCATGTCCTACGCGGCGAAGTGGGTCGAGACGTCCGTCGAATACAAGCGGACGCGCATTATCTGCCCGGCCAAGGTCGATGCCGGGCTGACCGCGCTCATCGGCAAAACGGCGGTCAAGGCCTTCCGGGCCGTGGGCGGGTGGGGCTATGGGCGGGTGGATGTCCGGCTCGACGAAGACGGCCAGCCCCGCGTCCTCGAGGTCAACTGCAACCCCTGCCTCGACAGCGGCATGGGCCTGGCGCGTTCGGCGGAGCAGGCCGGGATCGACTATCCCCATCTTCTCCAGACCATCCTCAAGGCGGCTTTCGAAGGCCCCCCCTTCGACATGCAGCTGCCGATCTTCAACATGAAGAGCGGGGGGAGAAGAGTCGGGCGTTAGGCTTCAGCCCGTCAAGCGGCCCGTGTACGCGAAATCGAGGGCCAGCGCTATCACCAGGGAAACGACGTCCATCAGCCTCTCCCCTTCCGCGCCCGGCCTGTAGCTCAGCCCGAGGGCGGCGGACCTGGCTTCGAGCTTGCGAACGAGGGTGGCCGCCTCCGGAGGAGTCAGCACGGACCAATGGATCACCCGTTCGACGAGGCGGTCCCGATACCGTTTGAACAGGGCCGAGGCCGGCCGGAGAACCTGTCCCCGGGAGGCCGGGAAGGCCTCCTGGAGACTGTCGTCGACGTAGCCGCGGGCGCCCCGGCGGAACCGCTCGGCCTTTTTCCCGTAGTATTCGGCCAGGGTCAGGTTTATCCGGTCGGCGGGACGGAGATGCCGGCCGCGATAGTTCTCGGGCGCCTCCCGCCGGATCTCCTTCATGAGCCGGTCGACGTAGAGGAGCTTGCGGATGACCGGCCAGTTCCGATAACGCCGCCGCCACCCGGAACGGGGCGCGAGCCAGACAGCGAAGGTTTCCGCGAAATCCTCGTCCGGGTGCTTCTGGGCGTAGGTCCGGCCGTAAGGATAGGCGGCGATGTGGCGGACGTAGTGCCGGCTCATCCTGTTCGGCCGGAAGGAATCGCGGTAGGGCTTGGTGAACGGCCCGAAAATCTCGCTCCAGCTCGACCGCCTCCAGAGCCGGTAGGCATAGTTCACGGCATGGCCGGCTTCGTGACGCAGGAGCATCATGATCGTTCGCGGGTCCTCGATCTCATCGTTCTGCTCCTCTTCGAGGCGGGCCAAGCGCGGGTCGGCCAGGTAGAACGGGATCCCGATGACGGGGGTGCGGTCGGGGCAGCCCCAGCCGTCCGTCAGGTAAATCTCGGGTTTGAGCCGGAATCTTCTAGCTTCCATCTCCCGGCGCAGGCGGCGGACGAACCTGTCCACGGGAGAGCCCTCGACGCTCAGGTTGAGGCCCGAAATGCGGGTGTTCAGGAGCTCGAACCTGACCGTCTCCCAGCTCTGGACGAGAGATTGAATGGTTTTGCCGCTCATCACATCACGCCCTCGGAATGTCCCCCTGCGCCTTCCCATATGACGGGGAATCGGCGCCTGCCGGAAATCCATGGCCCGCGGAGACAGAGAAAATAAGGCATGGGAGCGGTCTTGTCAAGGCATTATTCCTGTCCCCCGAGAGGGGCCCCTCCGGCGGGGAGGGCGGCCGGGCGGAATTTCCCGGCTTGAGCCGGCCCCCGGTTTTATGGTAATATTACGATCTGAATAGATCATTGGACAGAAACGAAGCGGAAAGAACCCCCCGCCCGTGAGATCACTCCCTGCGGCGATTATCCCCCCCAGGGTTGACCCCCCGTCCGAAAAGGAATGAAAATGCGTTTTACGGAACTCAACCTCGATCCCAGGCTCCAGCAGGCCATCGCGGAGAGAGGCTACACGGAATTGACTTCCGTCCAGGAGCTGACCCTGGATAAATCCTTGCAAGGCCAGGACGTGGCCGTCCAGTCCCAGACCGGGACGGGAAAAACGGCGGCCTTCCTGATCACCCTCTTCTCGCATCTGCTCAAGCAGACCCGCGGGTCGAAAAAGAAGGCCCTGATCATCGTCCCGACGCGGGAGCTGGCCGTCCAGATCGAGGGCGAGGCCCGAATCCTCAACGGACCCCTGGGGCTTCATATCGGCTGTTTTTACGGCGGCGTCGGTTACGTCGCCCAGTTGGCCCAGATCAAGGCCGGCCCGGACATCATCATCGGGACACCGGGCCGCCTCCTCGACCTCGCTGAGAAAAAGCGCCTCAACTTCCGTGAGTGCGGCTTCCTGGTCATCGACGAGGCCGACCGCCTCTTCGACATGGGCTTCCTGCCCGACCTCCGCGACCTCGTCCGCCAGATGCCCGACCGCACCGACCGCCAGAGCATGCTCTTCAGCGCGACGCTGAACAAGCTCTCGCGAAGGGTGGCCCAGGCCTACCTCAACGAGGCGGCCTTCATCGAGGTCACGCCCGAACAGCTGACCGTAGACACGATCTCCCAGGAGCTCTACCGGGTCAAGAGCCACATCAAGCTCAACTTCCTCCTCGGCCTGCTCAAGCGGCGCAACCCCAAGAACGCCCTGATCTTCACCAACATGAAGCACACCGCGTTCCTCCTGGCGAAACAGCTCCAGGCCAACGGCCTCCAGGCCAAGTTCCTCAGCGGCGACCTTCGCCAGAGCGAGCGGCTGCAGATCATCGAGGATTTTATGGCCGGACGCTTCCCTCTCCTCGTGGCCACGGACGTCGCCTCCCGGGGGCTCCACATCGACGACCTGGAGATGGTCATCAACTACGACATTCCCCAGGACTGTGAAAACTACGTCCACAGGATCGGCCGGACGGCCCGGGCCGGGGCCACGGGCCTGGCCATCACGCTGGCCAGCGAGGCCACGTCCGACCACCTCGAGGCCATCGAGAAATTCATCGGCATGAAGGTCCCGGAGTTTCCCGTGACCGACGACCTCTTCGCCAGGGACCTGAGCCTGGAGAAGCTGGCCGGCCAGCGCCTGGAGAGACGGCGGCCCTCGGACCGGGGCGGAAGCTCCTCGGGAAGGCGTGGCGGCGGCGGGGCCGGACGGCGCCCGGGCGGGAGCCGGGAGCGGACGGGGAGCGGAAGCCGGACGCATTGACAGGCCGGAGGGGCTTCGTTAGAATGGGCGCTTGACCCGGGGGGCCGGGATCTCGAGTGCCGAGGTTATCCATGGAAAAGAAGCCGTCGCCCGAGTTGGACAGGATCTGCGCCGCCTTCGCCGTCGAGGGCCGCTGGATTTCGTCCTGCCCCATCCCTTCCGGCCACATCAACGACACCTACTGCTCCGAGTTCGAGGACGCGGGGCGGCGGGTGAAATACGTCAATCAGAGGATCAACCACCTCGTTTTCCGCGAGCCGGAAAAGCTCATGGAGAATATCGAGCGGGTGACGCGCTTCGCCCGGGAACAGATCCTCGCCGCCGGCGGCGACCCGGACAGGGAAACCCTCAACATCGTCCCCGCCCGCGACGGGAAGTCCTTCCATCGGACCTCCGAGGGCACCTACTGGAGGATGTTCCGCTACATCGATGGGGCCCGGACCTATGACCAGGTCGAGGATCTCCGCCACGTCTATTCGGCCTCGAGGGCCTTCGGCAACTTCCAAAAGATGCTGGCCCGGATGCCCGGCGAACGCCTCCACGAGACCATCCCCGACTTCCACCACACCCGGAAACGCTACGAGGCCTTCCTCGCGGCGCTCGAACACGACCCCGTCAACCGGGCCGCCGCCGTCAAGCCCGAGGTCGATTTCGTCGTCGCCCGGGAGAAGGACGCCGGTGAGGTCGTGGGCGGGCTGTCTGCCGGCCGGATCCCCGAGCGGGTCACCCACAACGACACCAAGCTCAACAATGTCATGATCGACGACCGGACCGGAGAAGGGGTCTGCGTCATCGACCTCGACACGGTCATGCCGGGGTCGATCCTCTACGACTTCGGCGACTCGGTCCGGCTGGGCGCGGCGACGGCCGCCGAGGACGAGCGTGACCTGGCCAAGGTCGGCTTCGACCTCGGGCTCTTCGACCGGCTGGCCGCCGGCTACCTCGACGCGGCCCGGGATTTCCTCGTTCCCGCGGAGACCGACCTCCTCGCCTTCTCGGCTAAACTGCTGACACTCGAGTGCGGCATCCGTTTTCTCACCGACCACCTCAAGGGCGACGTTTACTTCAAGATCCACCGCGAGGGCCACAACCTCGACCGCGCCCGGACTCAGTTCAAGATGGTCGCCGAGATAGAGAGTCAGATGGGCGCCATGGACACCGTCGTCAAGAAGTACCTTTGACTTTTATAGGGCCGAACGGACGGCCAGCCAGACGGCCTTGCTGATCTGGATGTCCTGGACGGCGACACCGGTCAGGTCGGCCACGGTGATCTCACTATCCGACGCCCGCCGCAGCTTCTCGTCCGAGATGACCCGCCCGAGCTCGACCAGACGGTCTCTCCCGATCGCGCCGGCGCTCACGGCTTTGTAGACTTCCCCCCGCAGCTCCGACTGGCTGAGGCTGTCGACGACGACCCGGTCCGCCCGGGCCAGGATGGCCGCCTCGAGCTCCTGCTTCGAGGCCGTGTCGGAGCCGACGGCCGTGATGTGCGTTCCCGGCCGGACCCACGCGGCCTTGATGATGGGCGCCGTCGCGGGCGTGCAGGTGACGATGAGATTGGCCGCGGCCGCGACCTCCTCGGCCCGGAGCGTCGTCCGGATCTTGATGCCGGTATGCCCCATATCCCGGCGGTAAGCTGCCAGCTCCTCTTCATCGACTCCCCAGACGACGGCCTCATCGAACTTCCGCACCCGCCGGAGCCAGTCGAGCTGCATCCGGCCCTGGACGCCCGCGCCGACGATGCCGACCGCGGTTACCCGGCTCGGCGCCAGGTACTTGGCGACGACCGCTCCGGCCACGGCCGTCCGCAGGTTCGTCAGGTAGCCTTCATCCAGAAGGACGGCTTCGAGAACGCCGGTCTTCTGGCTGAAAACGAGCATCAGGCCGTCGCCCGAGGGGAGGCCGAGTTTCGGGTTGTCGTAGAAACCCGAGGCGACCTTGATGACGTAGAAATCGTCGCGTTTGATGTAGCCGTACTTGATGTGGACGTCGCCCGGCGGATCGTCGAAGACGAGTTCGCCCACCGGGGGAACGACGACGTCGCCGCGCGAATACGCGGCGAAGCCTGCCTCGACGAGCGGTATGGGGTCGATCGCGGCCAGAACTTTCTTGATCTCAGCGAGGGGAACGACGACCGGCATCCCGGCCCTCCTTCGCCCGAAGACCGGACCCGGCCCTAGAGCCGGCGGACGGACATGCCCAGTTTCTCGAGCGTTTTGACGGCTTTATCGAGGTCCCGGCTTTTCACGAACACATGGTCCGTGGAATAGGCCGAAACGGTGAAGATGCTGATCCCCGCCTCGGCCAGGGCCCCGGAAACCCCGGCGAAGAACCCGACGAGGCTGAACGGCAGGAGCATGTCGAAGGTGATCATCCTCCAGTCGCCCTCGAACCCCAGGAACTTCTGGGCGCCGAGCTTCGACTCATCGACGATGCAGGTCGTCTCCCGGTCGTCCTTGATGACGGCGAAGGCGTTGGCGCAGGCCCTCTTCGTCTTGACCGTGGCGTAGGTCCGGGCCGAAACCAAGGCCCGGCCGTTCTTGAAATAAGTCTTGAGCTCGCTCCGTTTCATGGTCGTCATCCCTTTTTCTTATTCTTCCGCTCCCGGACCTTCTCCAGGACCCAGCCGGGCTTTTCCACCTGGCGGGCGCGGGCGATAGCTAGAGCGCCGGCGGCGACGTCCTTGGTGATGGTCGAGCCCGCGGCGACATAAGCGCCCCGCCCGACCTTGACCGGGGCGACGAGCTCCGTGCCCGAGCCGATGAAGGCCCCGGCGCCGATGTAGGTGGGGTTTTTCGAGACGCCGTCGTAGTTGCAGGTGATCGTCCCGGCCCCAACGTTGACGTCCTCCTCGACCCGGCTGTCGCCGAGGTAGCTCAGGTGCTGGGCCTTGGAGCGCGGGCCGAAGACCGTGTTCTTCATCTCGACGAAATTGCCCACCTTGGCCCCGGAGCAGACCCGGGTCTTGGGTCGGAACCGGGAGAACGGCCCGACCTGCGTGTTGTCCTCGAGGACAGTGTCTTCCATGACCGTGGAGCTCAGGACTTTTACTCTCGCGCCCAACTGCGAATTCATGATATGGACGTGGGGATAGATGCGGCTGTCGGAGCCGACGCGCGTCGGCCCTTCGATGACGACGGAGGGATAGACGACGGTCCGCGGGCCGATCGCCGCGGCCCAATCGACCCAGGCCGAAGCAGGATCGAGGAAGATCACGCCTTTGCTGGCGAGAGAGCTGTTTTTCCGCCGGCGCAGGAGGCCGGCCGCCCGGCCGAGATCTTCTCCGTTCTCGACCGGCAGGACGTCCTCGGGATCCGGGCATTCGTAAAAGCCGACTTTTTTCCCGGCTTTGGTCAAGCGCAGGGACAGGGCTTCGAACCCGGCCGCGCCTCGCGACGGGGAGATGCCCCGGAGCAAGGGGAAGGCGTCGGCGGAACGAAGGGCCAGGATCCCCGTGAGACCTGTCTCTCCGCCTCCGCTCAGGAAAGTCAGAGCGCAGCCCTTGGAGGCATGAACGCGGAGGAGCGCCCTCAGCGTTTGCGAACGGAGAAGGGGCAGGCCGGCAGGGACGGCCAGGATGTCGCGGTCGGGATACTTTTCGAGGACGGCCCGGGCCGTGACGAGGGCCGGGAAGACGCCCGCGCGCCGTCCCCCCTTCCGCCCTTTCCCGGCGAACAGGAAGACCGGCGTTTTCGTTTCGACGCCTTTGATCAGGCTTTCCCAGCCGTCCCGGATCGCGGCGCCAGCGCCGGCCAGGACCAGGACGGCCTCCGGGTCGATCCCGCAGGCGGCTTCGAGCGCGTAGGCGCCCAGGGGCCGGCCGAGAAGCGGCAGGAAGCCCGCGCCCTCCTCACCCCCCAGAAGAAGAACGACGGCTTTCCTTTTCATGCAAGCTTGACGATGAGCTTGAACTTCTTGTCTTCCCAGAGCGCCTCGAAATCCGGTTCGTTCTGGGCGACAACGGAGAACGTTCTGTCTTTCTGGATGGCCTTTTTCAAATAATCGAGGGCGGTGTCGGTCTGGCCCATCAGGCTGTGGACGTCGGCCAGGAGAAAATAGACCAACCCTTCCTTTTCCTTGAACTCGAGAGCCTTCTCCAATATCTTGACAGCCCCGGCGTGATCGCCCTGGTTGATCTTGACGATCCCGTAGCGGTAGTGGTCCTCGAAGCCCTTCGGGGACACGTTCTCCCTCTTGGGCCGTTTCTGGGCGATCGCGAGGTACGATTTGGCCCGGTCCACGATCTCCTTGTCCACCGGGAATTTCTCGATGAAGCCCTTGAGGAGCTCGGTGGCCTTCTCGAAGTCGCCCTTGTGGAATTCCTTGACGGCCTGGCCGTAGGCCGCCAAGGCTTTCTGGTACTCGTCCTTTTTCGATCGTTGTTCGCGCACGGTTATTCCTCTCAGAACGCAGTTGTGATTTGCCCTATTTTACACGAGACGGCCCGCTTTGACAATATGGTTGCCGCCCGTCATAGCGGTGATGGGGGCCATTCATCTCCCCCGGCCCCCCGGGAACCAGTCCCGGTTGTTCCTACGCCCGAAGGGCGAGCCCCCTCCGCTACGGGGGCTATGAACGGCACCCCATCACCGCTCGGGCGGCAACTCAATCGCAACTGTGCCGGGGCTTGGGGCCTGTGGTAAAATAGGGGGGTGAAAAAGCGGTTGGAAGAGATCCTGGAGAAAGTCCACGCCGGGAAGATTTCGCCGTCCAAGGCCCTCGAGCTCCTCGAGGGCTACCCCTACTGCGACCTCGAGTTCGCCAAGGTCGACCACCACCGCGAGGTCCTCAAGGGCGTGCCCGAAATCGTCTTCGGCCTGGGTAAAACCCCGGCCCAGATCGGCCGCATCTCCCAAGAGATCCTCGAGAAGGGCTCGAACCTCCTGGTCACGAGAGTCGAACCGGCGGTCTGGGCCAAGGTCAAGTCCAAGCTCCCGGGCGCGGTCTACAACGCGGCGGCCCGGACGGTGAGTCGGGAACAGTCCAAGCCACCGGCCGGCCGCGGGACGATCGTCGTCCTGACCGCCGGGACGTCCGACATCCCGGTGGCCGAGGAAGCGGCAGTGACCGCCGAGGCTTTGGGGAACAAGACCGAGCGGATCTACGACGTCGGTGTCGCCGGCCTCCACCGGCTCCTCGGCCACTTCGATAGGATCCGTCAAGCCCGGGTCATCGTCACCGTGGCCGGCATGGAGGGGGCGCTCCCGAGCGTCGTCGCCGGCTTGGTCAAGGTCCCGGTCATCGCCGTGCCGACGAGCGTCGGCTACGGAGCGAGTTTCAAGGGGCTGGCCGCCCTGCTGGCCATGCTCAACGCCTGCCCGGGCGGCATCGGCGTGGTCAACATCGACAACGGTTTCGGCGCCGCCTTCCTGGCCAGCTCGATCAACCATCTCTAGCGCGGAAAAACGGGCGGGAATCGTCCGAAAGAATAATGAATAGAGCAGCTTGACAAGGCCGACTTCCGTCCCTATATTCTATGAGAACGCGCGGACCAAATAACGTTCATGGAGATCATTGACCAGGTCAGGCAAGCCTCGTCCATAGTCGAGATCGCCTCCCAGTACACGACCCTGAAGCGGAGGGGCCGGAAGTGGGTTGGACTTTGCCCGTTCCACACCGAAAAGACGCCGTCGTTCACCGTCGACGACGAGAAACAGCTCTACCACTGCTTCGGGTGCGGCGCCGGCGGGGACATCTATTCCCTGATCATGGAGAGGGAAAACCTGACCTTCCCCGAGGCCCTCAAGCACCTGGCCGAAAAGTACCACGTCCCCCTTCCCCAGCAGCGGGGGGTCCGTCCGGAGATCCTCAAGCTCGAAGAAAAGCTCTTCAAGATCAACGACCTGGCCCTGGGCTTCTTCAAGAAAAACCTGTACGACACCCCGGAGGGGGCCAGAGCCCTCGAGTACCTGAAAAAACGGGGCCTGACGGAAGAGACCATCCAGACCCTCAAGATCGGCTACGCCTTGAACTCTTGGACCGCCCTGCTCGATTTTTTCCAGGCGAAGAACGTCCCTGTCTCATTCCTCGAGAAGGGCGGCCTCGTCCTCCCCGGCTCCAGGACGGGGGAATACCGCGACCGGTTCCGTGGACGGGTCATCTTTCCCATCTTCAGCCTGACGGGAAGGACCGTCGCCTTCGGCGGCCGGACGGTCATAGACGCCGAGCCCAAATACCTGAATTCTCCGGACACGCCCCTCTACTCCAAGGGTAAGCTCCTCTACGGCCTGAACTTCTCCAAGGACGCCATCCGGGACGCAGGGACGGTCATCCTGGTCGAGGGGTACACGGATTTCTCGGCGCTCTTCCAGGCCGGGATCCGCAACGTCGTCGCTTCTCTGGGGACGGCCCTGACGGCCTGGCAGGTCGGACAGGCCATGCGCTTCGCCTCGAGGATGGTCATCAACTACGACGGGGACAGCGCCGGGATGGCGGCCGCAGCGCGGGCCGTCCCGCTCGGCTTCGAAAAGGGCCTGAACGTCGAGGTCCTCGTCCTGCCCGAAGAGAAGGACCCCGACGCGTTCATCAAGAAGAACGGCCGAGACAAGTACCTGGCCCTCCAGAAAAAGGCGGTCTCCGGGCTCAAGTTCCTGATCGATTCCCTGGCCAAGGACGTTTCGATGTCCATCCCCGAGGAGAAGGGCCGGATCGTCCGGGCCGTGGTCAGGGAGATCGAGAAGGTCCCCGACGCCGTCGCCCGGAGCGAATACCTCCGGCGGGCGAGCCAAGAGCTCGGCATCGGCGAAGACCTCATCCGGAGCATCGTCGAGAACAGGGCCCCGGGCAAGGGCCAGGAGGAGGCGAGGCTTTTCTGCCCGGCGGAAAAACGCCTGTTCCAGATCCTGATGGAAGACCGGTCGGTCGCCCCCTACGTCTTCGCCGAGTGCGGCGAGGAGATCTTCCAGGGGCTTCAGAGCGAGCCGATCTTCCAATATATCCTGGACTGCTTCAAGCACGACCAGGAATGGAATTTCCACGAACTGCAGGGCAAGGTTCCTGCGGCCATCCTGTCGCAGCTGGCCAAGGCCCTTTTCGAGAAATCGTCCAGGGCCTCGATCGAGGAAGCCCAGGAGTGCCTGAAGTCCCTGCGCAAGGTTCACCTTCAGAACCGGCTGAAGGACATCCAGCAGAAGATCGCCGGTTCGGAGAAACGGGGGGAGAAGGAGGAGCTCTTGGCCCTCCTCTACCAGAAGCAGGACATCACGAAACAGATCCTGTCGATGCCGTGAGGACGGAAGAACCACATGAAAAGAGGTGCGCACCGTGTCACCGGACAATAAGTTCCACAAAGACGAGATCTCCCAGCTCATTTCGAAGGGCCGCAAGCAAGGCTATCTCCTCTTCGAGGAGATTGACAAGACCTTCACCGAGGACCTGGATTCCGAGGAGGATTTCGACGATTTTCTGTCGTCGATGGGCGATTACGGGATCAAGATCCTGGACTCGCGCCAGAAGGAGATGATCCCTCAGCGCAAGAAGAGCGACCTCGTCTCGACGCACGGGCTGGAGAGGACGACCGACCCGGTCAAGCTCTACCTCCGCGAGATGGGCAGCATCTCGCTCCTGACCCGCGAGGGCGAGATCGCCATCGCCCGAGAGATCGAGCGCGGCGAGAA
>JBGOYY010000034.1:0-28880 GCA_041479905.1 Candidatus Aminicenantia bacterium
ATTTGGTTCATTCGGAGCATGTCTCCTCCCTGTAGGAGGATATCCTACAGGGTTTTGCCCCGCGATTTTCATGGGTATTTTTGACGATTTTTCTGTCCTGCCCCGTTGATCATTCCGTCCATTTTCCCCATATCACAAAGAGTCCCCCTGCAGTCGGCGGCTCAGGCCGAATATCGGCTGGGTAGGCCCGACCGTGGGGGGCCCCCCTCACGATTACCTTAGCTCCTTAAGACGCCTCCAGAGACAGTCATCATAATCGATCGGGATCTGTCCCTTTTTCTTGGCTTCTTTGTTGAGGAGTTCCTGGAGCTTTTTATACTTGTCTTGGGTAATATCGGCCAGCGTGTTGATAGCCCTGATTTCTGAGTTGTCTCGATGATCTTTTTTTAGATCATTAAGGATTAGCGTATCAATCGTCGCATGAAGTCTTGGTGCTAATCGGACAGCGATTTCCAATCTTGGCAGATAGCAGTAGCCGACAATAACCTTCATGGCAACGTCGATGGTCTTAGCCGCTTGACCATAGCTGGTCTCCTTACCTCTATTGGTCTTGATTGTGCGCTGGAACCAAGAACAGAAGTCTTCGTGTAGTTGTTCATAATCGACCTCTCCCAGCTGGTTGACGATATCACCCAGCTTCGAGGTGATCTCTTTCAAAGCACCTTGCTTAAAAACTCTCAGCATTGTCGTAGATGATACCGCCAATTCGACGATGTTACGTTTTCGTACTTCTAGCATACTGTCCCCTTTCTTCTCTTACTCTAAAAAAGGAAATCAGGGCTGTCAACGTCCAAAGCGCTTAACCAGAAGGGATTGACAAGTCCCTTTATATCGTGGTCCTATAAGAAATAGCAGAAGGAGGCCAGCCAAAAGACGTTCCTCGCGGAAACGCGCCTCGTAGAGATAGATGCTGAGAGGCCATGGACATTCTCATTGGGGAGGGACAAATGTCTCAAAATGTACTTGCTCGTTATGAAACATCTGAGAAAACTATTGCGAAAGCCGCGCTTGAATTAGATGCATTTCCAGACAGCTGTCCTCTTTGTCATCAGGGAATAGAGCCGATATTTAGATCCGCTTGGCTTGATAATCCACATGTTGCGATATTGTTTCAGTGCCCAAGATCGCGTTGCCGCCGGCTCTTCCTTAGCATGTACGATAAAAACGAACGCGCCTATATGGGAGGTCCTGACGTATTTGATCTTAAAGGAAGTGCTCCGTGGAAACCACGAGAGCACATATTCCCCGATGAAATCAAAACGATCTCGTCAATGTTTTGCACAATATATAACGAATCAGAAGAAGCTGAACAAAGAGGTCTTAAAAACATCTGCGGGCCTGGCTACCGAAAAGCTCTCGAGTTTCTAATCAAGGACTACGTCACTAATGAGAAAGGGGTCGCCGTAGAAAGTATTCGGGGAGCCAACTTGGGCACGTGCATAGATGAGCATATCGATGATGAAAATATTAAGGACTGCGCAAAGAGAGCGGCCTGGCTTGGAAACGATCAGACTCATTATGACATGAAATGGGAAGACAAGGTCTTGAATGATTTGAAGAACCTAATTGAATTAACCGTAACTTGGATTCATAGCGAATACGTGACAAAGAAGATCAAAGAAGAAATGCCAGAAGGGAAATCCAAAGGGAGAAAGTGAAGGATGAGTATTCTAGGTGACATTAAACTCATAGGACAGGCCCTTCGAGAGGCTGGGAAAATTGAACTATACGAGAAGCTGTTGGCCATCCAAGAGAAGAGCTTGGAGGTTCAGGAAGAAAACAAAACATTCATAGCTGAGATTGAAGAACTAAAAAGGATATCTTCGATTTCCGGCAAGCTTCAATTCAGGGATAACGCTTACCATCTGCCAGGAGATGATGGCCCCTATTGTTCATGTTGTTGGGACAATGAAAAGAAGTTGGTCCGTTTGCATGAACTCATTGATTGCTTCTGGTGTCCTGTATGCAAAAATTATGGGCCAATTGATGAGCGCAATAAGGAGGATGATGAAACGTGACATGGAACTGATCCGAAAGATACTTCTCGCGCTTGAGGCCTCAGAGTCATTTTGGGCTTCTTCCTCCGTCAAGATCGAGGGATATACGGAAAAGCAGATCGGGTATAACTCGTACCTCCTTATTGACGCAGGTCTTGTGGAAGGGCACAGCACGCCGGAATCAAACACCGAGTTCCCTTTGACCTGGATCAACCATCTCAACTGGGCTGGCCACGAGTTCCTAGACGCGGCGCGAAACGAGACACGATGGAAGAAGGTTACGAGGACACTACTAGAGAAGGGTGAGACGGTCACGATTGGAGTGTTACAGGGGCTTCTCGTTGCGGCGATGAAGAGTGCGGTTGGTCTGCCGTAGAAATGGAAGCTGATACGGGGACGATTTTCTGACTAGGGTTTGGAGATTCGCAGGAGGGGTTCTTTAATGGCAGAATATAGCCTGGAAGAAGTGTACCAACTCCATGCGGACCTAGTTAAATATGGTGCTACGGTTCAACATATATCACGCCAACGATTAAAAGAAAGCAAGCACCTTAAGCCACTTTTTTTTGACCTTGGTACAAAAATCGGTTCCTACATAATCACTCTACATCGTGCTACTCGCGCTCTGGTCGACGCCGGTTGGGCTCATGCAACACCGCTACTTCTTAGAGGCATGATGGAGGGCACGGTCAACTATTTGACTGTTATGTACAACGGCCAACCAGAGTATATGGCGTTCAAGTACTTCGCCCATGATTATTTTCGCGTGATTGTGGACCCTAAGGTTCAGGGCGTAGCAAAGGCCCGTGCTGACGTTCAAAATCTCATTTCTCGCGTAATTGATCCTGAATCGCGCAGGAAAGCTGAAGGACTTATATCCTCAGTATTGAGTGGCGCAAAAATCGAGACATTTTGGTTTCAACGTGAGAAGGATAGTCTGAAAGATTGTATACTGGGCGTTGCTGACGCAGAAATGCGGGAGGGGCTCCTTTCTTCATACAAGACGCTATCAAAGACGACTCATGGAACTCATTTTGGCATGGCGCTGTTTAGGGACAATCTGAATGATTGTGACATCAATCCGAGCGATAATCCTCAAAGAGCTTTCGGAACGCTCCTTCTTAGCAGTAAGCTACTGATAGAATTCTTGGCAGTTCGGTGCAGAAACGAGAAATTAGAACTCGAGTCTGACTATATTGAGTTTCTCACAAGAGCTCAACTGCTGGCTCAGGCCTATCAGTCAGCAGAATCCGCGAATCGAGAGATCTAGAGAGTTCTCCCTCTTTGAGGGAGAATCTCTTGATCGGCGTGAGTATGAGAGGTTGAAGAAGAAAAAGAAAAAGATCGATCAGTGTGTCCGAACGTGTAATACCTACATACACCCCGAATGATTCCAGACGGCGAAGCCGGTGACGACGGGCTGAGTCTTCGAAGCCCTGAGTCTGAAGCTCTGAGAATCTATACGTCCTCGCATACCCTCTCTATACCCTTTCTATACCCTGGTCTCAGAGGGTATGCCTCGCAACGCGTGGTAATGTACAGTGACGTTCGCATGTATGAAAGCGCTGCGTCAACAGGATATT
Source organism: Candidatus Aminicenantia bacterium (assembly GCA_041479905.1). Taxonomy (GTDB): domain Bacteria; phylum Acidobacteriota; class Aminicenantia; order Aminicenantales; family Saccharicenantaceae; genus RBG-16-66-30. The sequence continues at coordinate 3,581 of JBGOYY010000034.1, forward strand.
TCTTCTTCTCTCCTCCTCTCACGAAAAGAACGAGTTCCGCCCAGGGCTCTTAGCCCGTTTCATCGGATGCATGTATGCGCCGTCTTAGCGGCATGAGCATCTCCCCCGGTGAGTGTCGCATCCAATTTACGAGACTTGGCGTCTCATGCGAACGGTCGCGCTTACTCCCGGGTGGACGAAACAGGCCTTTCTATGCTTTTTTCTTTATAAGGTTCTCCCTTTTTCAGGACCCATTAGGTCGCTTCGGCGAGATGTCTGGCCACCGCCACTACGGCCTTGGCATGGCCTCTTTTCTCCCGAAGTCGCATATAAAGACCGACAGCGTGGCGGCCGGTCCAACGCTTATGGAAGAGGACGATCGTGTTTGCCGCCTCGACATATGCCCACTTGAGATAGCGATTCACATCAGGGCGGACGCGACCGAGAAGAATCTTTCCCCCCGCTCGCTTTGACCCGAGGAACAGTCCCGGCGTAGCTGGCCAGCCTATCCGGGCCCGAAAACCTCATCACATCGCCTACTTCCATGGCAATCACGACTGCCAAGATCATCCCCACACCGGGCAGAGTCATAAGGAGCTGCATCGCAGGGGTCTCTTGGACAACGGCCTTGATCTGTTGTTCGCTTTCTTTTATCTGGTCCTCGACGTCATCGAGAAGCTCGAGTTGCTTTTCAACGGAATGTCGAGTCTGCGGGGGGAGCTCCCAAAGTCTGCCCGCCAGGAGCTTCCGGCCAGCGACCCCAAAGACGTTGCTGACTTCATCAATCTCAATCGCGTACTTGGACAGGGTCGCATGGATCCGATTCTTGATCATCGTCCTTATCCGGACGAGGGTCATCCTCATGCGGGGAAGCTCTCTTTGATCGCGCAACTCGCCGGGGGGAATCCAGATCGATGGAAGAGTTCCGTTCCGAAGTAGGATTGCAAGCCCCTTGGCGTCGAGCTTGTCTGTCTTGTTGATTTGGCCCATCATGGCCTTGGCCTTCCCCGCATTCGTCAACAAAGGAATGTGGCCGGCCTTCTCCATCTCGTCCACCATCCAATACCAGTTGCCCACGGTCTCCACCGCGATCTGAGAGCCCGACGGAATCTCCTCAAGATAACCGCGGAACAATGACCGATTGTTTTCAACTCTGACGTACGGGCCGACATTGCCGGTGTCGTCTACAGACGTAAAAATCGAATACCTCTTGTGGGCATCGCATCCAAAGTACCTGTTCATGCTGCTGCACCTCCTTGCTCCTCATTTTACGTAATCCGAAGCAGCAGCGCTTTCATATTACCAATTTGGCATAGGAGGCGGGCCATCGTAAACTCTCTTCGAACGGCAATCCGAAAGAGAGGAGAAGTTTTACTACGATGGCCCAACAGCATTATAGAACACCCTTCAAGAAGGCGCTATTGCAGTTCATCACGGAGCCTGATCCCTTCTTGGCCATGCTCAAGTGGGTGATGACGGAGATGATGAGGATCGAAGCAGAAGCCAAGGTCGGGGCGACCAAGGGGAAGCACGCGAAGGAGCGTACGACATACTTTTCCGGGACCCGAGCCCGGAGAGTTGATACCAGGCTGGGGACGGTCTATCTTCTCGTGCCCAAGGTTCGCAAGGGCGGCTATGTGCCGTTCTTCATCTCGGAGAGACGGCGCTCCGAGCAGGCGCTCATCGCGGTTGTCCAGGAGGCCTTCATCAACGGGGTCTCGACCCGGAAGATCGAGCGGCTGGCCCGGGCCATGGGCATCGAGAATATCTCGGCCTCCTAGGTCTCGGAGTTCAACAAGGAGCTCGACGCCCAGGTCGCCGATTTTCGGGCCAAGCCCCTGGCCGAGGAGTATCCCTTCCTCTGGATCGACGCCCTTTATCAGAAGGTCCGCGTTGAGGGACGGGGGATCTCGGTGGCCGTGATGATCGCCTGCGGGGTCAACAAGGCAGGAACCCGAGAGATCTTGGCCGTGGAGCCCATGTTCGACGAATCGGAGGACTCCTGGCGCCTCTTTTTCCGCAAGCTCAAGGCCCGGGGCATGAAGAGGACCGCGCTCTGCGTCTCCGACGCCCACGCCGGTATCCAGGCCTCGGTGCGGAAGGAATGGCTGGGCGCCTCCTGGCAGCGTTGTAAGGTTCACTTCATGAGGAACATCCTGGCCAAGGTGCCTCATCGGGAGAAAGCCTGCTTCGCGGCTCATCTGAAGCAGATCTGGCTCGAGCCGGATAAAAAGAGCGCCCGGCGGGCGGCCGCCACTCTCATCGACGATTACGGGAAGCGATTCCCCGACGCGGTCCGTTGCCTGGAAGAGGGCCTCGAGGACTCGCTCTCGTTCTATGACTTCCCGGAGGTCGATAAGAAGAGGATCTCTTCGACCAACGGGCAGGAGCGGCTGAACATGGAGATCCGCCGGCGGAGTCGGGTAGTGGGAGTGTTCCCCTCGGTCGAGAGTTATCTCCGGCTGACGATCTGCTACCTTGTCGAATACTCGGAGGACTGGGGAAGTGAGCGCAGCTATATCCGGGAGGAAAAGGCCCTCGGGTCCTTGGACAGGCTCCATGAGCTGATGGCTCAAGCGGCTAACTGAAGAGAGTTACGATGGCCCCGAAGTTGCTAACAAATCTTGACACAACCAAGCAGATATTTACCTGTTAGTGAGTTCATTGTTTTTTTTTCTTCATAAGATATTGTTATTCCAAGCAAGCTCAGACCGCGTAGCCGGCCGAGACGGCGCATTCCGCGGCGCCCGGGCTGATCTGTTTGCCGTCGAAGAAGCCGGGGAGTAGTTCGCCGTGGTCGCCGTGGGGCGCGCCGCTGTCCGGGTCGGCGCTGGCTTTGCGGCGTTTTTCGTTGAGCAGGCGGAAGGTGTTCCATTCGTCGTGGCAGCCGAGGCTGAAGTTGGCGCTCGCTCGTACGGCGTAGAATCGGAAGAAGTTCTTACGGGCGGTTTCCCAACGGGCTTTGAGTTCGGCCTGCTGTTTTTCGGCGGCCGGGTCTGGTGTGGGCGCGCCGGCGCCGGCTTTGCCCCATTCGATGCCGCGCACGGAGTAGAAGTCGCAGAAATCGGGGTCGTTTGTGAATTTGCGGGCGAAGTATTCTTCGATGCAAGCCGTGAGCGTGCCCGCGCCGCCGGCGGTGAAGAATTCGCGCACGTCGCCGGGTCCGAGGAAGTAAAATGCGTCGAAATTGCGGCCGGTGTTGCCGAGTGGAGACATGACGCCAGCATCTATGTTCGCGTCTTCGACAAGGACGCGCATCCACATTCGCATGTAGTCGCCGCCGCCGGGGCGCGGCAGCGCGTCGAGGGATGCCTTGCTTATTTTGAGGCGCTCGGCGTGGCGCACGATGAGGCCGGCGCCTTCTTTGGATTCCATCTGGTACTGGCAGGGGTTGAGTATCCAGAAGCGCTCGCCCCAGTCGGAGAGAAGGCGGCGCTCGGTGCGGCGGGCAATTTCGACGTTTGTGCCGTGGTATCCGCCGCCGCGGCCGCTAATGGGACAGCTCAGGTAGATGACGAGTTTGTCCTCTGCGCGGGCGCGCAGGATGTCGTCGTGGATGAGTTCCACCTGCAAGTCAAATATTTTTTCCCACAGCCCTGTCTGCCATTTGTATTTAATCGGAAAGCCTTTGACCGGATAGCCTGTGATGGTCTGGTTTGCGGGTTTCGTCATGGGGAATCTCCTTTATCGAGGTGTATGCCGCGCTTTTTCAGTTCAGAACTCCGCGGTTTTCATTGCATCGTCTTCGGCGATGCGGATGTTTGTTTCGCCTTTATTCAGGCGTTTGAGGATGGCGTCGTTGAGTTTGGGATTGACGAGGAGTTCGTTTGCGGTGAGGACTGCATCGCCGACGCCGATTGCGCGCAGGAGGTCCATGAAAGCGGGGCGGTTGTTGAAGAAGCCGGTGAGGCGGATGCGGCCTTCGGCATCGAGGTCGGGGATGGTTCCGCCGTCGGGATGGGCGCGGCCCTCGACGACCTGGACTGCGCCTTCCTGTTCGAGGCGGATGGTTGCGAGGAGGCGGGCGAGGCCGTTCATGTGGCCGGTCATCATGGCCATTTCTGCTATTTGATGGTCCATGAGTTCCTGGAGGGCGGTTTCCTTGTCGAGACGGCCTGCGTTGTCGTCGAGAATGCGGAGGCCTGTCGCGATTTCGCGGAGGTTTTCGGCGTAGAGTTCGCGGCGGACTTCGTCTTCGAGTTTGTGGGCGTTGTGCGGACAGTGGAATATGCCGTCGGCCCAGTTGAGGATAGCGGCTTCGAGCGCGGAGAAAGTGCCCGCGGGTGCGTTTTCGTGGTCGTCGGCGAAGATGGCGGCGGCGGCCGCGCGTTCGATGGCGCGGCGGGTGGCGGCATCGTGCTGCGCGTTGCTCATGCCTGGCACGCGGAAGTTGCCGCCGCCGTGTTCCTGCAGGAATGTGTTGTAGAAGTACATTGTGTGGTGCTCGATGCCGTAGCGGGTGCGGACGATGCGGTAGGCTTTCTGGATGAGAAGCTCCTTGATGCGGCGGGAGACGAAGCCGGATGTATTCGCGCCGTTGCGCCATTCGTCCTCGTTGAAGAGCAGTGGGAGGGAGTACGGTGCTTCGTAGCGGGAGAGTTCGGGATGGTGCATGAGGAGGAACGGGAGACTGCCTGGGAAGTGAAGGCCGAAGCCCCAGCCGTAAACGCCGGTCTGTATGCCGCCGACTGTGACGCCCTTGTCACGGTCTGTGTAGCTGCCGCCCTCGTAGGATTCGAGTGGCACGCGGGCGCCTTTGAGCGGCGGCGGTGCGATGACGACTTTTCCTTCGAGGATGGCCTGAACCGGCGGGCGCACGGGCGGCGGGGTGAGTTCTGGCAGGTCGTAGCCGCCGAGGCCGTTGAGTTCGTTTATTTTCTCGATGACGGGGGCCGGCACGAGTTGCGCGAGGGTGTCCGGCATGAAATCCTCGTCGGGGATGTTGAGCGCGGTGAACATGTCGGTGAGGGCGACGAATTGCATGCAGAGGCAGGCCAGTTCGACGAGTTGCGCGTTGACCGTCCATTCGTTGAGGTCGTCGGGTATGTCGAGAGAGACGGAGTCGAACGCCGCGCGGGAGGCGATGCCATTGTCGGCGCCGCGCAGGAGTCCCATTGCGTGGGCGCCGCGCGCCGCCCGAAGCTGCGCGAACCGGCGGGATTCTTTCGGGTAGCGGCGCTTGTTGTCCTCGCGCAGGGCTTCTTTTAATTCGTTGTATTGATCATCCGAGTAAGATTTTGGATTCGTTGCGAATGCGTCGGCGAAGGTGAGGAGCGCGCGTTCGAGGCGTGAAAAGATTTCGGGATGGCGCGCGTGTTCGAGCAGGTTTGTCATTTTCGCGGTGAATTCGGCCTCGGGCATACCGTGTTTGTCGGCTGTCAGTTTGCCGAGTACGGCGTGGTGAGTCATGGAGTACCAGCAGCGGCGGCGCTGCGCGATGAGGCTGATGACAAACTCCCTGGGTACACGGCCGATGAAGCCGGACATCTGTATGCCGTTGCGGAAGCTCGGCTCATCGAAAATGAGCGTCGTGGAGAAGTTCATCTGCTGCTCGAAGACGCCGGGAATGAGCTGGAAGAAGCGGCCGAGGTTGTTCGGAAACTGCGCGTAGTTGAGATGGCCGCTCCAAATCCATTCGGACATGGAGAGAAGCCCTTTCTGCCAGTTTGCGTTGCCGCGCGTGCGGATGTCGTCCTCGGTGGGGAGTTTCACGCTGCATGGCGGGCGGCTCTGCTGTGAGAGCGAAACACCCGGCGGGTTTGACGAGCGGCTGCGTGCGGCCGTGTCAACCGGTGTCGGTGTTCCGTATTTATCCACGAAGAACGCTTCGAGTTCGGACAATCCCTGGGCGCGGCATTTTTCGGCGAGCAATTTGCGGAGCGCGGCGACTGCGCCGAGAGCCTCGTTGCTGTTGAGCATCAGATCCGGGAAGTTGATGACGCCGACCTGCTCTGGGGGCACGAGGCCGCGGACGAGGTGGCGCTGTATAACGCGGTCGAGGCGGGTGTCCTCGCCTTCGGCCGTGCCGGCGGCGGGGTCGCGGCTGACAGCGGACGACGAGCCGCGGGTGGAGACGTGATCGATCTCCGGCACAAGCGCCCAGAGCTGCTGCGCCTGATAGCTTTCGATTGAGCCGGCGAGATTCGCTTCCACGCCGCGGAAGTGGCAGTATTCGCCGAAGAAGCGGATTTCGTCGAGAGTGAGGATTCCTTTTCTCACGAGGGCGGGCGTGTGGCGGATGTCATGGCGGTTAATGTCAATCATGCCTTCGCTCGATGTGTCAACGCAGCAGATTCGCGCGACTTTCGTCTGTATCTGCGTATCTATCATGATGGCGTCGGCGCCGGAGTCGGCGGTGGCGTCCACCATCGCCTTGATGACCTCCCTGTTCGTGCGCGGGCTTTTGGTCACCTCCGGGAAATAGACCCTGTGCGGGAAGAGTTCGTTGAGGGCGATGATGGTGTGTTTTGTGCCGGGCGGGAGAATGTCGAGGGTAAGCAGGCGGTCGAGTGTGATGTCCTTTTTATTCGTGCCCGCTGGGAAGAGGATGGCGCCGTTTCTGTCGCGCAAGTTTCCGGCCGCGAAGTCGCGGAGGTCGAAACCGTCCGGGCTATCCTCGTCCGCAGGATGGAATTCGCGCAGCGCGATGAGTTCATTGCGGACGAGGCTTTCCTTTTTTCTGCGGTTCCATTCGTCAATGTCCTGCGCGAAGAGGACGGACATGACTTGGCAGCGGTCGAGGCCTTCCTGGCGCTTGAGCGTGCGGACGACCTCCGTTAGCACCTCGCGGACGAGTTCGACGCGCATGCCGTCCACACCGACCTTAACGATGGGGCACGGGTGGACTTTGACTCCCATCGCGACCGCGACGCCCATGGCGGCCTGCGAGGCCTTGCCGGCGATTTCGTAGGGCGATTTTTCGATGGCCTGACCAAGCTCCGAGCGATCGAAGAGGAGCTGGTCTTCGCCGATGTTCGTGCTGAGCTGGATGTCCAAATCACGCTTGTAGTTCAGCACGGCGTCGCTGATGGCCTTTATCTGGTTGGGCTTGATGTTGCCGAGGGCGCTGCGCGGGTCTTCGCTGTCTATGATGCGCGCGCCTCCCATGACGGCTTCACGGGCCTCCTGCGGGTTGAATACGCTGACGAGAAGTTTCCTGTTTTTGGCTCTGGACGGCATTGTCGTCTCCTCCTTTGTGGAATTAAGCGCCTTCGCCGTAACGCGGCGTCAGAATCCGAGTGTGACTACAACGGGGCAATGGTCGCTGGCCTTGGGGCGGTCCCAGCCCACGCGCGGCCAGCGCTCGCCCCTGTATTCCTCCGCCCTGTAGGGCGTGCCGTTGCGGACGATCACGGGCGCGACCCCGGGATTTTTCTTCGCGAGCGACGGCGACACGAGGATGTAGTCGAGCTGATGGTACTCGCGTTTGCCCGCATAAAAATGCGTCCAGCGGTCTTCGGGCGTTTTGATTTTCTTAACCAGGTCAACGCAGAAGCCATCGTCGAGCAGCGGGCCAAGCCCGTGTCCCGTGTCGGGTTTTCCCTGGTGGTCTTCGGTGTAATCGTTCAGGTCCCCGACGATGATCCAGTCGCTCTTCGCCGGATTGTCGTATCTTTCCTCAATGATTTTTCTCACCGCCGCCGCTTCCGCTTCTCTTTTCACCTTCGTTTGCGGGCGCCCGCCCATCATGGATTTGAAATGGCATACGAAAATCGCAAGCGTTTTTTTGTTCTTCTCGACGTTCACTTCGAGGCAGTCCCTTGAAAAAACCCTCTGCTTTTTGGGCTTTTTCGGGTCCGGGTATGCTATTGTTTCCTCCATCTGCTGGTGCGAGACGACGGCGCCTATCTTGTCCCTGCTCATCACGGCGACGTCAATGCCTCGTTTGTCGTTTGCGTTTATCAGGTACTTGTACTTGTACTCCCTCGAGAACCGACGCAGGTAGCTGTCGTGAAACTTCTTCATCGCGGGCATGTCCTCGACCTCCATCATACATATCACTTCCGGGTTTTCGCTCGCCATGGTGAGCGCCGTGAACACGCGCGCTTCGTCCGTCAGCACGTTCCAGTACGTGCGGATAAGTTCCGCCCTCTCAACCGGGTCGTCAATCTCCGGGAGCGAGATCAGTCCCTCTTCCTCCCTCTTGCTGAAATTGAAGCGGACCATCATGTTTTCCACATTGAAGGTCATAATTCGAAGTTCAGGCATGGTCATGCCTCCTTTCGTTATCAACGGGCACAGGCGCGACTCCAGAGTTTCAAAAATGTCCGTCGAGCCTGAATTCCCTCCCCGTTTATCCGGAGACTCCGATGCAGTTGGTTTCCGTCCGCATCTTTTTCGAAATGCCTTTTTATAAAACGCTTAATTGGTGAGGTTAAAGTTCTTTTATTCAACTTACCCCATCTCGCCTTTTTTAAGCTGCTTGAGTAATTCTTAAGCAGGATATTATTTTGCTGGCTATGAACCTAGACCTCCTTACTCCAAAATCTTCGATCGATCAGAAGGGATTTCCTGTTTGGCGTGATTGTCAGTGTTGAGCAGCCCTGATCCACGTCGCTGCAATAGATTTTCAAAGGGCTGGTCTGCTGTGCCTGCATGTGGGGGAGCTGGCATAAGGCAAACAGACCCAACAGCAAACCCGGTAGTTTGAAAAGGTTGCCTTTCATTTTAGCGTCCAATGAATCGGTCTCTCCTTCCGTGGCTTCTGTTATTTATGGCGGAAAGATTATTCTCCTTGCTGTCCTTCACATTGGTAATTTGCATTATAGGAGTTTACTTATTCTTCTTTTTCGGAGGTTCACCCCCTCCTTTCAAAAGAGGCTCAGTGATTCTATCGTGCACCTTGTTGTGCTGGTCTACATACCATACGCTGGACTCGGCTGATATTTCCCATAGCGGCTCAAATGGAGATTGGGATTGCTCACTCGGCTTCCAGATGAGTCGAGCCTCGAGGAGCTTAACGTTCTCTGCGGGAGATTTGATCTTCAGGTAGGCGGCTAGGGACTCAAGCGCCATATCCATGCTTACCCTTGGATATTCCACGGCGTCTTTTAGATATGAAGCCTGCTTATAACGGCCAGTGACCGCATCGACGATGACCAGGACTGATACCTTCTTGGATTTTTGAAAGGGGACGATATAGTAGGGGTTGCTTTTCGAATCGAAGCGAAATACCAGAAGTGGTTCGGCAGCTGCTGCGTCAGTCAAGGCTACGCGGAAAGCCGCTGAAAGGGCCCACTTTATCCCGTTAATTCCTTGAATAGCGCAGCTCTTAACCTCCTGAGGGGAGATGAGTGTCGGAGGAGAATCCATAGCCGCCATGACCGGCACATGGATGGCCCAGAAGAGTGCGGCCAACAGCATGGTGGCTATCGCCGTTGGCCGCATCTGGGCACTCTCCTTGAAAATATTGAAGCTAGATGGGTCAATGCTCAACCGCCTTTCAGCTTGAGCTTTTCAATCTTCTGGATTTCATGAAACGCCCGGCCTTTGAAATCAAGATATCCAAGAGTCCTTGCCTCTCGAACGCCCTTAACAGTCCCGGTTACTTTCCAGAGGGGATAATAAGGATTCTGTGATTCTTCTGATGGCTCCCAGACCAGCTCAAACCGTTCGACGTTGATATCGGTTGCCTTGAGCTTCATCTGCCGGTAGGTCTGCAACTGGGCCGCTTCCTTGGCTCCGGCCACCGCTACCGTTCTCCTGATGGAAAGGTCACTTAGGATTTCAGGCCGTATTTTCAAGTTGAGAATCTGACGTTTGAACTTAGAACTGACATCCTTAATTCTGAACTTGCGAACATAGTCGATGGGTCTTCTGACGTAGGTGGCCGCCTTGAATTGGCCGCTATACCCGTCGATAAGAAGCGCCCCCGCCGTGCGCCCCTTTTTCGTCAGGGGAACTATATAATAAGCATCTTTCTGCCTGTCAGACCTCTGGACGAGGTTGGGTACGCCTATCGTAGATGTCCTCATGATACCAACCGCTTCAGCGAACTTTTGATGGAATTCTTTCTGCTCTTCAAACTGTTTAATTGCGGTGCGTGCGAACTCTTGTGCTTCATTGGCGCTTATTAGTTGCTGCCTGCGTTGCAGAACCTTGACCGGAATGATCGTTACTGTCGGAGGGGCTTCCGGGTCCACGACGGATATATACCTTGCCCCGCCAGTCAAGCCGCACCAAGTGCAGCCGGTGAAATAATCCGTGTTCCAGGTGTTGGACTCAATGTAGTTGTTCTCTCCCAGGGTATTGGTGCCATACCAGGGATCGTTGACAAAGAAGCCGTATATCGAATAGGACGAGGCTGATATTGGCTGAGCGCTAGTAAAGACTCCTCGGACCACTACCCAATGACCGCAACCATAGATTAAACTAGCTGGCGGCACGCCCCATCGGTCGATAGTATGGGCCAGTTTTTTATTTGCTTCATCCTGGCTAGTTGGCGAGTTGACCGCGAAGTAGGCGGGAGGCGTATGACTGTTTGCATAATGATTGAGCACTGCGGTCAAACCCACCGGATCACTGGCCCATCCCGTACTACAGCTATTGTTGTGCGAGTGTATGTAGTTGTAAAGGGTGGTCTGGGAGGCAACATAAATGCCCAGTTTTTCACTGTTCAGGATCATCTGCGCAGACGCGGCTCCGCAATAGTAGCTCGTAGTCTGCGTATAGTAAGGCGTGTCGATGTCCTTTAGCCAGCAGCTTGAAACGAACGCCGTAATTCCGATGAACGCGAGAATAACCAAAGACCTAAGAAATGTCGAAAAAGCTTTTCTCTTGACCTGCATGTTAACTCTCCTTTTGCTGATTGTCGTTCCCCCCTTCAACAGTCCGACCTTCTTATTGGAATTTAGAAATTCTCACCTCCATTCAATGTAACTCGAGAAATTCCCGGACGTCATCGCTTCGATCATTAGGGCTCTTTTGATGTAAGTCCTATGTTCATGATGCCCTGACATGCACGAATAATTTATTGGATATTCCAATATCTTATTTTATAAACATCATTAATCCCCTTTAAACAAATGGCAACCTGCCCCCCTATTCGTGTTTTGCCTGGCAACTTCTCACGCTTTTTGTCGCACCAACACACTCTTCCCCATAACCTTCATAACAATAATGACACCTCCCCTTTGAAGAATTTCTCATTATATCGAAAAATACTTTTAAATTTCTCGCCTTGAAGCGGAATTCCGGATTTTCATCCGTACGTCCTAACCGAAAGCCTTCTCCAGTTTCTCTTTAATCAAGCCGTGGGCCTTGAGGAGATTCTAAAGCTCGAAGGAGCGACATTAAAACAGAGCAGCATTTATGATCGCCTAAAAATGGAGGTACCCCCAGTCTGAATACTTTATTGAAGTTGACCATCCTTCCGTAATAAAATATGGCCAACGGGATTAATATGGGACTGATGCCGGAACCGATAGAGAAAATCATTGAGGCCTTATCGCCCTATCTCTCCTCGAAACTCAGCTCGCTTGGGTATATAAGGAACGGGGTAGAGAAAGACGACCTTCTCCAGGAAATCCGTATCAGGATTTGGAAAGCCTATAGAAGCAGGGGAGATGATATCCAATACTTTAACGCCTACATCAAAAAGATCGTATTTTCAGTGTTCATTAACGAGATCAATAGGATAAAGAAGGAAGACAAGTTACTTGAGATTGCCAGGACTAACGCAAGCCAGCAGGACGGGTCCAACGAAGAGCGCCTCGCTTCGCATGAATTGCTGAAAAAAACCCTCGTGGCTTCGATAGGAAATATCAACAAATCGAAGCAGCAGGTGATCAAACTCCGCCTGGAGGGATATACTATTGACCAAATCGCCCGACTAAACAACTGGTCCTATCGGAAGACCTGCAACATGTTATATCGCGGAATTAGGGAATTGAAGCATGAAATGAGGAAAAAGGGAATTTACTATGAAGACTAGTTTTGCTCAGATTTCTAAGGCATATCAGGATTATTTAAGTGATGAAAAGCCCGGCGCCAACACGGCTTGTCCGGAACTCGAGCGCCTCGTCCAGTGCACCATGCTAGAGGGATATAAAAAGGAACGAGCCGAGGTTATAGCGCATGCAGTGAATTGCGCTGATTGTGCCCAAGGGCTGAAGTGCATGCTTGATATTTCCGAGGAAATCGACAAGCTCGCCGAACGAGCTGATGCTTTTCGTAAGCACCGGCATAACCACGAATCTCGTGAGAAGAAAGCAATTTGGTCCCGAGTGTCTAGAAATACGGTCGCCGCCATATTGACCGTCTTACTCGGGATTACGGTTATTGCATTTTCAATTCTCAAGCTTACAGACCATTCTAAAATAAGAGGGAGGCTGAATACCCAGATTCTGTTGTTTTCCCCCGTAGCAAAGGCTTCATTACCAATAGACGAGATACGGTTCAGGTGGGAAACCCTCCCAAACGCCAAGTACTTTACTGTGGAACTGTTCGATAAATCGCTCGAACTGGTATGGCGAAGCGGCCCCTTGGGTGAGAACAAAGCAAGCCTCCCGGCCGCAGCCGGTAGGGAAATCATCCAGGGAGAAACCTATTATTGGAGGGTCACGGCCGTTCTGGACGATGATATGGAAAGAAAATCGAGGCTGGCGGAGTTCTCGATAAAAAAATGAGCTTTTAGAATTCTCCCGTCAGCACATAAGAAGCCCAATAAAACGGATGCCCAAATCTTGTTTTCGCCATTTTCTGCTTCGCGGCCCGGAGGGCCTCGGCTTTGCTGGCACCTCGAAAATAAGAATCATAAAAAAGCTTCATGAACGTCACGCCGGCACTATCGTTTATTGGCCATAATGTGGATATGACGGACCTTGCTCCCATATAAAAGAAAACCCTCGGCAATCCCAAGATTCCCTCGTTCCTGATGATTCTGCCTCTTCCGGTCTGGCAGGCTGACAGGACCACGAGGTCGGCATTCGTCCGCATGTTGTACATTTCTGATACCTGCAGATAGCCGTCTTCCTCGTCGTCTGTCTCGGCCGATAGTACAAGCGCCGATCGGAGGGGATAGCTCTCGTCTGAGAAGGCGTGACAAGCTAAATGGATAAGACGATAGGATTCCAGGTCGAGGCTTTTAAAAGCTCTTTCGGTCGCCTTTTGCCCATAATAGGCGTCGATCTTTTCAGGCTTGACCCTCATGGCCAGGTCGGCAATCTCCCTCTGAACATTTGGGATTGACTCCATGACAAAGCCGCTTCTTCTATACAAATCATCAAGTATGGAACTGGCGGAGTATGGGTCTGACGCCCCTGACCGGCGGGTCGGCCCCGGGTATTTTGAAACTCCCAGGGCGAGCACGTCCTTCGCAAAAAGCGCTTTTTTCTTTTCTCCAAGATAGAAAAGAGCGGAGGCCGAAGGTGAATACGAAACGGCAAAACGATCATTGACATACTTGACAGTGGAAGAACCAGGCGTTTGAAAAGCCAATGCTTCGAAGGGTAATCGGAATAAGATGCCGTCGGGAACGATAATCAAGTGGTCGACGGCGGCGGGGATGAAGTCGTCGATGGGCGAAAGCAGGCTTTTATAGAGACGCTGGGCCGCCGGGAGGCCTTTTGCGGCCGGGATTGAAGGATCCTCAAGAAAGCTGAGAAAGGCGGTCAGGGAATCATTAATGGATTGAGCCGAGGGAAGTTCAGCGAGGCGCAAAGAATCCTTGGTGACGCAGATAAGAATAGACCGTTCATCTCCCAGGAAATACTCGATCAAAGCCGTCCGTTCTGTTAATACTTGGCTCTGCAGGAGATTCAGAGAAATTGGAGGAGCGAGGGCCTCCGCTTTATCGCTTTGAAGGTATTGATCGAACAATGCGGCATCCAGCATGTCGTCAATGTGCATTATCCTCGACTTCGGGTCTTCCTGTTCCGCCATGCTCGGGGCTCCCTTGGAAAGAGTTTTCAGAAGACTCAGCCGTTCGTTGTTAAGTTTTTCTTCCTGAAATCCTGCGGGTTCAGGACTTCGGTGGTCTCTTCGCAGGGATTGTCTTTCCTGGAATTCCATATAGGACCGAGCCCGGAAATATTCAGAAAGGCGGAAAATTTCGTGCTCATAGACCCCGGGGTTTATTTTTTTGGACAGCTTGGCGTAGAGCTCGATTAGTGCTTGATACGGCTCGCGGCTCCTGCCGATGAATTCGGCCCGATTGGTGTCGTTCACGATCCTGGAATAGCCGTCGCTTATTATCTCAAGTCCAAGATTATAGAAGTCAACGGCTTTGCCGTAATCCGCACGCGCTTCGGCGATGCGACCGAGACCATAAGCCGCTTTCATCATCAAGAGCGGACTGTTGTTCTGTTTAGATATGGATAGCGTTTCCTGGAAGTACTTTTCTGCGTCAGAGAGCTCCCCGGTCTTTAGAGCCGCCTCAGCCAGGCATGAGAGAATCGTCCCGGCTAATAGTGCACCGTTTTCGGCCTTCCTTGCCTTTTCTAGGGCGGGGATGAGGATGGCTCGGGCCTCATCCAGGCGACCCTGTTCTACGTATATGCTCGCAATCCCCGCCAGTGCCTGCAGACGCAGAGCCCCGCCGCCTTTCTCTTTTGAAAGGCCAAGATAAGTAGTGAAACACTTCAAGGCCCTCTGGTGGTATTCTTCAGATTGAAAGCTCTGTCCGAAAGACCTGAAGAGCTGACCCAGATTTATGAACGTCGAAGGTTGGAAGGGCGCCGCATCCTGCTTGACAATGTGCGCTGCGACCTCTGATAAATAATCTTGTGCTTTCACATAATCCCCTAGGGAAATATAGACGCCGGCTATGTTATTCAAGCATACGATTAAATCATTAGAATTGCCCTGGTTGCGTACGTAATACAAGGCTTTAAGGTAGTAGCTAAGCGCATTAGAAAAATCGCTTTTCACCGCATAATATGTGCCAATTTTTTTTGCGGCCCGGCAGGCCTCAACCCTGTAATTTAGGGCGAGAGCCAGATTCAAAGCTTGGACGTTAAGGTCCAAGTATCTCGGATGGGCTGCTGCAGAACTCAAATAATTCATGCTCCACGCGCTTACAATCCTAAGTTGATAGGATTGGCCTTCGATCGATCTTGCTATCCGATGGGCTTCCTCAAACTTCAGATTTGAACCGGGAATGTCGCCTGACATTCTCAACTTTAAGGCCTGGATGAAAGCCTCTTGGATAACCAGTTCTGTTTCAAATGAAGATGCCTCCTCCGGAAAGCGCAATTTTAGTGTCCAGTCATATGCTGCTTGGGAGTTTAGTTTTGCTTCCTCAATGCGGTCTGCAAATAGTAGAAGAAAGCCGAGAATGTGATAAATCCGCATTTTGTCTGCGTCCCCTAAATCAGCAAGTGAGAGACGGTTCTTAAAGTAGGTAATGGCCTGATCGTAGTCACCCTTCTCTATAAGGGCTTTTCCGGGGTAAATCCATGCTTTTTCTTTATCAGGAAACGGGGTCTGCCGTGCCATCAGCTGAATAGGCACAATGGTGAATTCTAAGAGAGATAAAACGATGAAGACTCGGATTTTCGGAGCCAAGGAGATTGAAAGCATGATCTCCCTTTGCCAACAGTATTCTGACACGGTAATAATAAATAAAATACCGCCCCCAATCAAGCCTGTGGTGAACTCATTCCTTAAAGGGACCGGAGATCGGAGTAAAGATGGACTTAGACTGCTTCAAAAAGGACTGGCGTGCGGGGGAACAGGAGGAGAAGTCTAGTACGAGGGAGGCGTAGTCATATGTGCGGAATGAGGTCACTTAAGGAGACCGATGGATTAAGTATAGACTGGAAAAAGTCTGATAGATGAGAAAATCTCTTCTGAATGAGTGTCTTTGTAACTGGGTGAAGCAAATGCCAAAAGCAATCAACAAAAAGGCGGTGCTAATAGTCTTATTCTGTGCGTTTTTTGTAGGCCTTGTATCAGGCATTCAGAAGGCAAGCCTGTTCATAGCGGACAAAGACAGCTATGTCGAGGTTAAAGGGTCTGGGATTGCATATGTACCGAGGACCGCAAAATACGTGAAATATGACGGAAGGATTCGGAAAATTACGAAGTTTGTGGCGACCATCAGCGCAGCCGAGGAAGAATGCCCGTGTCCCAAATGCTGCAAGGGGTATTGTTATGTAGTCATCTACACGGACGTTATTCCCATGGGCAGCCCAGTAAAAATCCTATATATCTTGTGGGTTGAATGTTAGCCCAATGAAGGCCAGCAGGAGTCGTCGGTCCATAACAAGCTTTTTGAACAAGAACGAAGTGTATTTTGTAGCCCGGTTGATTCTGGGGGGAGCGTTTCTATATGCGGGCCTTCTAAAAATCGTCTCCTCCAACGAATTCGCACGGATTGTTTTGAACTACGGAATCCTTCCCGAGAATGTTGCCGTCTATTTTGCTTTTATTCTGCCCTGGGTAGAACTAATGCTCGGAGTCTTCCTGATCATTGGCTTCCAGGTAAGAAAAACTGCGCTGGCCCTGTCCTTTCTCCTGGCCGTGTTTGCAGTAGCCGTGGTGATCAGATATCTAAAAGTGGGGCTAGCTGATTGCGGCTGTTTCTCCATGAATTCCTCTGGATCAGAGAGCATTTTATCAGTAATTGGAAGAGACACGGCGTTCTTAGCTTGTTGCGCCTATATTATTGCCAGCGAGCGTAAATGGCTGGCGCACAAAGGAGACTTCTGAGGTATAAAACGCCATGCTTTAACCGCTTAAGCAGAGCTTATTTTAGGGAATCAACCCTTAGGGACTATATTTTATGAAAGAACCCAAAATGGCAACTACAAAAAAAGGGGAAGACTCAACGACGATGGGCCCGGTAGCTTTTCCACAGCACGTAGCCAAAGAGAGTACAAAGCGATTCGTAAAAATCAGAATGAAAAATACAAACGAAATACTTGAAGGGCTAAATTGCTTATATCTCCAAAGAGAAAATGAAATTAAGAATTTTTGCTTTCTTAAATCCATGCTCCGTGAATATATGAGTTTAGAAACGAAATCCAACTGGTATGAACATGAAAACTTATCTGGTTATGATCAAATTCTCCATATATGCAACTATTCTTGCAATCTTGATTACTGCGGAAAAATATTTATTCTAAATAGGAAGTGGCCACACATTTCAAATTTGTGCGTATTCCCATATCTAAATGGCGAGATTTTCGATATACATAATGGATTTTTCGTTGGGGTTTTATCATCCAGATTACAGGGAGAAGGGAATACTGAAAATGCAAATGCCATCAGAAATTATTCAAGACGAAATTCAGATCACTGAGCTACTCCACAAAAACTGGACTGGGGGTATAAGTGGATTTTAAGCCTGCCATATCTCAAAAGGAGGTATGGTATGCTTTCGCGTATGAGGAAGACGTACGACGCGGCTTTCAAAGCAAAAGTGGCTTTTGAAGCGGCCAAGGGGGAGAAGACGCTCACCCATATCGCCGGCGAGTTCAGCGTCCATCCCAACCAGATCCGGTTGTGACGGAACCATCTGATGGACGAGCTGCCCGAGCTTTTTTCCAGTCGCCGGCCGCAACAGGAGAAGGCCAGGGAGGAGCTGGAGGCGGACCTGTACCAGCAGATCGGCCAGCTTAAGATGGAACTCGAGGGGCTAAAATAAAAGTCACAGACACTCCTCTCGCGATGAACCGGGCCGAGGTTAAAAAAGTGTTGGCAACGATGTCCGTTGTCCGGCAATGCGGGTTGCTCGAGCTTTCGCGCTCGACGTTCTACTATCAGCCCGTGGGAGAGGACGCTTACAACCTGGCGCTAATGCGACGGATCGACGAACAGTTCACGAAGCGCCCGTTCTATGGGGTGCCGCGGATGACGGCCAGCCTGCGGAGGATGGGCTACGAGGTCAACCCCAAGCGGGTGCGGCGGCTGATGCGGGTGATGGGGTTTGAGGCGATCTATCCGAAGCCGAGACTGTCGGCCAATGGGCCCGATCACAAAGTTTATCCCTATCTTTTGAAAGGAGTTACGGTCGATCGGCCGGATTAGGCGTGGGCGACCGATATAACTTATATCCGTCTCACTCATGGATTCGTTTATCTCATGGCGATCCTGGACTGGTAAAGCCGTTATGTCGTCTCCTGGGAGCTTTCCACGACACTGGACACCGGATTCTGTCTGGAGGGGCTGCGGAAAGCACTCCGGATCTCAAAGCCCAAGATTTTCAACACGGACCAGGGGCCGCAGTTCACGAGCGTGGATTTCACGGGTCTTCTGGAAAACGAAGGAATCCAGGTGAGCATGGACGGACGCGGGCGGGTGTACGACAACATTTTCGTCGAACGGCTTTGTCGCTCGGTCAAGTACGAGGAGGTTTATCTTCACGACTACCAGACGGTCCCGGCGGCGAGGATCCATCTTTCCGACTATTTCGAGTTTTACAACAACGAGCGACCGCATGAGACGCTGGGTTACCGGACGCCGCATGAAGTCTATTTTGGAACGCGGGCGGCGTTGGTGTCGGCTTCGGAGGCCGTGGTTTAACATGGACAAGTTCGAGATCGTGACTCCTGAGGCTTCTTGCAAAACCGTTTGTTCAGGGTTCACGTTAAAATGGCCTTCAGCCTTCAAAATGGATAAATTAGTCACAAGAGGCAGGCTTTCGATCCACCTTCAGGAAGCCCCTAAACTGTCCAAAGAATGGGGAGAGGGTCATAATGATGCCTTCCAGAGGAGGACACTGTATCAGGCAGACTAGGCAGGTGCCTGGACATTTGCGATATCAGGAGGGTGGTATGGATCTCAAGGCGTTTGTGAAGTTCGTAGGAGGGCTCCTAGGGGCCCTGGGGGGGTCTGCAGCGTTATTTGTCGCCTTTGGCTATATAACGCTGCAAAGCTTTTTATCCCACATGAGACTTTACGGACTGGCAGATTTCCCACTCCGATTCTATAAAGAAGCCAGCGTTAATTTGCTTAGGGATCTCGCTATCTTTTACCTCAACCATCCGGCGTCAGCGCTTATTCCCCTTGGAATTCTTGTGGCAGTTCTTCTTGTAAAAGGAAAATTAGAAAAGAGAGCAGAAAAGCCTTCAGAACAGGAAAAACCTAAACAGCAGAAGAAGCAATCTATACCCTGGAGCCGAATTGCAGGAATTACTGGTCTTATTATGATCTCTGCTGTGATTATCCTCCCTTTCGCCGCAGCCAACCGTGGGCGGCTCGACCTTGAGGGCATAATCTTCAACGTTATTTCCCTACCCATCTTGATCATCCTGTTTTTTTTCCTGGCCGTCGATTTTTCAAAGCTCGACCCCGTGAAGCCATTAAAAAATTTCTATTTCTGGTACGTGATGAGCTTTATTATTCTGCTCATGTCGATTCCCGTTATCTATGGCTTCTATTTGTTCGATATTCCGGTGTTCACAGCTTCTGTCCCTTACTGCAATACGGAGAAAACACATTTCGGGGTGCCCCAGGGACAAGGCATAGACCAAAAGACTGACATTGACAATCTTCAAACGGGGGGGTATAAGCTGCTATATTTAATGGGCCATACAGCTGAACGGGAGATCTTTTTCGATGCAACGAAATTGCCGACAACAATCATCCTGGTTGACAAGAAGTTAATCAACTCGATAAAAATCAATTTCAGCAAAATCCAGATCCAAACACTCAGAATTCTATTAGACGCTCAAACGGGGGGCTTGTTGGATCAGTCGCCGGACGAATTGCGGAAAGTTATTAAGGGAAAGCTAGGAACATTTGAGAAGGATCAACTTGATAGGTGGATGGCAAAGGAGGAATCTTCTCAGGCAAAGGAGAAAAAGGATGTCCATAAATAGGTATAGTATGAATCTTGCTTTAACGTCCGTCTTGATTCTAGCTTTCGTCTGTTTGACGAGTTTCCTTTCAGCGCAGGGAAACGCACTTATAGTACCCGGAGAAGGTGTCGGTGTCCTGCGGCTCGGCGAGCCGATCGCCTACATTAAACAGGATCTCGAAAACACAGACCCCTCGACCTCGCGCTTGATCGAGGAAAGCGGTCAGAGAAAAGTTGCCCTGTCATATAAAGATTTCGGACTGACGTTTATATTTGATTTCAAGACGAAAAAGCTTGAAAAAATTATCGTCATGACGCAGAAGCTGCTGGTAGAAAACACGGGAATCCACGTGGGCAGCAAGGCCGCCGAGGTGATCAGCCATTTCAAGAGCCCCGTCAAAGGCTCAGAAAGTGAATTGGATTATCCCCACCTGGGAATTAAATTCATCCTCGATAATGATCGGAGGACCATATTTGCCATTGAAGTAAAAGTACCTCAAAAAGATGTCGACTACAATCAAGAAAGCTCTAGCTGAGAGGACTTCCCCTTTCTGATATGCTCGCTCATCCGATCGTTAAGAAGCCGCTGATAAGATAAGCAAAACAGGGCGTATCGGAATACGCAAGGTCAAGATTTACTATTGGCAAGCAAAAAGAGGCAGAATAAACGTAAAGCCGTAGCCTAGCTATCATTGAAACCTTGAAGCCGACGAAGGATAAGAAGCAAAAAATGAAAGAAACTCATCAATAAGCCTTTTTGTAGACTGGTGTTCGCCCTTTTCCCAATTTCCAATAGTGGACTGGTCTATTTTCAGCAATTGAGCCAACTTCTTCTTAGATAGCCCATGAACTCGCCGACATTCCCGAATCCTATTTCCCAGGCTTTCGGCGGCGGTCTCAAACGGATCGCGTCCTAAAAACTCGATAATTATTGGAATCTGGGCCAGGGACGGCTTTACTTTATTTCTCTCCCAGAGATATATCGTGATGTCTGAAACATTAAGGTTGAGGGAAAGTTGGCGCTTGGTGAGCTTTAAATCCAGCCTCCGGATCTTGATGTAGTCGCCCCAGGTCCTCATGAAATCAGGGTATTTCTCCCTATGAACCGGCTTTCTTGCCTGTAGAGTCAAATGGCAAAAGGGCAACACAACGGTGTGCCGACGTTTTCCGGGGCGTCGTCTCGAAGGGGTCCGATTGCACGGACAGCGAAAAGGCCAGGTACTACTCCAAGATCTCCGGACCGCTCCTCGACCGCATCGACATCCAACTCGAGGTGCCCGAGGTCAAGTTCCGGGACATCGTTTCACGGACGCCCGCCGAGAGCTCGGCCGCCATCCGGGCCAGGGTGACCCGGGCGAGGGAGCGGCAGATCGACCGGTTCGCCGGGCGTCGCGTCTTCGCCAACGCCCAGATGGGTCCCCGGGACGTCAAGCTCTTCTGCCCCATCCCGGCCGAGGCCGAGAAGCTCCTGGAGATGGCCGTGACCAAGCTCGGTTTCAGCGCCCGGGCCTTCGACCGGGTGCTCAAGGTCGCCCGGACGATCGCCGACCTCGACGGCAAGGACGCGATCGAGACGCCCCACGTCTCCGAAGCTATTCAGTACCGGATGATGGACAGGTTCCGCTGATTCTTATTACCGGTTGCCGTTTTCATCGGCTCTTGATAGAATCCCCCGCAATGAGTTCGATTCGCGAAAGGAGAGAGAATCCATGGAACAAGATGTGAAAACCTGCCCGGCCGTCGATAAAACGAAAATCGCCCTGCCCCGGGTCCTGAGCTTGTGGGACGTCATCATGATCGTCGTCGGCGGCGTCATCGGCTCCGGGATATTCCTTTCGCCCTCCGAGATCGCCGCGGCCGTTCCCGCCCCGCTCCTGATGCTGGCCGTCTGGGTCGTCGGCGGCATGTTCAGCTTCTTCGGCGCCGTCGCCTTCGCCGAGCTCGGCGCGGCCATGCCCGAAGCCGGAGGCATCTATGTCTATCTCCGGGAGGCCTACGGTCCGCTCATATCGTTCCTCTTCGGCTGGACCCTGTTCCTCGTCATCGACTCGGGCTCCATCGCGACACTGGCCGTCGCCTTCTCCCATAACATGCTGCCCCGCTTCGTCGACATGACGCTGCTCACGAAGCAGCTCATCGCGGCCGGGTTCGTCGCCTTCCTGGGCGCCGTCAACTATATCGGCGTGCGCTGGGGGTCGCGTCTCCAGAACCTTCTGACCTACATCAAGACGGGCGCCATCGGCATCGTCGTCGTGGCCGTTTTCTTCTTCACGAAGGGCAATGGCCATGCCGCGAATTTCGTCGAGCCTTCTCCCGGCCCCTTCAATTTCGGCTTGTTCGGGGCCTTCGGTGTCGGCTTGATCGCCTCCCTGTGGGCCTACAAGGGCTGGGAGGCGGCGACCTATAACGCGGGCGAGGTCAAGAACCCCCGGAAGAACCTGCCCCTCGGCATCCTCATCGGCACGGCCTCGGTCATCGTCATCTATATCATCGCCAACCTGGCCTACCTCTACATCCTGCCGGTCGGCAAGATCGCCACGTCCGAAGGGCGCGTCGCGCTCGACGTGATGCAGATCGTCACCGGGCCGTTCGGGGCCTCGCTCATCGCCTTCCTCATCCTCTTCTCCATCCTCGGCGCGGCCAACCAGAACATGCTCACCTCGCCCCGGGTCTACTTCGCCATGGCCCGCGACGGCATGTTCTTCAAGAGAATCGCCGAATGCCACCCGAAATTCCTGACCCCCCACGTCTCCATCATCGCCATCACGGTCTGGAGCATTATCCTGACCCTGACCGGGACGTTCAAGCAGCTTTTCACTTATGTCATTTTCGGGGAATGGATCTTCTTCGGCCTGACCGTCGCCGCGGTCATCGTCCTGCGAAAGAAACGGCCGGACCTCGACAGACCCTACAAGACCTGGGGTTATCCGGTGACGCCGATCATTTTCGTGCTGGCCGCGCTTTATGTCGCCGTGGCCGCGCTCCTCAGCGCCTTCTGGAACGCCCTCGCCGGGCTGGGCATCATCTGCCTCGGCATCCCGGCCTATCTCTACTGGAAGGGCAAGCTGAATAAGGGCGGAGCCGTCTGACCGCGTTTAGGGACGATATCGGAAGGACAAAGGACGGGGCAAAGGACGCAATAGCGGGGACATCAGCGGGCGGCGACCCTCCGGCCGTCCTCGACCACGACCCGCCCGTTCTTGATCACGGTCCGAACCGGATTTCGGCCGGCGTCGTAAGCCAGCGACACGTGATCCGGGATATCGCAAAGAAGAAGGTCCATCTTTTTCCCCGGCTCGAGGCTGCCGACCGTTCCGTGCCGGCCGACGGCGTAGGCGGCGTTTCCCGTGCAGGCGTTGACGGCCTCTTCGACCGTCATCCCCAGGGTGAAGACGCCGAGTTGGAGGACGAAAAGCATCGAGCTCAGGTGCGAGCTCCCCGGGTTGAAGTCCGTGGCCAGGGCGACGGCCGCCCCGGCGTCGATGAGGCGCCGGGCCGGGGCGCGCTTGTCCATCATCAGGAAGAAGGATACGCCCGGCAGGAGAATGGCCGCCGTGCCGCTCGCCGCCAAGCGGGCGATGCCTTCTTCGGAGACGGCGATGAGGTGCTCGGCCGACACGGCCCCGACCTCCGCGGCGAGCTCGGCCCCGCCCAGGGTGACGAACTCGTCGGCGTGGACCTTGATCTTGAAGCCGACGGCTTTAGCCGCCTGAACGAGCGCCCGCGTCTCCTCGACCGAGAAAATACCGGGCTCGCAGAAGACGTCGAAGAACTCGGCTAGGCCCCGCCGGCTCACTTCCGGGATCAGCGTGTCGACGAGAAGCCGGATGTATTCTTCCCGCCGGTCGCGGTATTCCGGCGGGACGTCGTGGGCGCCCATGAACGTCGGAACGATGTCCACGGGGTGGAAGGCGCCGAGGTCGCGCAGGGCCTCGAGCTGTTTCACTTCGTCCTCGAGGTTGAGGCCGTAGCCGCTCTTGGCCTCGACGGTCGTCGTGCCCGTGAGGAGCATCCGGTCGAGCCGGCGGATACAAAGGGCGAGGAGGTCGTCCAGGCTGGCCGCGCGCGTCGCCTTGACCGTCGTCTGGATGCCCATGCCCCGTTCGGCCAGCTGTTGGTAGGTCCAACCCTGGATTCTCAGACCGAATTCCCGGGCCCGGTCCCCGGCGAAGGGGAGATGGGTGTGGGCGTCGACGAAACCGGGCAGAGCGACCATGCTCCGTCCGTCGATCGTAACCGTGCCCGGCTCGGGCGAGACCTGGGCCAGGAATTCGTCTTCGGTCCCGACGAAGACGATGATGCCTTTCGAAGAAGCGACCCAGCCGTTCTCGATGACGCCGAGGTCCCGCAGAGCCTCCCTGCGCTTGGGCAGGGGTCCGGCGCAGGTCAGGAGCTCCCGACAGCCGGCGACGACGCAATCAGCTGATGTCATGAGGCGTTTTTTTCAAGGAGGAGTGTTTCGTCCTGCGGATGAACGAGGGCGTTTCGTAGGACTCCCATTGCCTGTCGGAGACCGAGGGCTCCCAGGCCGGCGCTCCGCCCTTGCTCTCGAAGATATAGGCCGGCGTTTCTTGGAACACGGGGAAAGGCTGGGGCGTTTTCCGGGCGGCCGGCCGAGGGGCGTCCTCGGCCGGGGCCAGCGCCTGGGCCGGATTCTGGTCGAAACCGGTGGCGATGACGGTCACCTTGACCGTGTCCTTCATGCTCTCGTCGATGACCGTGCCGAAAATGATGTTCGCGTCCGGGTCGGCCAGGCTGTGGATGAGCTGGGAGGCCTTGGAGACCTCGTGGAGGGTCATGGTCTTGCCGCCGGTGATGTTGATGAGGACGCCGTGCGCGCCCTCGATGGAGGTGTCGATGAGAAGCGGGCTGGAGATGGCCTTCTCGGCGGCCTCCAGGGCCCGGTTCTCGCCCGAGGCCAGGCCCGTCCCCATGAAGGCCATGCCCATGCCCTTCATGACCGATTTGACGTCGGCGAAATCCAGGTTGATCAACCCGGGCTTGGTGATGAGGTCGGAGATGCCCTGGGCCGCCTGGCGCAGGATGTCGTCGGCGAGGCGGAAAGCATCCTGGATGGACGTGTTCAGGTTGACCGTTTGGAGGAGCCTCTCGTTGGGGATAGCGATGACCGTGTCCACGGCCGACTTGAGCTCCTTGAGGCCTTCCTCGGCTTGCTTGGCCCGCACCCGGCCCTCGAACTCGAAGGGCAGGGTGACGATGGCGATGACCAGGATGTCGAGTTCGGCGGCGATGTTGGCGATGATCGGGGTCGCGCCCGTGCCGGTCCCGCCGCCCAGGCCCGTGGTCAGGAAGATCATGTCGGCGCCCTCGAGGATCTCGAGGAGCCGCTCCGTGTCCTCCATGGCCGCCTGCTTGCCCACCTCCGGGCGGCCGCCGGAGCCCAGCCCTTTCGTCAGCTGGCTCCCGATCTGTATCTTCGTCCGGGCCCGGTTGCTGTTGAGGGCCTGGAGGTCGGTGTTGACGGCGATGAACTCGACGCCCTGGACGCCGTGCTCGATCATCCGGTTGACGGCGTTGCCGCCGCCGCCGCCGAGGCCGATGACCTTGATCTTGGCCCCG
>JBGOYY010000035.1:0-27222 GCA_041479905.1 Candidatus Aminicenantia bacterium
GAACGCGGCCGCCGCGGCCGCGGCGAACATCAGCGGCAGGCCGAGGATGGGGAACGAAAATGGAAAAACACGGCCGGCGACGATAAGGAGGGAAAAGACGAGGAAGGGGAAGGAGACGCGGACCCAGTTCATCTTCGGAGGCGCCTCGGGCAGCTCGGCCAGGGCTTTCTCCAGATCGACGGGTTTGGACTTCCAGCCGAGGATGAAGATCGTCAACAGGGCCAGGACGACGCAGGGGACGAGGAGTGGCAAGAAGAAGCCGACGTAGGGCATGTTGACGCCCGCGGCGGTCAGCATGGCCCAGAGGTTGACGGGCGGGGCGGCGGCGCTCAGGCCGGCGATGACGAAGATGATGGCCGCCACCTTCGGCTTGGGGATGTCCATGGTGCCGAGAACCGTGGCCGCCATGCCGCCCATGATGAGGACGGTGACGCTCCCGGCCCCGGTCAACGCGCCCGGGACGAGGAGCAGGAGCGTCAGCAGGACGAAAAGCGGGGCTTTGTGGCGGTGGAAGCGGCGGAGGATGGCCCGGACGACGAACACGGCCGCCCCCGATTCCTTGAGCAGGTTCATGAACAGTGTGGCGGTGACGAAGATGAGGACGATGTCGAAGTAGGTGAAGGCGCCCTCGACGATATGGCGGGCCGGGATGCCGCTGCCGCCGGCCAGGGCCCCGGCCAGGGCGGCGGCGAAGAGCGAGATCTCGGTCGAGACCTTGAGCGCCTTGGCCGCGGCGTAGGCCGCGACCATGACGGCCAGGACGAGGGCGGCTGACGTCGTCGCGTTCATCGGGCCATCCGGCCTAGCGGCTGTAGATCGTGATCCGGGCGATGCAGGTGAAGACCTGCGCCGCGGTCATGTCGCGGCAGAGCCCCCGCTCGAGGAGGAGGACGCCCTTTTCGTAATTGTCCCAGCGGTACTTGTCGGCGTCGATCGTCTGGTGGGTGATCGAGGCCAATTCGCTGACGCCCTCCGCGACGGGGGGGAGGCCGAGGTACTTCAGGACGCTGTTGACCCAGCGGACGTCCTTGATGGCCATGTACTTTCCGCCGTTCATCATGACCGGATGGAGCGGCGGGCCCGGGTCTTCGAAGATGTAGGTGGTCGTCGGGCTGCCGGCGAGGTAGCCCTCCCGCATTTCGAACTTGTAGTTCCGCGCCTTCACCGGGAAGAGCTCGTTCTTGACGGCGGAGTAGGACAGCTTCTCGAGCTTGGTTTGGCTGAGGAAGTAGAGTGCCAACCCCATGACCGCGGTGACGAGGAGGGCGCGGACGATCGTCTGCATGTCGTTCTTGACGACGATGATGATGATCCAGATGATGCAAAGCCCGAAAAGGACGAGCACGACCGTTTTGACGGTTTCCGTGGCGATCATGGCCTGACCTCCCTTCGAACCCCCGTCGACCACCTCAGTCCCGGCGGTATTGTAGCACAGAAGCCCTTTGCTTTTCTTCCGCAAGGGTCCTAGAATGTCTTTTCATGTCCCGCCAGGAGGTTCCCATGAAACACGTCGCCGTCGTCTGCGGCCTGATCCTCGCCATGGCCGGCATCGGGCCCGTCAAAGCACAGGACACGCCGCCCCGCGTGCCTCTCTCTCCTCCGGAACTGCTCCGGGCCATCGTCAACGAGGCGTCGGGCGAGCTCGCCCTCCAGAACGAGATCGTCCTGACGGGCGTGAACAGGAACCGCAAGCCCGAGGAATACCAGAAGGGCTATTACGAGACCGCGTTCATCCTCGACAAGCTCCGGGAATACGGGATCGACGAATCCTACGTCGTCGACCTGCCCGTGGAGGGGAAAACGACCTGGGACGCGGAGGCGGCCGAGCTCTGGACCGTCGAGCCGGAGCTCCGCAAGATCGCCGACCTCAAAGACGTTCCCGCCTGCCTCTGCTCCCGGAGCTCGACGACGGACACGACGGCCGAGCTCGTCTATGTCGGGCCCGGGAACCGCGAGGACTTCTACAAGGACAAGAAGGTCGAGGGCAAGATCCTCCTCGTCAACGGCTCCCCCGAAGGCGCCCGCCGTCTGGGCGTCGAGAAGTACGGCGCCGCCGGGCTCATCGGCTGGTCCTCGAGCCATCCCGAGTACGACCGGGACGAGGTCGGCTGGTCAAGCATCCGGAGTGGGGAAAAGGACAAGCCGACCTTCGGCTTCATGGTCTCGGAGCGCCAGGGCCAGGATCTGCGGGACGCCCTGGAGCGCGGCCAGAAGATCGTCGTTCGGGCCGTGGTCAAGACGGAGCAGGTCCCGAACTACAAGGACCAGATGACGGTCGGCCTGATCAGGGGGACCGAGTTCCCGGACGAAGAACTGGTCTTCACGGCCCATCTTTTCGAGGGCTGGGCCAAGCAGGGCGCCAACGACAACGCCTCCGGCTGCACAGCCATCCTGGAGACGGCCCGGGTCCTGAAGAAGCTCACGGCCGAGGGCAAGATCCCGCCGCTCAAGAGGTCGGTGCGGTTCCTCTTCGTCCCCGAGATCTCGGGGACCGCGGCCTACCTCGCGGCGAATCCCGACATCAAGAACAAGACCTTCGCCGATATCAACCTGGACATGGTCGGCGAAGGCCTGATCAAGAACTTGAGCTATTTCCGCCTCAACCAGACCCCGTGGTCACTGCCGACCTACCTCAACGACGTCATGGCCTCGTACATCGAATGGATGGGCGATTCCCAGAGGGACGCCCAGGAGTCCAACTGGCGGTCGGGCGGCATCCTGGCCCCGACCGGCTCGCGCGACCCCTTCTATTTCCAGATCGAACGCTACTCCGGCGGGAGCGACCACGACGTTTTCGTCGACGCGAGCGTCCGCATCCCGGCCGTCCTGATGATCGTCTGGCCCGACCAGTGGTACCACTCGAGCGGCGATACGCCGGACAAGTCCGACGCGACCCAGTTCAAGCGGGTCGTGACGATCTCGGCCGCGGCGGCCGCCTTCCTGGCGAGCGCCGGACCGGCCGAAGCCGACCGGATGATGGCCGAGATCTCCAGCCGGCAGGGGGGAAGGCTCGGGGACGACAGGGCCCGGGCGGAGCGGATACTGCTGGCCGCCGACGGCAAGACCGTCCACGCCGCCGCCAAGGAGGCGCGGGTGCTGGTCAACCAGGGGTTCCTCAGGGAAAAAGAAGCCATGGCCTCGGTCCGGTTTTTCATCCGGAAGGACGCGGGCCTGGGGAGCTCGCTCGCGGGCCGGTTGGCCGGTCTCGACGCGGTCCGGGCGGCCTTCCTCAAGGGGATCGACGACCTCTACGCCTCGCGCTGTCGGAGCTTGAATGTTAAAACTGAAAAGGCGGCCCCAACGAAAGACGAGATCCGGCTCGGCGGGCTCGTCCCCGTCCGGACGGCGAAGATGGGCGGGATGATGAGCATGCGGACGCTGCGGCAGGAGCTCCAGAAACTGAAGTATCAGCCGCCCATGGCCATCATGATGGCCGAGATGGAGCTCCGGAATTTCATCGACGGAAAGCGGTCGATCCTCGACATCCGCGACGCGGCCTCGGCGGAGTTCGAGCCGCTCGACCTTCTCGACGTCGAGAAATGGGTCGGCGTCCAGGAGAAGCTCGGGCTGGTCACCATTCGGAAAAAGTAAGGCCATGGTCCCCGGCGTGGGCAGAATCTCCGGGATTACGGCGACGACGATCGCCGGTTGCCCCCCGGCCCCCCGGGAACCAGTCCCGGCGGTTCCCCCGCCTGGCGGCGGGGCCCCCTCCGCTACGGGGGTCTTCACGGCGACCGTCATCGCCGCCGGAGATTCCTGCAGCACTCGGGGGTTAGTTATAGACTGACGTTATTTCGAAAAAAGCTTCTCCAATGCGGGGATCAGGTCCAGCGTCTTCTCGAATTCGACGAGTGGAATTTTTTTCGCCTGGGAGATGACCGTGAAGCGGCCGTCGGAGTTCCCTTCTTTCAAGACGAGGAGGATGGCCGAGTTCGGGGCGACGGCGTCGATGCTTTGCTCGTCGGTCGTGTCGCCGGCTGCCGCGCCCTGAGAGCGGCGCTTCATGCCCTCGATGTGGGCGCCAATGACCTTGATGCCGAGCTTGCGGGCCTCGGCGATGAGGGCCGCGGCGCGCTGGAGCTCGTCCTCGATCTCGATGCCCGCCGCGCCCATGCCCTTGAGGCTGGCCCCCATGGTGATGATGAGCGACTTGTAGGGCGTCCCGGCCTTGGCCTTGGCCTGGAGCGTCTCCGGCGTCGCCAGCGGGTCGATGTCGTAGGCGAGCTTCAGGCGCTGGAGGACGACCTTGATCGTGGTCGGTCCGATGCTCTGACCGCAGGACGTGACGAGGACGGGAAGCTCGGCCTTGGCCTCCTGGCCCTGGCCGAGGAGTGAGGCCGGGCCCAGGGCGAGGACGAGGGCCGCGGCAAGAAAGGTCGCGGAAGATCTATAGAGTTTCGTCATGGTTGGCTCCTTTCGTCGGCGCTTTCGGCCGCCGGACTCCATGTTAAGCCAAAGCTAGGCGACGGTCAAGAATTCCGGTCCTTACCGTCCCGGGCGTGCTGTGGTATAGTCCCGTCCGTTATAGAAATGATAGGAAGATGAGGAGGGAGGAACGATGAACATCCGCAGAGTGTTTTCCGGGCTTCTTAGCCTGAGCGCGCTCGCCGGCCTCTGGTCCTGCCAAGGTTCATCGGACCGGATGGAGCCCATCACGGTCCGGGAATTAGAGTCCCACATCCGCTACCTCTCCGACGACCTCCTCGAGGGCCGGGCCGTGGGGACGAAAGGCATCGAGATGGCCGCCCGCTACCAGGAGGATTACTTCAGGACGATGGGCCTCGAGCCGGCCTTCGGAGCGAGCTACCGGCAGACGTTCCCCCTGCGGGGTTCCAAGCCCGACCCCGCGGCCTCGCTCGAGTTCGTCGCGCCGGCTGTTACGATCACGCCCGTCCCCGGCGACGAATTCGTCATCCGGACGGAACGGGAGGACGCGCCGGCCGAAGCCGCCGGGGACCTCGTCTATTGCGGCTACCTCGTCCAGGCGCCCGAGCGGAACTGGGACGACATCAAGGGCATGGACCTCACGGGCAAGGTTCTCCTCGTCGAGGTCAACGAGCCGGGCAACCGCCCCGGCGGCGTCTTCGACGGCGAGGACATGACCTATTACGGCCGCTGGCCCTACAAGTTCGAAAAGGCCGAGGAGCTCGGCGCCGCCGGCGTCCTCATCATCCACGACACGAAAGGCGCGGCCTACGGTTGGGACGTCCTCCGGGCCTCCTGGGGGAACGAGAGCTTTTTCCTGCCCGACCGGAACCCCAGGCTCCTGTTCGAGGGCTGGGTCAACGGCGAGACGGCCGACAAGCTCCTGAGCGCCGTCAAGCTCGACCGTCAGGCCATGCGGGCCAGGGCCGAGAGCGCGGATTTCGCGCCTGTCCCGCTCGGCCTCCGGGCTAAGGTCCGCCAGCACAGGATCACCCGCACGGTCGACGGCGTCAACGTCGCCGGCATCGTCCGGGCCAAGCACCCCGGCGCCCGGAAGCGGACGATCGTTCTCTCGGCCCACTACGACCACTTCGGCAAGGACGAGACGCTCCAGGGCGACCAGATCTACAACGGGGCCGTGGATAACTCGTCCGCCTCGGCCGCCCTCCTCGCCCTGGCCGGCTATTACGCCCAGAGGCCGGAGAAACTCAAGGCCGACCTCTGCTTCGTCGCCGTGACCGCCGAGGAGCAGCTCCTCCTCGGGTCGGACTACTTCGCCCGGCACATGCCGTTCCCGAACGACACGGTCGTCGCGGACATCAACCTCGAAATGACCAATGTCTGGGGCGAGACAGAAGACGTCTTCGCCATCGGGGCCAGGCACTCGGACCTCGACGAGGTCTGCCGGCAGGCGGCCGAAAAGCTGGGCCTCCGCTATATCCCCGAACGGAACGGCGAGCTCGGCTTTTTCTATCGCGCCGACCAGCTGAGCTTCGCCCGGGCGGGGATCCCCGGCGTCTGGCTCAGCCAGGGGATCGTCGCCAAGGGGCCGGACAAGGACCTCGTCCAGCGGAAATTCGAGGACTACCGGAAGACGAAATACCACAAGGTGACCGACGAGATCCAGCCCGACTGGGACCTCCGCGGGGCGCTCCAGATCATCGACTGGGCCCGGGGGATCATCGCCATCCTTCAGGAACGCGAGGCCCTTCCCCAGTTCCTGCCGACGAGCTCGTTCAAGCGGAAAAACTGAATGTTGGCTTTTTCGGCGGAGTGTGCTAAACTCCTGCGGTGATGGAGAATAAAACCCTTCCCCGAAGCTGTTATTTTTCGGATTATCTCAAATCCCCTCAAGTCATCTTCGACCTCAAGAACAAAGACAAGGTCGAAGCCATCGAAGAGCTTCTCGATGTCCTGGCCAAGCAGAAGCTCATCGACAATAAGAAGCTCATCCTGACCCGGATCATCGACAGGGAGAACCTCGTCTCCACGGCCATCGGCTACGGCGTCGCTCTTCCGCACGCCCGTGTCGATTCCGGCGGCGAGATCGCCGTCGCCGTCGGCCGCTCGGAGAAGGGCATCGACTTCGACGCCCACGACGGTCAGAAGGTCCACCTGATCATCCTCGTCGTCTGGAACCCGACCCTGCCCGGTCTCTTCAACCATCTCTTCGCCGGGCTGGCCCGCTTCCTCATCCGGGCCGAGAACCGGGGCCGGATCCAGGCCGCCAAGGACAAGACGGAGCTCTACGACATTCTTTCCGAGATCGAGTTCAAGTTCGTCCACGAGGAGAAGATCGTCAGCCGGGCCCGGCTCCTCAAGAAGCTCCAGGAAATCGAGCTCAAGAAGAAGAAAGGCACGAAGGAACAGCAGAAGGAGATCCATAAACAGGCGGCCATGATCCGCGAGGAGCTCGATCGCGACCTCGTCTCCCGTTTCGACCGGCTGATGGAGCGCTACGGGTTCGCGGTGGCCGATGCGATCGACGGGGTCTGCCAGAGCTGCAACATCAACATCTCGACCCAGATGTATTCGGCCATGGAGGGCTCGAACGACATCTACGTGTGCGAGAACTGCGGCAAGTACCTGGTCTCGGCCAAGAAGAAGAAAAAGTAATCAATCGACGCCGGCGGCGGCCAGGCTCCGGGGGGCATAAAGCTTGTAGACCGGATAGGTCTGCGCCCCCCGCCCCCACTGGCTGACGATGTCCCTGTCGAAAAAATTCCAGACGAGAAGGCCGTCATCGCTCTCCGGTTCGAGGAGATAGGCCGCCAGCCGGCCGAGGGCCTGGGCCGTCCGGACGACGAGCGTCCCCTTCGGGAACTCCCGCTTCTCGACGGCGTATTCGCCCTTGACGGTGTTGGTCCGGTGGCCCTGGTAAAGGCGCTCGGCCCCCTTGATCTCCTTGATGCGGAAGGCCTCGGTCTCGAGGGTCACAGGCTCCGTCAGGCGTTCGACGGCGATGCCGTGCTGGCGGAGCTTGTCGAGGATGTCCGTATCGAAAACGGGGATGAGGTAAGCGTAGGGCAGGCGAACCGTGCGCTTGGGGAAGAAGTCGGCGAAATAGGGCATGACGTAGGTCTTCTTGTGGTCGGTCCGTTTGACCTGTGGATAGGGACTCCCTTCGCGGGGCGTGACCTCCATCTCGTAGCCGCGGACGGACACTTTCTCGGGAAGGGCCTGGACGTCGATATCCAATCCGAAGGTGTCGGTCTCCTTCGGGGCGAGACCCCGGAGGACCGTCCGCGCGTCGGCGTCGGCGACGAGGCGGGAAAGCTCCGGAGCGTTCGCCTCGCAATAGTCGAGGATCGACTTGAGCAGGCTGTAATTTCCGAGGACGCGCGTCTTGAAGTCGGCGTAGTTGTAGTTCTCGTCGAGGATGGAGAGCCGGTTGCGCAGGCCGAAGTAGTTGGTCACGAAGCGGGGCTGGTGGCTGAACGTCTGCCAGCCCTTTTCCATGTCCTGGAAATCCCGGGGATCGCCGTAGGGGATGGACAGCGTGCCGTATTTTTTCTCGAGCGTGGCGTCCACGGCCGGGAGCATCTTCTCGCGCATGTACTTGACGATCGCCGGGTCGCCGTTCGGGCAGAGCGGCCAGGAGTAGGTGACCGGCTCCTCGTGGTAGGAGCCGTCGGTCGTGTGGCAGTCGACGAGGACGAGCGGGTCCCAGCGGAGGAGGACGTTGCGGACGAGGCCGCGCATTTCGGGGCTCTCGAGCTTCATGGCGTCCCGGTTGAGGTCGAGGTTCTGGCCGTTGTGGCGGACGCCCGAGCCCTTCTCGGGGCCGACCTGGCCGCGCCTGTTGTCGGGGCTCATCTTGTCGTTCCCGTCGGCGTTGAAGACGGGTGCGATGAGGAGGACGATCTTGTCGAGATAGGGGAGCTTGGGGTCGAGGAGGATGTCCCGGGCGAGCATTAGGGTCGCCTCCTTGCCCTCGACCTCGCCGGCGTGGATGTTGGCCTGGAAGTAGACGACGACGCGCTTGTCGTAGCGCAGGGCCAGCGGGTCTTGGGGCAGGGGTTTGCCGATGACGAGGAGCGGGACGTCACGGCCTTCGGCCGAAGTGCAGATCGTCTCGACCCGGACGAACGGCGAGAGCTTTTGGAGGTCGTGGATGAAGGACAGCACGTCGGCATAGGTCGACGTTGCCGCGTATTCGGTCGTTTCGGCGGTCGTCTTTGGGGCGGTAGGAGGGGTTTGGGTTTGGGGCGGAGAAGGGGCGGTCGAGACGGCCTGGGCGGCCGCGATGGCGGGGATCAATAAGGCCGCGGCCAACAGGATGACGAAAGCCGAACGGCTTTGGGGAACTGGCCTCATGCGGGCCTCCTTGTCCATGACGATGCGAGTCTGTTTAAGAAAGAGGATTTTATTCCAATTAATTCGGTGACACAATACCAATTTCCGAATTGTCACTTCCCGAAATTCGGCTTCAAGCGAGCGATAAATAGACCTCCTTCCGATGTCCGATCCGGACGACGATGATCACGAGCTCTTCTTTATGCTTCTTGAAGATGACTCGATAACTCCCCACTCTTAGGCGATAGAGGTCCTTATCGGGCCCGCTCAGTCTCTTGATGTTGTTTTTCAGGGCTTCGGGGTTCTCGGCCAGGATGAGCAGCTTCGCCTTGATGATTTTCTGGAGCGGACGGTCGATCCTTCCGAGATCGTCGACGGCCCGGCCGAGGAAACGGAGCTTGAACAACCTATATTCCCAGCTTTTTCCAGACTTCCTCTGAATCGAGGAGCCGGTCGCTTCCCTTTTCGAGGTCGGCCAGCCTTTTTTTGGCCAGGCTCAAGTCCAGCAGGTCGAAATAGGTTTCGAGCGCTTTTTCGATGATAGAGCTTTTCTTTTCTCCGAGCTCATCGGCCACGCTGTCGAGTTCCCTCGAGACGTCCGCGTCAAGTGTAATATTATGTCTCACTTGCATATTCCGACTCCTTATTATACACATAATATACACAATATATGTGTATAGTCAAGGAGATTTTACCAGCTTGCCCTAGCAATTTAATCTTTATCGCTTCCATGCATATTGATAGACGTTCGCCATCCAGCCGATTTCTCTGATTCGGGGAAATTGATTCGTCTTGGCATTGGATATATATTCTGCATAAGGACACTCCTGTGATCTGAGAGAAAAATGGCGATATTCGGCGTCAGGCCCGACAAAGAGCAGGCCCTCGCGGAGCGGATGGAGAAGCTCGGCATCCGCGAGGCGGACATCGTCGAAAAATTCATCCGCTCGGGAGGCCACGGCGGCCAGAACGTCAACAAGGTCGCGACCTGCGTCTACCTCAAGCATCTGCCCACCGGGTTCGAGGTCAAGTGCCAGCAGGAGCGGCTGCAATCCCTCAACCGGTTCCTGGCGCGCCGTATCCTGGTCGACAAGATCGAGACGGCGATCCTGGGGAAGCAAAGCGCGGAGGAGCAGAGGATCGCCAAGATCCGGCGTCAGAAACGGAAGCGCTCGAAGCGGGCCAAGGAGAAGATGCTCGCCGACAAGCGCCATGTCTCCGAGAAAAAGCAGGGCCGCACCTTCAAGCCGGACCCTCGGGACGAGTAGGCGGCGCGCGTGGGGCCGCCGGAAGGCCGAGGCGGAATTCCGGGCGGAAAAACCAGCCGCGTCAGTTGGCGATGTAGCCGAGCCGGTGGCTGACACGGTAGCCGCCGTTCCTGACTTTCACGGTCACGTTGTGGAACCGGTTGTCGGCCTTATAGGCGACGGGCGTGTAATAGAGGAGATAGTAGTTTTCCGAGGCCTCCACCGCCGACTTCATGGCCGCGGCGATATTGGCCGACGACGAGGCATACCCTCCCGTGGCCCGGGCCATTTCCAGGAAAAGCCCGAAGACGGTCGCCGACTGTTCTTCCATCGTGATCCCTTCGAACCTCTCCACGGGCCGGGTGATGTGCAGGAAATGGATGGACGCGGAGGAGTCGGAATAGGCTTTTTTGATTAAGTCCACGTCAACGTCGATCTCTCTTTTATCGATGCCGAATATCGTGTTGAGGGTCTGTGTGATATCCGGCCACTGGCTGTATTTCGTGGACAGTATTTCGATGAGACTGGGATCGATCTTCGGCACGTACTCCCTTTGGTAGAAGAAAAGGACAGTCTTCTGACCTTTGATATCCCCGAGGTAGTCGGCAAAAGACAGGAGCTTTTTCTGGTCCACGACCCGGAGACTGGCCAGCTTGTCGAGCAGCGTGCCGTAATGCATCAGCTGTTCCTCGATCTTCCCCCCCTGAAAAGACGATTCGACCGGAGCGGCGAACACGGGGTTGACTTCCGTCATAGCGTTGGGCTCTGCGACGAAGCTGCTCGCCCGGACATCGGATGCCATCACTCGGGCCAGGTCGGTCATTTCCGAAAGGATGGCCCGGGACTCGGCATACCCGATCTGGATATCGCGTCGGAGGAGGCCGATGATCTGCGCATAGGTTTTCTGCCGCCCGACGAGCCCGAAGAGTTCGCCTTTCATCTGGTAGGCCTTCATCGGCGTGACGATCGTCAGGTTGTCACCGGGGAGGAGGACGGTTTTCACGAAGTAGTCCAGGGCCTGGCCGATCTTCGGGTCGTAATCGCCGATTTCGAAAAAGAGGAAGAAATGCCGGGCCGTCAGGGGCGCGAATTCCCGGGTCTCTTCCCGCCGCTCGATGATCGTTCTCTTGATCAGGTAAAAGGCCTCGACTTTCTGGGGCTTCCCATCCTCGTAAAGCTCGAAATCGTCCAGGGTCAGGTTGTCGACGAAGACGCTGCCCTTGAAGACGCGGACCGGGATCTCGATGTTGATGGCCGTCGTCTCGTGCCGGATGTCCTGGGCGGGAAGGGCCGCGGAAAAACACGCGGCCAGAACCAACAGGCAAGAACGCCTCGTCGTTTTTTTAATGGAAGCGGTCCTTGATCGAGTCGACATGAACGTGTACCCGTGCGCTGATATTATATCACGTTCGGCACAACGGCTTCCCCCCGACATCCGGACGCGTCGATCCGCTCAGCCGCGACGAGGCTTGGCGCACTCCGACGCTGTACCCTTGAGGATATCGACCCCGTGGGGAAGCGCCGGCAGGATCGCCGCGAGGCTTTCGCGCACGGCCTTCTCGCTCCCGGGCAGATTGACGATCAGGGTGCGTTTCCGGATCCCGGCGGCGGCCCGGCTGAGCATGGCCGTCGGCGTCTTCTCCATGCCGGCCCGGCGCATGGCCTCGGGGATGCCCGGCGTCTCGCGGTCGATCACGGCCTTGGTCGCCTCAGGAGTCCAGTCGCGGGGGCTGAAGCCCGTCCCGCCGGTCGTCAAAATGAGGTCGAGCCCTTCGTCCGACCATTGAATGAGGGCGGTCCGGATCTCGTCCTGTTCGTCGGCGACGATTTTCGCGCGGACGATTTCCCCTCCGGCCGCCTCCATCATCTCCCGGATGGCCGGACCGCTCCTGTCTTCGCGCTCGCCCCTCGCCCCCTTGTCGCTGACCGTGAGAATACCGACCTTCATCGTCACCCTCCGATCCTGAACATGTCGCTCGACAGGGATTCCAGGTCGCCGCGTTCCCAGGTCGTCTTCGTCTCGAAAGCCGTCCGCAGGACGGCCTCGAGCTCCACGGGGCCGGCTTTGTCCTCGCGCAAGGCTTTCCGGACGTCGACTCCGCCCCGGTCGAAGAGGCAGACCTTCAGCCGGCCGTCGGGGCCGAGCCGCAGCCGCTCGCAGCCCAGGCAGAAAGGGTCCGAGACGGGCGTGATGAATCCCAGCCGCGTCGTCCCTTTCGCGAGATAGATGTCGGCGACGCCGTCGGCGTCTGGGACGCGTTCGAGGGGCCCGAAGGCCTCGGCGACGCGGGCCCTGACCTCCTCGCCCTTGACGAAGAGCGCCGGCCGCCAGCTCCCCAGCTCCTTGCACTCCGGGCTGAGCCCGCTCGTCGGCATGAGCTCGATGAAGCGAACTTCGACGTTCTCCTTCTCGGCGAAGCGGACGAAGTCGAGGACCTCGTCGTCGTTGACGCCCCGGATGACGACGGTGTTGACCTTGATCGGGACGAGTCCCGCCGCCCGGGCGGCGTCGAGGCCCTCGAAGATCCGGTCGAAACCCGTCCTCCGGGTGATCGTCTCGAAGCGGTCCCGGCGGAGCGTGTCCAGGCTGATGGTCGCCCTTGTGAGGCCGGCCGCCTTGAGTCCGACCGCGAATTCGGCCAGGCGCAGGCCGTTAGTCGTCATGGCCAAGTCCTCGGGTCCGAGCCGGGCGAGCAGGCCCACGAGCGAAACGATCCCCCGCCTCGCCAAGGGCTCGCCGCCCGTGAGTCGGAAACGCCGGACGCCAACGGCCAGGGCCGCGCGGGCCACGGCGGCGATCTCCTCATAATTCAACATGTCCGTCATCGGTACCAAGGGAACCCCCGATTCGGGCATGCAGTAGACGCAGCGCAGGTCGCAGCGGTCGGTGACCGAGATGCGCAGGACCTTACCGTTTTTCAATGACGTCTCCGGCGCGGATCGTCCCGCCCGCCAGGACCTCGCAGAAAATCCCCCGGACGGGCATGATGCAGTCGCCCGTGAGATGGAAGACGGCGCACTTCGCATGGCATTCCTTGCCGATCTGGCTGACCCGCAAGCGGATCCCGTCCCCGGCGAAGATCTCGTCGCCGACCACAAGCCCGCCGAGGTCGATTCCCCGCGTGGTCAGGTTCTCGGCGAAGGCCCCGGGCCCGAGAGGGACGGCCGGCCCGGCCGCGAGACGGGATCTCTGCGCCTCGACGTCCTCGATCATCAGGAGGGAAACCTGACGATGGGCGAATCCCAGGTGGGCGTCGCCGGCGATCCCCTTTCCGGCAACGAGTTCAACGGACGGGACGGGCGTCTTGATCTGACCTTTCTTGCGGCTCGTGTTGACGGAGACGATCGTGCCGGCCTCCGCCGCGGCGGACGCCTTCATGCCCGTCTCCGGAAGACCCCGCTTTTCCCGCCGCTCTTGAAGTCGAGGCGCAGGCGGACGACCTCGGCCCCCCGCTCCACCGCCTTGACCATGTCGTAGACCGTGAGCGCGGCGAGGGCGGCGCCGGTCAGCGCCTCCATCTCGGCTCCGGTCTTGGCCGCGGCGGCGACGCGGCAGCGGACCTTGATGCCTGTTTTCATGACCTCTAGCTCGACGGCCACGTTCTCCAGCGGGATGGGATGGGCGAGGGGGATGAGCTCGTGGGCCCTCTTCGCCGCCTGGATGCCGGCCAGCCGGGCCGTGTTCAGGACGTCGCCCTTGGCGATCTTATTGGCCCTGACCAGGCGCAGTGTTTGCGGGCCGAGCTTGATGAACGCCGAGGCGGCCGCCTCGCGCCGGGTGACCGCCTTGGCCCCGATGTCCACCATCCGGGCCTGGCCCTCGCGGTCGACGTGGCTGAGCTTGGCCATGGATCATGCTCCGTCAATGTACAGGATCTCGACGTCCCGGCCTTTTTCGAGACGCGAAACGTCGGCCGGGCCGACGATGAGGACGCGGCTGTGGACCATGGACCGCAGGACGCCGCTTTTCTGGTCGGCATAGGGTGCGACCTTGAGGACCGCGCCCTTGGCTTCGAGGACACCGCGCAGGAACTGCGTTCGCCCCGGTTTGAGGACCACGTCCTCCGTGAGGACCGCCCGGCCGCCCCTCGGGCCGGGGTATGTCCGGCCGAGCATGCGCTCGATGGCCGGCTGGACGAAAAGGAGGAACGTGACCATGGCGCTCGTCGGGTTGCCCGGCAGTCCGAAGACGATCTGGCTTCCTCGCCGGCCGAAGAAGACGGGCTTGCCCGGCTTGATCCGGACCTGCCAGAAAACGGGCCTGACTCCGGCCGCCCGGAGTTCGTCCTTGACCAGGTCGTAGTCGCCGACCGAGACTCCTCCGGTGAGGACCAGGATGTCCGCCCCTTTCGCCCGGGCGAGCTTGGCGCGGAGCGAGGAGCTCCTGTCCCGGGCGATGCCGAGATATTTCGCGTCCGCCCCTGTCCGAAGGGCCATGGCCAGGAGAGCGGGGCCGTTGGAGTTCCGGATCTGGCCGGGGCCTTTTCTATCACCCGGCTCGACGATCTCGTCGCCCGTGGCGATGACGGCCAGCTGCGGGCGCCTGACGACCGGAACGCGGGCGAGCCCTGCCGCGGCCAACAGGCCGGTCTCGGCCGGCCCGATGACCGCGCCCCGCTCGAGGACGAGTTCGCCTTTCTTGAGATCCTCGCCGGCTTGACCGATGTTGGCGCCGGGCTTGACCTCGCGGCGGACTTTGACGCGGCCGCCGGATTTTTCTGTATCCTCGACCATGACCACGGCGTCGGCGCCTTTCGGCAGAGGAGCCCCGGTCATGATGCGGACGGCCTGTCCCGGACCGACGGATTTTCGGGAAACACGGCCCGCGGGCAGGTCCTCCGTGACCTCGAGCTCTACGGCATTGTCCCTTCCGGCCGCCCGAGTATCTTCAGCCCTGACGGCATATCCGTCCATGGTCGCCTTGGTGAAAGGCGGGATATTTTCACGGGCCTTGATGTCCTTGACCAGCGTCCTGCCCAGCGCCTCGGCCAGGAGGACGGACTCGGGCGGGCGCGTTTTCAGGGTGGACAGGACGAGCGTTCGGGCCTCTTCGTACTCAACCCATTCGCCTCCCCGGTCTGAAGCCCGGGGTATGCTCAGGGCTGATACTGAGCAGCGCTTTTTACCCCGATTTAAAAATCGGGTTTTAGCGCCGTCGAGCGTATCAGTCATGGGAGTTTCCAGGCGTTCTTGGTCCGACGATCTTGACGGATTCAGGCTCAAATCTTAGCAGAACGTCCCGGGAAAGGGAAATGCCCTTGGCCTCGAGTTCGGCGACGGGCAGGGCGATGCGGAACGTCAGGCTGCCGCTCGCCCGGACGAGGGCCGTGGCCGCGTCCGTGACCTCAAGCCGGGTGACCCTGCCGCTGAAGACGTTCCGGCCGGGAGAGGGGTCCGCGGCTTCGCCCGCGGCGGACAAACGGATGTCCGCGGGGTTGATGACGCAGGTCACGTGACCGCGCGTCTCGCCGGGAAAGAAGATCCTGACGCCGGGCCGCGGCTCGATCCAGCTTCGCCGGCCGTCCGTCGCGGCCGTCCCGCTGAAGCAGTTTTCGTGGCTGAACTCGACGCGCCGACCGTCCGAGAGATAGAGGATGTCGTCGGCCAGGCGCGAGGCCTGGGAGAAGTTGTGGGTCGAGAAGACGACCGTCGTTCCCGACTCGCGGCTGACCTCGCGGAGGACGGCCTCCATCCGCAGGCCGAGTCCGGCGTCGATGTTGGCCGTCGGCTCGTCAAGGAGAAGGACCCGGGGCCTGAGGGCCAGGGCCCGGGCTAGGGCCACGCGCTGGGCCTGACCCGCGCTCAGTCCCGAGACAGGTTTTTTCTCCCAGCCCTCGAGTTCGACGAGGGCCAGGGCGGAACGGAGCCGCTCCGGACGCTCGGCCTCCGGGATCTTTCTGAGCTTGAGCCCGAACGAAACGTTGTCGGCGACCGTCCCCTTGAAAAGGTAGGGATGATGGGTCACCAGGACCGCGTCCCGGCGGGCCCTGACGACGCTCGCCTCGTTTGCCCAGGGGTGGCCGTACAGGAATTCCAGCCGTCCCCGGCCGGGTTGGGCGAGAAAAGCGAGAAGCATGAGGAGGGTCGTTTTTCCCGCCCCGTTGGGGCCGACGAGGGCCAGGATTTCGCCGGGGCCGACGCGGAGGGACTCGAGCTCGAGAGAGAAGAATGAGACCGCGCCGGGATAGGCGAAACCGATGTCCTCGAGCCTGTAAACGAATTCGTTCATCTCAATCCTTGTCCTTGCCCCGGAGCCCCGTCTGAACGAGGAGGTTGATGCCGAGGGTGATGACGAGCAGGATCGCGCCCAGGACGACGCCGTTCCGGAATTCCCCCTTGGCCGTTTCGAGGGCGATCGAGGTCGTGATGTTCCGGGTGGCGTTGCGGATGTTGCCGCCGAGCATCATGGCGATACCGACTTCCGAGATGGCCCGGGCGAAGCCGGCCAGAACGGCGATGAGCAGGGCGTACTTCGCCTCGCGGAGGACGATCCATCCGGCCTGCCGCCGGCTCGCGCCGAGGGTCAGCGCGGTCAGGCGCGCCCGCTTGTCGACCTGGCGAAGGGCGGTGTACGAGAAACCGACGATGAGCGGCAGGATGAGGAAGACCTGGCCGACGGTTATGGCTGCCTGGGTGTAGAGGAGCCCCAAGCCGCCGAACGGGCCGCTCCGGCTGAGGAGCGAGTAGAAGAGGAGGCCGATGACGACGGTCGGGGCGGCCATCCAGGTTTGATTGATGAGCAGCACGAGCCTCTTGCCGCGGAAATCCCGTCCGGCGAGGAAGAGCGCGGCGGGCACGGCCGCGGCGCTGGCGATGAGGGCGGCGAGCCCGCTCGTCTTGAGCGAAATCCAGATGGCCAGGGCGAGTTCGCGGAAGATCATTTGACGAGGTCCACGCCGGGGGTGGCGGCCATCGGTTCGAAGAGCGGCCGTCCGCTTTTGCCCTTGAACTCCCCGATGAGCTTTTGGCCGTACGGCGAAGTGAGGAAAGCGATAAAGGCCATGGCCTCGCCGTAGCGGGCCGTGGGGACGCGGGCCGGATCGACGGCGATGACGGAGTAGATATTCTCGAGCTCGGGCGAGTTCTCGTAGACAGTTTTGAGCCCGGCGAGCCCCTGAAGTCCGTAAAACGTCGCGGTGTCCGTCAGCGTGTAGCCGCGTCTTTCGGCGGCGATGCGCAAGGTTTCGGCCATGCCCTGGCCCGTTTCGAGGTAAGCGGTTTCCGGCTTGCCGCCGGCCAGGGCCCAGAGGTCGAGCTCGCGCGTGTGCGTGCCGGACTTGTCGCCCCGGCTGATGAACGGAACCCCACTCGATTTGATACGGCCGAGGGCTTCCGCGGCGGAGGATGAGCCGGCGGCACGGGCGGGATCGTCGACGGGCCCGACGATCAGGAAATAGTTCCGGGCGATCACACGGCGGTTGACGCCGAAGCCGTCCCGGAGGAACTCGTCCTCGAGCTTTTTGGCGTGGACGATGACGATGTCGGCGTTCCCGTCCCGGGCCTGCTTAAGGGCGGCACCCGTCCCGACCGCGATCCACTTGAGCGCGATCCCCGTGTCCTTCTGGAAAGCGTCGGCGAGGACGTCGAGGAGGCCCGAGGCATCGACGCTCGTCGTCGTGGCCAGCATAAGGCTGCGTTCGCTGATCGGGGACATGCACCGGAGGGACATGTCCCTCCGGTG
Organism: Candidatus Aminicenantia bacterium; assembly: GCA_041479905.1. Lineage (GTDB taxonomy): Bacteria > Acidobacteriota > Aminicenantia > Aminicenantales > Saccharicenantaceae > RBG-16-66-30. The sequence continues at coordinate 17,650 of JBGOYY010000035.1, forward strand.
CGTGTCCCCATTCTTGGCCGAGAGCGTGGAAAAAAATATCAGGGCGATAACGAAGGTCAAATTTGAAAGGCGCTGACGACTCGGGAGAAAGAGGCGGCTCACGGTGTCTCCTTTTCAACTACGGAAGGAGGAGCCGTTTCCCGCTCCTCCCTATCGGTCGAAGGGCCTGGCCGTCCCGGCTGTAGCTCCTTCGACTCGGAGCACCGTCTTAGATAGCATAATGCGACCTGCCTGTAAAGAGTCGTTGGACGCAGGACGCCGCCCGTTTTGGCAGCGATGGGGGCTATGCACGGCCCCCATCACTGCCCGGGCAGCGCCGAGACCGTCCATATGCAAGCATGTTTGTTTTTAGAAGGGTATGGGAAAGGCTAATCGATTGCTACGATCCTGCCACATAAAACGCGTCGATGACGGCGCGCCACTCGTCCTCGGTCCGGACGGCGATAAGCGCGTTCCGGAGGTCGGTCCGGCGCGGATGCATCTTGGCGTACTGGAGGCTGAAGTGGCGGAGGATCTTGAGGCCGCGTTGCGGGTCGTAGGCTTCGCAAGCCAGGCGGAAATGGCGGTAGATCACGTCTCTCTGTTCGTCGAGACCCGGCTTGCGGGGCGGCCGTCCGGCGGCGAGGTCGCGGGCCTGTTCGAAGAACCAGGGGTTGCCGATGGCCCCGCGCGCCGCCAGGACGCCGTCGACGCCCGTCTCGTCGAGCATCCGCAGAGCGTCGGCGGGGGACATGACGTCGCCCGAGCCGAGGATCGTCCGGTCCGGGAACTCGCGTTTCAGAGCGGCGAGGAAGTCCCAGTCGGCCCGGCCGGTGTACTTCTGCTCGACGCTCCGGGCGTGGACGGCGATCGCCGCGACGCCCGCCTCGAAGACGCTGCGGGCGATTGTCCAAAAGACTTCGTGGATTTTATCCGCGTTCCGGAACGACCGTCTCAGCTTGACCGTCACCGGCCGGCCCGGGACGGCCTCGACGACGGCCCGGACGATGGCCAGTGCCCGGTCGGGGTCGTTCATCAAGGCGCCGCCGCGCTTGTGGGAAACGACTTTCCTCACGGGGCAGGCGAAATTGAGGTCGATGATATCGAAGCCCATCCCGTCGAGGGACCGTGCCGCTTCGGCCATGACGTCCGGCTCGGTGCCCATGATCTGACCGGCCACGGGGTGGTCGGCCGGGTCGAGCCGGATAAGCCGCTTGCGAAGCTTCCCTTCGAGGAGCACCTGGCGGTCGAGCATGGCTTCGGTGACGCAGTAGGGGACGCCTAGCGAGCGGCAGACGAGACGGTAGGGGAGGTCGCTGTACCCGGCCAGGGCCCCGAGGCCGACCGGGAAATCGATGGGGATTGCGCCGATCCGGAGCGGCTTGATGGAGTTGGTCACGGGAGCCAGTATAGCTGTTCTCCGTCCGGCGCGACAAGTGTTGCTCTTTTCTCGTGATACTGGAGGATTGAGGATGCCGCCGGAGTGGTGTAAAATGCGCATCTCGAGAGAGACGCATGAACGAAACTGGGCGGAAAATCGGCGTGTTCACGTTCGTGATTCTGGGGGTCGGCGTCATAGGCTGGCTCGCTATCGCCGGGGCCGGGCAGGAGTCCGTGTCCTCGCGGGCCTACGTCGGCCACGGAACAGACGCCGACATGAAGGGCTTCGTCCGGCAGTATCCGGCCGCGGCCGGGACGCGCCTGGACGACTGCCAGACCTGCCACCGGGGCGGGGTCCGGGGGACGGACACGGAGCGGGAGTACAGCCCTTGCGGCTACTGCCATCTCCTGGTCTACCCGAATCCGAGATACGCGACCGGCGTGCCGAAGACGGCGATGGATACGCTCAACGCTTACGGGCTCGATTACAAGAAAGCCGGCCGGACATTCGACGCGTTCGCGGCCGTCGCCGGGCTCGATTCCGACGGCGACGGGCACCGGAACGGCGCCGAGATCGCCGACCTCCGGAATCCCGGCGACCCGGCCAGCCGGCCGGGGCTGCCGCAGGCCCCGACGATCGCCCTCGGCTGGGACGAGATCCGGAAGCTCCCCATCCAGTCCCAGCTCATGCTGATGAACACGACCAAGGAACCCACGGACGATTACGTCGTCTACAAGGGCGTCAGGATCATCGATCTGCTCGCCTCGGCGAAGATTTTCTTGACGGGGGCCGCGGGCATCACCGTTTTCGCTCCCGACGGCTACAGCGTCGACTACAGCCTCGAGGACATCGACAGACCTTTCCCCAAGGGCGTTTTCTACGCGGGGCCCCGGGCTTTCGACGGCTCCGACCGGGCCTTCGTCAAGTATCCCGGGAATCTGCCGTCCGGGATCAAGGATGGAACGACGATCCCGACGGCGCCCTGGCTCCTCCTCGCTTACGAGCGGGACGGCCAGCCGCTCGATCCCTCCTCCTATGAAAAGGGGACGGGCCGGCTCACGGGCGAGGGCCCTTTCCGGTTAGTGAAACCCCAGCGCGACCTCATGGGAGACCGGATGAAACCGGGGCGGCCCGACCGGTCGCAGAAGTCAAGGCCGTTCGGGGACGGCTGGGACTACGTCCCCGGTATCGACCACAACGCCGGGGCTTGCGTCCGCGGTGTCTGCGTCATCCGGATCGATCCCATGCCCGAGGGATACGAGGAATACGACTGGAAGAACGGCTGGCCGCTCATCGGGGAGAAAAAGATCGTGATCTTCGGCCGCGGCGTCCGCTAGGAGGCGAGGCGGACGAGTGTCCGGAGGAGGAGGTTCGCGCCCTTCTCCAGGTCGTCCCAGTCGACCGTTTCGGCCGGGGAGTGGCTGACGCCGTCGGGCGAGGGAATGAAGATCAGGCCCGCGTCGCAGGCGCCGGCGAGGATCTGAGCGTCGTGGCCGGCCCCGCTCGCGAGGCGCATCGAAGGATAGCCGAGCGTCCGGCACTCTTCTTCCATCAGCTTCAACATCCGGGGAGCGATCGTCACCGGCGTCGTCTTGTCGACGACACGGGAGGCGAAGGTCAATCCCCGCGTCGAAGCGATGTCCTCGGCCAGGGCGAAGACCTCTTTTTCGATCGCGGCCAGGGCCTCGAGCGAGGCGCTGCGGAACTCCAGGGTGAAGTCGGCCCGGCCGGGGATGACGCTGAAGGAGCCGGGATGGAGGGCGGCTTTGCCGATGGTCAGCATGCTGCCGTAGTGCTTCACGGCCACATGTTGTGTCGCCTTGAGGGCGAAATCGGCCAGCCCCAGGAAGGCGTCCCGCCGGAGCTCGAGGGGCGTCGTCCCGGCGTGTCCGGACTCCCCGATGAAGGCGCACTCCCGGTAGTGCTTCCCCGCGATCCTCTCGACGATGCCGACAGGCACGCCTTCGTCCTCGAGGACCGGGCCCTGTTCGATGTGAAGCTCGATGTAGGCCTCGAGCTCGGGCCTCTTTTTGTGCGCGGCCAGGATGCCGTCGGCCGTGAACTCCGTTCTCTTCAGGACGTCGTGGAAAGGCATGCCGAAAGACGTCCGGCCGTTCCGTATTTCACTTTCGTCGAGAAGGCCCATGAAGGCCCGGCTGCCAAGGAAATCGCCGACGAGGTTTCCCTCTTCGTCCGTGAAGGAGGCGACTTCGAGGGCTTTCGTCACCGGGATCTTTTCCTCCATGATCCGGCGCACGGCTTCCAGGGCCGCGACGACGCCGACAGCGCCGTCGAACATGCCGCCGTTCGGCACGGTGTCGATGTGGGAGCCGGCCATGACGGTCTTGCCCTGGCACTCGACCCGGCCGAACTGGTTGCCTGCGCCGTCCTGGCGATAGCAGAGGCCTGCCTCTTCGATCTTTTTCTTGAGCCAGGCCCGGGCTTCGAAGTCGGCCGGGCTGAACGAGGGCCGGCTGACGCCGCCGTGCTCGTCCCTCCCGATCCGGCCGAGCTCCTCGAGGTCCTGTTTAAAACGTTCGATATTGACGCGCATGTCCATGCCGGCCTCTTATTAGGACAAAGGCCTATCTCCCGATTCGTGATCGCCCTTCTTGATCAAGATATTTCCCAAAAGCGCTCCTCCGAGCTGCTCCGTCGCGCTTTTGCCGGTCGCTCCTAAGATTCCGCTCCCTGAAGCAGGTCGAGCATCTCCCAAACCGCCCGCTCGACGCCGACGACGGCCGCCCTGGCGACGATGGAAAAGCCGACGCTGAGTTCGCTGATCTCCGGGATGGCCACGATGGGGCCGACGTTCCTGTAATCGAGGCCGTGCCCGCCGTGGACCTCGAGCCCGATCTTACGCCCGAACTCGGCCGCCTTCCGGACGGCCTCGAGCGCTTTTTCCCGGGCCCGCCCTTCCTTGAGCTCGGCGTACTTCCCGGTGTTGACTTCGATGAGGTCGACGCCGAGCTCCCGCGCCGCCGCGATCTCGTCGAGGTTCGTGTCGATGAAAATGCTCGTCCGGATGCCCGCCTTCCCCAGGGCCTTGATGTGGGGGCCAAGAACCTTCCTGTTCGCCGCGACTTTCAGCCCGCCCTCGGTCGTCAGCTCCTCGGGGCGCTCGGGGACGAGCGAAACGACGTCGGGCCCGATCTCGAGGGCGATCTTCTTCATCTCTTCCGTCGCGGCCATCTCCACGTTGAGCTTGGTCTTGACGGCTTCCCGGAGGAGGCGCAAGTCGCGTTCCTTGATGTGCCGCCTGTCGGTGCGGATGTGACAGACGATGCCGTGGGCGCCCGCCTGCTCGGCGAGCAGGGCGATGAGGACGGGCTCCGGCTCCGTCGCCTTTCGGGCCTCCCGGAGCGTCGCGAAGTGGTCGATGTTGACGGCGAGTCTCATGTCATTTCTCCCCAAGGTGTTTGCGAACGGCGTCGGCGACCCTTTTCGCGCAGGATTCGACGAGGGCCCGGTCGCGCGCTTCGACCATGACCCGGGCCAGGGGCTCCGTTCCCGAATAGCGCAGATCCAGGCGCCCTTCCCGGCCGAGGCGGGCCCGCGTCTCTTCCACGGCCGCCGTGATCTCCGGGAATTCCGCGAAATCCGGTTTCCGCGTGACCCGGACGTTGACCAGCGTCTGCGGGAACTCGGTCATGTCCTCGACGAGCGAAGCGAGCGTTTTGTCCCGCTCGACCATGACCTCGAGCATCCGCAGGGAGGTCAGGAGGCCGTCGCCGGTCGGGAAATCGTCGAGGAAGATCGTGTGGCCCGACTGTTCACCGCCCAGGTTCGCCCCCCGCATGACCATCTCTTCGTGGACGTACTTGTCGCCGACCCTGGTCCGGACGAGCCCGAGGCCGGCTTTTCCCAAGGCCGCCTCGAGGCCCATGTTGCTCATGGTCGTGGCCACGACGTCGCTCGTCAGGAGCCGGCCGGTCTCCTTCATGTGCAGGGCCTGGACGAACAGCGTATGGTCGCCGTTAAGAAGGCGGCCGCTCGCGTCCACCCACAGGGCGCGGTCGGCGTCTCCGTCGTAGGCGACGCCCAGCGCCGCCCCCGACTCTCTGACCCGCGCGGCCAGGCGTTCGGGATGGAGCGACCCGCAATCGAGGTTGATGTTCGTTCCGTCCGGTGCCGCGTGGAGCGCCTCGACCTCGAAGCCGAGCCCGCGGAGGATGCGGGGCGCCAGCGCGGAGCTCGCCCCGTTGGCGCTATCGACGACGACCTTGAGTCCGGACGGCGATCCTGTCAGGCGGACCCGGCTCACCAGGTAATCCGCATAGTCGCCGGCCAGACCGGGGTCGACGGTGACGTCCAGGTCATGGCCCGGCAGCCGCCCGCGGCCCCCCAAAACGTCGGCCTCGAGCTCGAGCTCCCAGGCGTCGGGGATCTTGACGCCGAGCGGCGAGAAGACCTTGATCCCGTTGTCGCGGAACGGGTTGTGGGAGGCCGAGATGACCGCCCCGGCTGAAAATCCGTGCGTTTTTGTCAGGTAGGAGACGGCCGACGTCGGGATGACGCCGGCGGACACGGTTTCGCCCCCGGCGGCACGCACGCCGCGGGCCAGGGCCCGTTCCATCCAGGGCCCGGATTCCCGGGTGTCCCGGCCGATGAGGACCTTCGTCCCGAGGTTTTTCCTCTCGAGGAGGCCGACGAGGGCCTGCCCGAGCCGAGAGATGGTCGGCGGGTCGAGCGGAAAAACGCCGGCGACCGCCCGTATTCCGTCGGTTCCGAAGAGTTTCTTCTTCACTATTTTTTTTTGGCGGGAGGCGCTTTCGCCGCGCTCTTGTCCTGCTCGATGTGGACCGTGACCCGGGCGCTCGTCTGCGGCGAGACGAGGCGGAGTTCCGGCCGGGGGAGGATGATGTCGGCTTCGAAGACGGTGGACTCGGCCAGGCCCGAAACGTCGACAGGCGCCGTCGTCGCCGCCTCCTTGCCCCGGACACGGCTTTCTGGTCCGGCCACGCGGACGCTCGACGGCTCGATCTCGGTCCGGGCGATCCGGAAACCCGGGGCCGCTTTCCCGCGGACCGTGGGATGGAGGTCGAGGGTCGCCTCGGCCGTCCTCTCCAGTTTGATCGTGACCTTATTCGGCGTGATCTTCACGACTTCGGCGCCGGGGGGAACGGCGATCATGGAGTTGTTGAGGGGGTATTCCTGCTGCAGGACCGTGGCCCGGTCGAGGTCGATCCTGGCCACGAGACCCGACGGCCCGATCTCGCGGAGGAGCCGGTTGGGCGCCCGGAGCGTGACGTCGATCGTTGCGGTCGGTTTCTCGACGATCTCCAGCCCCGCCGGGACGTTCCGCGTTTCGAGGGGGATGGTCAGGGACTTCTCGGAGTACATTTTCTCGGCCGGGACGAGGATGAGCCAGAGGCCGAGGGCCAGGACGAGCGAGACGAGTTTCAGCTTCCAGTCCTTGAGGAACCATCGCTTGGGGTGCCGTGTCATCTGTCTCTCAGGTAGCCGAGCAGGCGTTTTTCCATGGCGTCTTTATCGTCGTAATTTTCGAGCTGGCCCTTGATGGCCAGGGAAACCGTCCCCGTCTCCTCGGAGATGACGATGACCGCCGCGTCCGTCTCCTCCGACAGCCCGATGGCCGCCAGGTGCCGCGTCCTCGTCTGGAGCGGGCTTTTCAGCCGATGTGCGGCCGGCAGGGGCAGGAGGCATCCCGCCGCGACGATGTTGTCGCCCTTGATGATGACGGCCCCGTCGTGGAGGGGAGAATGGGGGAAGAAGATCGAAACAAGGAGGTCCTTGGAGAGGAGGGCGTCGACCTCGACGCCGCGGTCGGCGTAGGTCGAGAGGGAGATCTCCTTCTCGATGGCGAGCAGGGCGCCGATCTTCTTCTGGGAGAGGAAGTCGATGGCCTGGAAGAGGTCCTCGATCTTCTCCTGGAAGGACCGGAGGACGAAGGGCTTGCGGAACGTCCGCGAACCGATCTCGGTCAGGAACCTCCGGATCTCGCCCTGGAAAAGGACGATGATAGCGATGATGACGTAGTTGATGAAGGACCGGATGATCCGGTTGGAGACGCCGAGACGCCCCCATACCGTCAGTAAATAGAGGGCGCCGATCAGCGCCAGCCCGATGGCGGCCTGGTAGGCCTTGGTGTCCTTGATGAGCAGGATGACGTAGTAGATCATGAAGGCGATGAGGAGGATGTCGAGGACGTCGAGGACCGTGATCTGGCGGAGGATCGTCCAAATGTCAGCGAACATCGCCCGCCTTCCTCTCGACGGCGCTATCGTTCATTTCGGCGGCCGCGGCGGCATCGGTCCCGAGGCCCAGGACGGCTTCGGCCGCGCGGACGGCCCTGACGACCGGTCCGACGTCATGGACCCTCAGGATGTGGGCGCCGCGTTCGACCGAGAGGACCGCCGCCGCGATCGTCCCCTCCAGCCTCTCCTCCGGGGGGAGGCCGAGGAGCCGGCCGAGGAACGCCTTCCGCGAGAAACCCAGGAGGAGCGGCCGGCCGAGCTCGTGGAAGACCTCCTGGCGGCGGAGGAGGACCAGGTTGTCCTCGAAAGTCTTCCCGAATCCGATGCCCGGGTCGACGATGATACGCTCCCGGGGGATCGCGGCGGCCTCGGCCACCCGGATCCTCTCCCCGAGGAAGGCGCGGATCTCGTCGAGGATGTCGCCGTAGCGCGGCGATTGCTGCATGGTGAGGGGCGTGCCCTGCATGTGCATCAGGATGACGCCCGCCCCGGATCGGGCGACTTCTCCCGGCATGGCCGGGTCGAAACGGAAGGCGCTCGTGTCGTTGACGATGTCGGCCCCGGCGTCGAGGGCGGCGCGGGCGACGGCCGCCTTCGTCGTGTCGACGGATAGAAGACAGGTGGTCCGCTTCCTCAGCGCTCCGATGACGGGGACGACCCGCCGGAGCTCCTCGGCCTCGGGCACGGGGAGCGAGCCGGGCCGCGTGCTTTCCCCGCCGACGTCGAGGATGTCCGCACCGTCGGCGGCGAGCTCGAGGCCGCGGGCGATCGCTCGTTCGGTGTCGAAGTACCGCCCGCCGTCGGAGAACGAGTCGGGGGTGACGTTGATGACGCCCATGATCCAGGTGCGAAGACCGAGAAGGAAACGGCGCCCCCGGATGTCCAGGCAGTGCGTTTCTCTGTCCATCGTCCTCAAACCTGTCCGGGCTCTTCGTCCTTGGTTTCCCGGGCCGGGACCTCGACGCCGATGTCGGAGAGGGGAGCAGCCGCGCCCGCCGGGGCCCCCGGTTTCGGCTTGCCGTCGACGATCTTGTTGATCTCCTCGGACGTCAGCACTTCCTTTTCGAGGAGAAGTACGGCGATCTTGACGAGCTTGTCCCTGTTGTTCTCGATGAGGTCCTGGGTCCGGGCATAGTTCCGCAGGACGATCTTCTTGACCTCGTCGTCGATCCGCTCGGAGGTCCGCTCGCTATAATTCTTGTTCACGGCCAGATCGCGTCCGAGGAAGATGAGGTCGTCCCGCTCGCCGAAGGTCAGCGGGCCGAGGTCCGACATGCCCCACAGGCAGACCATCTTCCGGGCGATCTCCGTCGACTTCTCGAAATCGTTGGCCGCGCCGGTCGTCGTCTTTCCCAGGAAAAGGATCTCGGCGACCCGCCCGGCCATGAGCACGGACAGCTGGGCCTCGAGATAATCCTTCGTGTAGGTGTAGCGGTCGTCGAGGGGGAGCTGCTGGGTCAGTCCCATGGCCAGGCCGCGCGGGATGATGCTGACCTTGTGGATGGGGTCGGCCTCGGGGATGAGGGTAGCCACGAGGGCGTGGCCGGCCTCGTGGTAAGCCGTGTTTTTCTTCTCCTCGTCGCTGATGATCATGCTCTTGCGCTCGACGCCCATGAGGACCTTGTCCTTGGCGAATTCCAGGTCTTTCATGGTGACCTTGTCCTGTCCGTTCCGGGCTCCGAGCAGGGCCGATTCGTTGACCAGGTTGGCCAGGTCGGCGCCGCAAAAGCCGGGGGTCGAGCGGGCCAGGATCCTGAGGTCGACGTCTTCGGCCAGGGGGATTTTCCGGACGTGGACGCGGAGGATCTCCTCGCGGCCCTTGGCGTCGGGCATGGCGACGACGATCCGCCGGTCGAAACGGCCGGGCCGGAGGAGGGCGCTGTCGAGGATGTCCGGGCGGTTGGTGGCGGCGATGAGGATGACGCCCTCGTTCGAGTCGAAGCCGTCCATCTCGACGAGGAGCTGGTTGAGCGTCTGCTCGCGCTCGTCGTGGCC
>JBGOYY010000036.1:0-26869 GCA_041479905.1 Candidatus Aminicenantia bacterium
CATCATCGGCACGCCGCCCTGCAACGAAGGCGAGCCCCTCTTCGAAGTCGGCCGGGTCAAGGAAAAATAGACCGGCCCATGAAGATCAAGGGCGTCATCTTCGACCTCGACGGGACGGTCGTCGAAAACTCCTACGACTGGCTCCGCATCCGGGAGGAACTCGGGACGGGCGCGACGTCCATCCTGACCTACCTCGATTCCCTCGAGGGGCCCGAGCGGTCCCGGAAATGGTCTGTCCTCGAAACCCACGAGGCCGAGCAGACGGAGACATCGGTCCTCCGGGGAGGCGTCCGGGGCCTTCTCGGCCTGCTCCGGGAGCGGGGGATCGCGACGGCCCTCGTGACCAACAATTCGCGGAAGAACACGGATTTCCTCCTCAACAAGTTCGGACTGGCCTTCGACTGCGTCATCACCCGGGAGAGCGGGCTGTGGAAGCCGTCCGGGGCGCCCTTCCTCGAGGTCCTGAAGAGACTGGGCCTCGAACCGGAGGAGTGCTGCGTCGTCGGAGATACCAGCTTCGACGTCCTGGCCGCGATCGACGCCGGCATCGGTGTCATCTTCCTCCTCTCCGGCGAGCCCGAAAAGTTCGCCGGCTTCCCCGTCGAGGTCTTCCCCGACATGGCTTTCCTTAAGAAATACCTGGAATCCCTCCTCGCTGTCTGATCTTCCTTCGCCGCAGATGGAACAAAACGGCGGCTTCCGTTGTATAAAGGGATGAAAGGCAGGAGCAGCAACAAGCCAAGGAGGAAACCATGAAGAGTCGAGAACGAACGATCAAGAGCCTGATCAACTTGGGCGCGCTGGCGGTCCTTTTGGCCGCGGCGCCCGGGCTCCGGGCCGACGGATTCATCATCCCCAGCCCGCGGCCGGGGCAGGACATCCCGCCGCTCAGTGTCAAGTATCATCACGTCACCGTGGAGATCGTCGACCAGGTGGCCAAGACCTCGGTCGACCAAGTGTTCGTCAACCATTTCGGCCGGGACATCGAAGGGACTTACATCTTCCCCGTTCCGGAGGGCGCCTCCGTTTCCGAGTTTGCCATGTACATCGGGAACGAGAGGGTCAAGGGTGAGATCCTTGACAGCCGGGAAGCCCGGCGGGTCTACGAGGACATCGTCCGCCGGATGCGCGACCCGGGGCTCCTCGAATACATCGGCCGCAACCTCTTTCGGGCCAGGGTGTTCCCCATCCCGGCCAATGGCGAGAAGCGGGTCCAGATCTCCTATACGGAGGTTCTCAAGTCCGACGGCGGCCTGGTCAAGTACCTCTATCCCCTGAACACGGAGAGGTTCTCCCGCGACCCGCTCGAGGACGTCAGCGTCTCCGTCCGGATCGAAAGCCAGATCCCGATCCTCAACGTCTATTCGCCCTCCCACAAGGTCTCCGTCAGGAAGGACGGTCCGGGCCGCGCCCGCGTCGGCTACGAGGACAAGCGCGTCCGGCCGGACAAGGATTTCCTCGTCTACTACTCGCTCTCGAAAGACGATATCGGCCTGTCCTTCCTGAATTGGGAGGGCCCCGACGGCGCGTATTTCATGCTCCTGGCCTCGCCACGCTTCGCGGCCGCCGGGGAGAGGGTCGTCAACAAGACGATCGTCCTCGTCCTCGACAGCTCGGGGAGCATGAACGGGGCCAAAATGCGCCAGGCCAAGGAAGCGGCCCGGTTCATCCTCAACCACCTCGACCGGCGCGACGAATTCACGCTCATCGATTTTGACGACGGCGTGACCGCCTTCTCGGAAACGCTCGTCCCGGCGACGGCCGAAAACATCGGCCGGGCCCTCAAGTTCGTCGAGGCCATCGAGGATACGGGGGGGACGAACATCAACGACGCGCTCCTCGCGGCCCTGGCACGGATGCGGACCGGGGAGCGCCCGAACTACGTCCTCTTCCTGACCGACGGCCTGCCGACGGCCGGCACGACCGACACGGCCGACATCCTGAGGAATATCCAAAAGGCGAATGACGCCCGGGCCAGGGTCTTTGTCTTCGGCGTCGGGAACGACGTCAACACCGAGCTCCTGGACAGGATCTCCACGGATCACCGCGGGACGTCCGTCTACATCGGCGAGGACGAGAATCTCGAAGTCGCCGTTTCGAGCTTCTACGAGAAGATCTCTTCGCCCCTCCTCTCCGACCTGACCGTCACGTTCCGGGGGATCGAAACGAGCCAGGTCTATCCCCGCTCCCTGCCCGATCTCTTCAAGGGCTCCCAGCTCGTCCTCGTCGGCAAGTACAGGGGGAACGGCCCGGTGAGCGTCGCTCTGACCGGAAAAAGCGGCAGGGAGGAGAAACGCTTCGTCCTCGAAGGCCGCGTCATCGCTAAGGACGATTCCTTCAATTTCCTGCCCCGGCTCTGGGCGACGCGGCGCATCGGCTACCTTATCGAAGAGATCCGCCTCCAGGGCTCGAACCAGGAGCTCGTCGATGAGATCAGGCGCCTCGGCCTCAAGTACGGCATCGTCACGCCCTTTACATCGTTCCTGGTCACGGAAAAGGAAGCTCAGGCCCTCGATGCTGCGGCCCCGGCCGCCCGGGAAGCCATCGTCGGCGGCGTCGTAGGCGGCGTAGGCGCGGTCCGGGCGGCCAAGGCTACCCAGACCTTCAAGCTCGAAGACCGGGCCGCCCAGGTCGCTTCGGAGCGGATCCTGTATAAGGATGACAAAACGTTCTACCTCAAGGATGGCGTCTGGACCGACAGCGAATACACGGAAGGAGCGCCCGTCACCGAATTCAAGTTCAACTCGGATGCATTCTACAAGCTGATCGCAGAGAAACCCGGCCTGGCCAAGTACCTCTCGGCGGGAAACAAGCTAGTCGTCGTCTTCAAAGGCGTGAACTACCGCATCGTCGAATGATCTTTGCCGGAAAGAGGGACAGTCCCCTTCACATGAAGGGGGCTGTCCCTCTTGATTTATGACGGGGGATTGGTCACAATGGACGCGATTTTCGCGCGAGAGGAAAACGATGGCCCAAGAAAAACTTCTCTTGATCCCAGGCCCCAGCCCGGTTGTCCCGCGAATCCTCGACGTCTTGGCCAAGCCCACGGTCTCCCACGTCGGGCCGGACATGGCCCGGGACCTCAAGGAAGCCTGCGAAAACCTCAAAAAAATCGTTTTTTGCGAGAACGGAGAGCCCTTCATCGTCTCCGGGGCCGGGACATTGTCCATGGAGATGGCCCTCCTCAACACGGCCGGCCCGGGCGACCGCGTCCTCGTCCTCTCCCAGGGCTACTTCGGACGGCGGATGGCCGACATCTGCCGGGCCTTCGGCCTCGAGCACGACGTCCTCGAGTGTGAATGGGGCCGGGCCGTCACGCCCAGGGAGCTCGAGGCGCTGCTGAAAGGGAAGAACTACAACATCGTCGTCTGCACCCACGTCGACACCGCGACCGGCGCCTGCGCCCCCGTCGAGGAATACGGGCAGGTCCTGGAGAAAACGGGGGCTCTCTTCATCGTCGACGGCGTCTGCGCCACGGGCGGCGTTCCGGAGCGGATGGACGCCTGGGGCATCGACGTCGTCCTGACCGCGGCCCAGAAGTGCCTGGGCACCCCGCCGGGCCTGGCCATCCTGGTCCTCTCCGAGCCGGCCATGGAGAAGCGCCGGAGCCTGGCTTCCATCCCGGCCTATTATTCCGACCTCCTCCGCTGGCTGCCCATCATGCACGACCCCGCGAAATATTTTTCGACGCCCTGCGTCAACGAGGTCCGCGCCTTCGCCGAGGCGACGCGCATCATCCTCGAGGAGGGCATCGAGGAACGCTTCGAACGTCACGACCTCCTTGCCGAGGCCATCCGGGCCGGCTTGGCCGTCCTCGGCTTCAGCTTTTTCACCGACCCGCGGTTCACGGCCTCGACGCTGTCCGTCGTCAGCTACCCGGACGGCGTCGACGACAAGGCCTTCCGCTCGTCGCTTTACGAGAACGGCGTCGTTGTCGCCGGCGGCCTGGCCCAGACGCTGGGCAAGGTCTTCCGCATGGGACACATGGGCAACTTGACCTCGGTCCAGGTGAGGTTTGCGATCGAGGCCGTGGAGAAGTCGCTCGAGGGGCTCGGCTGCCGGTTCAAGCCGGGGTCGGGAAGCGAGGCGGTCAACAAAGTCCTCACGGCCTGACGGAAGGAACGGATTCATCATGAAGAGCAAGGTCTATTTCATTCCGGCGGAAGCGAAAGAGCCCGCCGATGCCCTGGCCGAAAAGGCCAAGAAAGTTTACCTGGCCATGGGGCTCAACGACAGGATCGCCGAGGGGGATTTCGCCGCCCTCAAGATCCACTTCGGCGAGGTGGGCAACACCGGCTACCTAAAACCCCAATGGCTCACCGGCCTCATCTGGGAGATCCGGCAAAAAACCAACCACGCCTTCCTGACCGATTCCAACACGCTCTATATCGGCAACCGCTCGAACTCGATCGACCACCTCCGCCTGGCTTGGTCGCACGGCTTCACGCCGGAGACAACGGGCGTCCCGGTCATCATCGCCGACGGGCTCATCGGCCACGACAAGCAGGAGCCGCGGAGCGCCCAGGCCCGGACCGCTTCCTCCAAGATCGCCAGCGCCGTCCTCGACTCCGACGCCCTCGTTTGCCTGACCCACGTCACCGGGCACGTCCAGACCGGACTCGGCGCGGCCATCAAGAACATGGGCATGGGCTGCGCCTCGCGGGCGGGGAAGCTCGACCAGCATTCCGTGACCCACCCGCGCGTCAACGCCAAGCAGTGCCGGAACTGCAGCGTCTGCAGGACCTTCTGCCCGGAGGCCGCCATCGTCCAGGCCGAGGGCCACGTCGTCATCGAACCGGCCAAGTGCATCGGCTGCGGCGAGTGTCTCGTCGTCTGCAAGTACGGCGCCATCAAGATGAAATGGGACGAGGACTCGCTCCGCCTCCAGGAGAAACTGGCCGAGTACGCCTTCCGCGTCTTCGAGCACTTCAAGGGAAAGGCCGGCTTCGTCAACTTTCTCATCCAGGTCACCAAGGACTGCGACTGCATGTCGAAGAGCCAGAAACGCATCGTCGACGACATCGGCATCCTGGCCTCCCTCGACCCGGTCGCGGTCGACAAGGCCACGGCCGACCTCATCGTCGAGCGGGGCGGCGGCAAGGACCCCCTGCGGGCCGGCTACGACATCGACTGGTCGGCCCAGCTCGCCCATGGTAAAAGAATAGGGCTGGGGTCGACCGACTACAAGCTCGTCGAGCTGTCCTAGGCCTGATGCCGGAGGTCGGCTCAGCTCTACCGGCTTTCTATTTCTTCTTGAAGAATTTATCGAGAAAATTTTTTCCGGCGCCGACTCCCGCGAGTGTGGCGTTTTCTCCCTCGAACCTGGCTTTGGTTCCTCCGCGTTGTTCCTCCGGAATGGCGGCAAGCATTTCTTGCAAGGGATCATAATCGGGATTGAGTCTGACCCATACTCTCCACTTTCCTTCGGGGAGGATGGCCTTGAGAGAAAACCAAACGAAATAATCCTGGCCGTGCCTGATACGGACGGCGGAGTCCGAGATGACGCCCAGCGGTTTTGAACCCGGGAACGGCCAGAGCGACAGCACATAAGCCCCTTTTCCCTTGACCCAGAAATAAAGATAGAAGGGGGAGTCCTCAGATCCCTTGTCACTGGCGAGCCTCCCTCCCCGGGAATGGTTGACCAGCACGACGTTGTTCATGATCAAGACGTCGTTGATCATCTCCAGCTTTTCTAGGGCCTTTGGGTAGTTTGGCAGGGGTTCAACGGTCTGAATGAAAGGGGTAATCTTTTCGGCCAGCTTGATATGGTCCACATCATCCTGTAACAGCTCGACAATCACGGGTTCCAGGTTGCGGGCGAGGGTTTTTTCTTCTTTAATGATTTTCCCGTCTCTCTGGATGGAGATTTTGAGGTCAAGCCCTTTTTCGCCGACAATCGTCGGCGTGATTTCCAGGCCGAATTCCCCTTTCGCTATTTCAGCCCATGTCAGGGAATAAGAAACGCCGAAACCCAATTCCGTCCTCAGATTTGTTTTCTCCGGAAGAGTGATTGTTTCGGCCGGTTTGACGAGGAGATGCTCGATGACAAACGTGACGGTCTTCCGCGGCTCCAGCAAGAAGTCGTCATCGAAAGCGACCATGGTTCTGCCTCCGATGACGCCCCCCTGAACCTGTCCCTGGGTTCCTCCCATGACCCCGCCGAGGACGCCTCCCGTGACTCCGCCCGCGGCCTGTTGAACAGGAGGATTCTTTTTTTTCTCCTGTTCTTGCGTTATTGGACGATCGGCGCCCAGGGCAAATAGGCCAAAGGAGCGATTCAGGCCCGGGAGCAGAAGAATAAAAAGCCATACGCCCGCGTTTCTTGACTTATTCATGGTTGACCTCCTTTTGAAGGACGAAAATCAATGGAGCGTCGACCGGCCTAAACCTCTCGGCCGGGGCGTTCAAGACAATCTTGGACTGGCCTTCAGCGGATGTTATCGTGAGGATACCCTGACCCGCGCCAAGATCCCGGGAGACTGGGGCGTCTCTTAGACGAGCTCTTTCAACAGAATACAGGCCCATCAAGAGAACCAACATTCCTCCCGTCAAGACCAACAGGAAGGCGGGGACCTTGACCGGGGCGAGAACATAGGCCTGAACCAACCGTTTTCTTGGGTCTTTCGTCTTCGCTAGCTGAGGATTGAAAGGGGTCGGCGATGGGATAGAAGCCGGGTTCAGGCTTTCGAGGTCTCGCCGAACGGCCTTGAGAACCTGTTCGGCCTCTTCCATTCGTCCCTTGCAGCCGGCGCAACTGCGGACATGCCGTTCCGCCCGTAGACGTTTGTCCTCACTTGCTTCGCCATCGAGAAGAACCTGGATCCCTTTGGGTTTTAGGTGTTTCATCGGAGCTCCCTTCGTAGATAGAGGCCCGACAGATTGTTTATAGCGCGGGCCAAGACTTTGCCGATGGACGTCCTGCGGATGTGGCTGATTTCAGCGATTTCGTTATACGCAAGGCCTTCCAGATAAAGGAGCAGACACTCCCGGTCTCTTTTAGGCAGGCTCAGAATGGCTCGGCGTAAGAATTCCACCCCCCGATTGGCGATGAGGACGTCTTCCGCGCTCGGCGCTGACGGCCGCGGTGAGAAGGCTTCCTGTTTCATGATATTCTTGAGCTTTTCGTCCCGCTTTAAAAAGTTCAGACAGACATTGTGCGCGATTCGATAGGCTAATGCCTTGCCGTCCACGATTCTCGTGCCGTTCATGCAAAGGGCATACAGGCTCTTAAAAGAGTCCTGAGTCAACTGTTCCGCGTCCTCCGAGTTCCCGACGAGTCTGAAAGAATACCGGAAGATCCTCGAATAGTTCTCCCGGTAAATGAGGTCGAAAAAATCGGGATGGCCGGCGTTCAACGGCGTGTCCTTCCTCTCCTATCTATTGAGACAAACGGCCAGGGATTTTGTGACATGACCGGCCTTATTGGACCTGGAACATCGCCCAAGCTGTCCCCCTGCTCCTCGGTCAACATCATGATTCCCGACTATGGGAAAGTCAATCGGGAGAGGGCTCAGTCCGCTCCCCAGAAGGAGAGATGGGTTAGGCCGCGAAACGAAAAATGGCATAAAAATGATGAGGCCGGTCTTCGTCGAGCGCCCGGGCCATTCCGGTCAGGCCTGATGCCGGAGGCGCGGGAAGAAGATCCAGATGAGGATCGCGGCCAGGAGCATCACCGATGCCCCGATGAGGACCGCCGCGGTTTCTCCGAGGCGCTGGGCCGTCGTGCCGATGCCGAGCGCCGCGATGGGCATGGCCCCGAAGAAAACGAAGACGTAGACGCCCATGACCCGCCCGCGCATGGCATCCGGTGAGTAGGTCTGGACGAGTGCGTTGCATAAGTTAAAAATGAAAATTTGCGACACACCGGCGCCGAACAGGAGCAGAAGCGACAGGGGAGTCCAGCGGACGAAAGCGAAGACAAGAATTAGCACCGGCATGGTCAACGTTCCCAGGGTCAGGAGCTTGCCTCGGAAATGGAACCGCCCGAGGCTGGCGATGAGGAGAGCTCCGGCCATGGCGCCGAGGCCGCGGGAGGCCTGGAGAAAGCCGTTGGTTTTTGCGTCCCCGCCGAGGATTTTTACGGCCCAGGCGGGGAGCAGGATTCCGTAGGCGATCCCGAAGAGGCTGACGATGGCGATCAGGGCCGTGATCGTCCGGACCATCGGGTGTCCCAGGACGTACTTGATGCCCTCCTTGAGGTCCGCGATCGTGGACGTCTTTTCGGCTTTGGGGACGAAAGGCTTGAGCTTCATGAGGGCGAGAGCCGCGATGACGGCGATGAAGGAAATCCCGTTGATGGTGAAGCACCAGGCCGGTCCGAAAATGGCATAAACGACACCGGCCACCGCCGGGCCGACGGCCGTGGCCGTGTTGAACATGGCCCCGTTGAGGGCGATGGCGTTGGTCATGTCGGGCAGGTCGACCATCTCCAGGACGAACGCCTGGCGCGCCGGGGCTTCGAAAGCGTTGGCAACTCCGAGCAGCAGGGCGATGACCAGGATGTGCCAGGGCTGGACGATGTTGAGGAAGGCCAGCGCGGCCATGACGAAGGCCAAGATCATCATGCTGGTCTGGGTGATGATGATCAGTGTCCTTCGGGACATCCTGTCGGCGATAACTCCCGCGTAGAGCATGAAGAACCAGCTGGGGACGCCCGCCGCGAAGCCGACGAGGCCGAGGTAGGCGGCGGAGTTGGTCAGCTTGTAGACCAGGAACATCAGGGCCGTGCTCTCCATCCACGTTCCGAAGAGCGAAAACATCTGGCTCCAGAACCAGAGCCGGTAGTTGGGATACTTGAGGGCCGTCACGGCCTGCTTCCAACTCAACCTCTTGCTCAGGCCGAAGAGGCGGCGCAGAAAACTCCGCCGAGGAACGGCGGGCGGGTTATAGGCGGGATCCGGGCTCATGTCGATCTCGGGAGTTATCTCTCGCTCCGGTCCTGTCCTAGAGGATCTCTTCGTCCCCGGCCCGCCAGGCCGGGTCGACGATGCAGAGAAACGCGAGGTCGTTCGCGCTCGTGTTCTCGATGAATTGGACGGCCAGGGGCGGGATATAAACGGCCTGCCCCGCCTCGACTTCGGCCCGTTCGCCGTCGACGTGCATCAGGCCCCGGCCTTCGAGGACGTAGTAGACCTCGGAGCTCTTCAGCCTGTGGGGCAGGGTTTTCTCTCCGGGCTTGACTACGGCGTGGGCCAGGCTATAGCCGAGGGCCAGGGATTCTTTGGCCGGATGGAGCAACTCTTTGAGGAAGGAGGAATCGCCGGCTGCAAATTCAAACGTGCTGCCGAGTGACTTGATGATCATGACACAAAAAATCGGGGAGGTGGGATTTGAACCCACGACCCCAGCGTCCCGAACGCTGTGCGCTAGCCAGGCTGCGCTACTCCCCGACCATGAGCGGCCTATTATACGCGTTTCCCTTCCCGGTGGGAAGAGGGTCGCAGAGGCCCCGGCCTTGACGGGGGAAGACGTCTGTTATATGTAAGGAAACTGAAGATTCCAGGAAAGGAGAACGCCATGCGTTTTCGCAGCATGACTGCCGGACTGCTCTTGTTCGGATTCCTCGCGGCCCTTGTTTTCGGCGCGGCCGCCGTCGATATCAGCGGCGTCTGGGAGATGACGACGACGCAAACGCCGCAGGGCGACATGACGGCCGACGCGACCTTCGTTCAGGACAAGGAAACGATCAAGGTTTCGATGACGGGTCCCCAGGGCATGGAAATGAAGGGCGAAGGGACGGTCAAGGGCCAGGACGTCGAATGGACGGTGACCATCAGCGGCGGAATGGGCGAGTTCGTGCTCGTCTACAAGGGCAAGGTTGACGGCGAAACGATGTCCGGAGAGGTTCAGGCGGGCGATTTCGGTTCCTTCCCTTGGACGGCTAAGAAAAAGAAGTAGCGGAAAGAACAAGGCGCGAAGAGACGGCGTCCAGCCAGGATGAATTCACGCCCGCCGCCTCAGATAAGCCTTGATGCCCTCCATCGATAGGAAGACGAAGGCTCCGAACACGAGCGCGATGGCGATGTCCTTGGGCGTCGGCAAAAGAACGCCGAAGCCGCGGCGGATGGACGGGATCATGATCAACCCGGCCGTGAGAAGGACTTGGGAGGCGACGGCGATGACGAGCCATTTATGGGGCCGAAGCTTGAAGAAGCTGTATCGGAGCGAGCGCGAATTCAGGGCGATGATGAGCTCGACGATGAGGAACAGGTAGAAAAGCTCGGTCCGGGCGTGGACGATGTCCTTGAGGTCGTGGATGAAGATGAAGAGGAGGAAGGGGCTCCACATCAGGACGGCTATGGCCAAAAAGAGCACGACGTCTTTGGTGAAGACCTTCTCGCGGGGATTGCGCGGCGGCCGACTCATGATGTCCGGGTCGGGCGGCGCGAGGCCCAGGGCCAGAGCGGGCAAGCCGTCGGTGACGAGGTTGATGTAGAGGATGGCCGCCGGGAGAAGGGGCAGGTAGTGCGGCCCGAGGATGAGGACGGCACCGCCGATGACGATGACCTCGGTGATGTTGCAGCGGAGCAAATAGGTCAGGTATTTCTTGATGTTGTCGTAGATCCAGCGGCCGCGCTCGATGGCCATGACGATGGTGGCGAAGTTGTCGTCGTTGAGGACCATGTCGGCGGCTTCCTTGGCCACGTCCGTCCCCGTGATGCCCATGGCCACCCCGATGTCGGCCTGCTTGAGGGCCGGGGCGTCGTTGACCCCGTCGCCGGTCATGGCCACGACTTCGCCTTTCTTCTTCCAGGCCCTGACGATCTTGATCTTGTCCATGGGGGAGACGCGCGCGTAGACCGTGGTCCGGTCGACGATCCCTTCGAGCTCTTCGCTGCTCATGGCGTCCAGGTCCTCGCCGCTCAGGGCGATGTCGCCGTCGCGGTAGATGCCGATCTCTTTGGCCACGGCGACGGCCGTCAGTTTGTGGTCGCCCGTGATCATGATCGGCTTGATCTTGATGTCCCGGCAGATCTGGATGGCCGCTTTCACCTCGTCGCGCGGCGGGTCGATCATGCCCATGAGCCCCAGAAAGGTCATGTGCTTCTCGACGGTTTCCTCGAGGACGTCCGTGCCCTCCCGGACCTCCCGGCAAGCGAAGCCGAGGACGCGCAGGGCATCGCTGGCCATCTCCGCGTTGGCCTCGAGGATCCTCTGCTTTTCGCCGGCCGTGAGTTCCCGGCTTTCGCCGGCGTCCTTGACCCGGTCGGATGCGGCCAGCACGAGCTCGGGCGCGCCCTTGAGGAAGGCGAGGACCCGGCCGTCCTGCATCCGGTGGAGCGTCGTCATCCGCTTCCTCTCCGAGCTGAACGGGATCTCCTCGACGCGGATGTTCTCCAGGCGGAGCTCGGTCGGATTGAGGCCGAACTTGGCGGCGGCGACGACGAGGGCGCCTTCGGTCGGGTCGCCCTTGACGGCCCAACGGCCGTCTATCTCGTCGAGCGAGGAATCGTTGCAGAAGACGCCCGCTTTCAGGAGGAGTTCCAAGTCCGCCCGGGCCGCGGCGTCCTCCGGATCGAGCCCCTTGAATTCGCCCTCCGGGGCGTAGCCCGCGCCCGTGACCTCGACCGCTCGACCGTGGACGTGGACCTTCCGGACGGTCATCTCCCCCTTGGTCAGCGTCCCGGTCTTGTCCGAGCAGATGACCGTCGTGCAGCCCAGGGTCTCGACGGCGGGCATTTTTCGGATCAGCGCGTTGTTCTTGGCCATCTGGTGCATGCCGATGGCCAGGGCCCCTGTGACGATGGCGGCCAGGGCCTCGGGAACCGCGGCGACGGCGAGCGAGACGGCGAACATGATCATCGTGACGACGAACGGCAAGTCGACGGTCCCGACCATGGCCTGGCGGACGATGCTGAAGACGGTGATGAGGAGGCAGATGCCCAGGGAGATGATGCCCAGCCATTTGCCGATCTCGGCTGTCCTCTTCTCGAGCGGCGTTTTCTCGACTTCGACCGCGGCCACTTCCTCGGCGATCTTGCCGAATTCCGTCCGCGACCCGGTCGAGGCCACGACCGCCTTGCCGCGGCCGTAGGTGACGATGGTCCCCGTGAAGACCATGTTGGTGCGGTCGGCGACCCGGACTCCCGCGGCCAGCCGTCCGATATCCTTGGCCACCGGCATGGACTCTCCGGTGAGAGAGGCCTCGTCGCACTTGAGGGAGGCGTTCTCGATGAGGCGGGCGTCGGCCGGGATCTTGAATCCGGCCTCGAGGAGGAGGATGTCCCCCGGCACGAGGTCCTTGGAGGGGACGTCCTGCTCCTTTCCGTTCCGGATGAGCCGGACGGTGGGGGAGAGCATCTTTTTCAAGGCCTCCAGGGCTTTTTCGGCGCGGTATTCCTGGAAGAAGCCCAGCAGGGCGCAGAAGACGACGATGACGAAGATGAGCGTGGCGTCGAAGATCTCGCCGACGGCGGCGGAAAGGACCGTGGCGACGAGAAGGATGATGATCAGGATGTTCTTGAACTGTCCCAGGAAGATCGTCCACGGCGAGATTTTTTCCTCTTTCTTGAGCTCGTTCGGGCCGTGGGCGGCGAGCCGGCGGGCGACCTCGTCGTTGGAGAGGCCGCGGTGGGGGTCGCTTTCAAGCGCCTTCAGCGCCTCGGGCACATCCAGGGAATGCCAGTCCACGTCGTTCATGGTGCTGTCCTCTTGGAAACGGACTTGGAAAGACCTCTATCATAACAGAACGGCGCGGCGTTTTGAATGGGGAGCGGGCCGGGGCGGGCCGGATCGGACCGGCCAGGGGTTGACTTCCCCAACATTCTCCATTAAATATGATTTTTCAATATTTATCGGGAGGCAGATCATGCGTCCTAGAATCCGTTTCGCGACATTTGTCCTGATCCTCGGCCTGGTCCTTATCGCCGGAGCCGACGAGGGCATGTGGATGCCCCACCAGATGAAGGACCTCAACCTCAAGGCTTTGGGGCTGCAAATGAACCCGGATGACCTTTATAAGAAGGACGGCACGGGGCTGATGAGCGCCGTCGTCAACCTCGGCGGCGGCAGCGGCGAGTTCGTCAGCCCCGAAGGCCTCGTCCTGACCAACCACCATGTCGCCTACGGGGCCATCCAAAGGGCCTCGAGCAAGGACAACGACTACATCGACGCGGGCTTTCTGGCCCGGACGCGTGGAGAAGAGATCCCGGCCCAGGGCTATACGGTCGGCGTCCTCCTTGGCTACGAGGATGTTACGGCCAAGGTCAACGCCTACTTCAAGCCGAAGATGACGCCCCGGGAGCGTTACGACGCCTACGACAGGGCCCAGAAGGAGCTCATCGCCGCCGCCGAGAAGGACGGCAAAGACCTCCGCTGCACGCTGGCCGCGATGTATAGCGGCAACGCCTACTATCTCACCACGTTCAAACAGATCCGCGACGTCCGGCTCGTCTATGCCCCGCCCCAGGACCTGGGCAACTTCGGGGGAGAGACGGACAACTGGATGTGGCCTCGCCACACATGCGACTTTTCCTTCCTGCGCGCTTACGTCGCTCCGGACGGCACGGCCGCCGATTACAGCGTGGCGAACGTCCCCTATAAGCCCAAGGTCTGGCTGAAGGTCTCGCTCGACGGTTTCCGGGAGGGCGACTTCACCTTCGTCATGGGCTATCCCGGCCGGACCTACCGCAACTACGCGCTGCCCGAGCTCAAGGCCGACCAGGAGAACATGGCAAAAAGAATTAAAGACATCCAAGGCCTTATTCGCTTCTATGAGGATGCGGGAAAATCAGACAAGGAAGTCGAGATCCGCTACGCCGGCCAGGTCAAGGGGCTCTACAACGGCCTGAAGAACATGCAGGGCAAGCTCGAGGGCTTTGAGAAGTACGACCTCGTCGCCAGGAAGGCCGTCCAGGAGAAGGAGCTCCTCGATTGGATCAACGCCGACCCCGCGCGGGCCAAGAAATTCGGCGGGGCCCCGGCCGCACTCGAAGCGTTCCTCGCCAAACAGAAGGCTTTCGGGGCGAGGACGGAGCTCCTCAACGGTGTCCTGGGCGGGTCGACCATCCTGTCCCAAGCCTACAGCATCGTGCGCATCGTGGCCGAGATCCAGAAACCGGACAAAGACAGGGAACAGGCCTACCAGGAACGCAATCTGCCCCGGATCAAGCAGGGCATTCAGCTGGCCGAGCGCGGCTACGTCTTCGCAACCGACAAGGAGCTCCTGAAGTGGAACTTCAAGCGGCTCAAGGCCGCCCATCCGAACGAAGCGAAGTGGCCCGCCTCGCTGAAGGAGCTGGCCGCGGGCAGCGACGCCGAGATCTCCGCCCGCATCGACGCGATGTATGCCAAGACGGCCCTCGGCGACCCGGCCAAAAGGCTCGAGCTCCTCGGCCTCAAGCCGGCCCAGCTCGCCGCCGTCGACGACCCCTTCCTCAAGCTCGCCGCCGGGATGGAGCAGGAGCTCAAGAGCGTCCGGGAGGAGAGCAAGGGCATGGGCCGCGAAGGCGCGGACCTCAAGATGGCCTACGAGGCGGCCATCCTCGAGATGAAGAAGGGGACCTATCCGCCCGACGCCAACGGGACCATCCGCTTCACTTACGGCCCGGTCATGGGCTATCAGCCGCGCGACGCCGTCATCTACCTGCCCCAGACGACGGTCAAGGGTGTCGTCGAGAAGGACACCGGCGTCTTCCCGTTCAAGGTTCCGGCCAAGATTAAGGATCTTTGGAAGGCGAAGGACTTCGGCCCCTACATGGACGTCCGACTCAAGGACGTCCCCGCATGCTTCCTGAACACGACGAACGTCACCGGCGGCAACTCCGGTTCGCCGACGTTCAACGCCAAGGGCGAGCAGGTCGGCATCATCTTCGACATGACCTACGAGAGCGTCATCGGCGACTACTACATCATCCCCGAGCTTCAGCGCTCCATCAGCGTCGACGTCCGCTACGTCCTGTGGGTGACCGACAAGTTCTCCGGCGCGACGCACATCGTCAAGGAGATGGGGCTGAAATAGACCCGACTTTTTTTTCCAGTCTCTCCAGCTCGGCCCTGGCCTTTCGCACGTCGGCTTCGCTTTCCTCCCGGGAATTTTCCAGGTAAAGCCGGAAATACTTTATGGCTTGGCGGAGATCACCGCTCTTTTCATGGGCCAGGGCCAGGTTGAAATAGCCGATCGCCGTCGGCCGGATGGCCACGGCCTGTTCAAGGAGAGAAATCGCCCGGTCGAATTCGCCGAGGTAGGAATAGGCGATGCCGGCGAATTGATAGAAGGCCTGTTCTTCCGGAAAATCGACGATTAATGATTCGTAAACTTTGATCGCTTCCCTCAATTTGCCGGCTGAGCCAAGATTCCCCGCATAGCTCATTCTCAGATGGCGGCTTTCCGGCTCGATGGCCAAGGCGCGCTCATAAAAGGATCGGGCCTCGCCCTTCCGGCCCGTCGCCTCAAGGGCGCCGGCACAGACGGTCAGGGCATCGACGTTTTGAGGATTTAGAACAAGGACCTTTTCCATCGTCGCCAGGGCTTCCTTGACTCTCCCCGTGACCAGATATGTATGGCCCAAGCGAACCAGGAGTATCTCGGAATCCGGGATCCGGGCGATCCCCAAGTCGAGGGTGGCGATAGCCTGGTCGAACCTATTCTGCCTCGCCTGGACGATGGCCAGGTTGACGTAGCTTTCAGGAGAATCAGGGATTTCCGCCACGATCTCGCGATAGACCCGCTCGGCGTCGGCGTATTTCGCTTCGAGCTCGAAGGCCTGTGCCTGCTGGATGAGCTTGAGCAGTCCGATCTTGTCCTTCGGGTCGGGAGCGGCGGAGCCGGGCTTGGCCGGGGCGAAATTCACGTAACCCAGAGACCGAAGCTTCTCCTGATCGTCGATCCTGACGGCGGCCGGTCCGCCTTGCGCTCCCGGCCGGGCGCTCAGGCGAAGGAGCTCCTGTTCCAGCATTTTCCGAAGCTCAGAGGCCTTGTTCGCCGATGAACCCGCCAAATCGATTTTTTCCCCCGGGTCGTTCTTCAGGTCGTAGAGCTCGGGCCGCGGCGCCTGGATGAATTTCCAAGGGCCGGAGACGATCCCGACGAGCTCCGACCAGCCGAAGTTCTCCCTGGGGTAGAAGGTCTCGACGAGGCTGTTGAGGTCCGTCGAGGTCTTCTTCCTGATCCAGGAGGTCAGGGTCTGCCCCTGCATGCCCGCCGCCTCGGACTTGAGGCCGATCATCTCCAGGATAGTCGGGGCCACATCCAGCAGCCTGACCGCGCTCTCGACGACCCGGGGGCGGGGAAAGGCCTTGAGGTTGTGGAAAATGAGGGGCACCCGGAGGGTTTCTTCATAGAGGAAGATGCCGTGGCCGGTCTCCACCTTGTCCCCCAGCCCCTCGCCATGGTCGCCGGCGACGACGATGAGCGTCTTGTCCAAGAGGCCCTTGGCCTTCAGCCGATTCAGGACGGCGCCGACGTAATGGTCCATGTAGGCGATCTCGCCGTCGTAAGGACGGCCGGGCGAGCCCTCCCGATAAGGCGAAGGCGGATCGTAGGGCAGGTGCGGGTCATAGTAATGGACCCAGGCGAAGAACCTGCCAGGACCGTTGTTGTCCAGCCAGCGGGAGAAACGGGCGAACGTTTCCTCGGCCCGGCGTTCGGCATTCGGCCCTTTCAAGGGGGCTTGCGGCTGGAAGGTGTCGTCATAGACGTCAAAGCCCCGGCCGATGCCGAAGCGCGAATCGACCGAAAAGGACGACACGAAGGCCGCCGTAGTGAAGCCGCGCCCCTTCAGGATCTCCGCCAGCGTTCTGATCTTCGACGCGAGCTCATGACCGTTGTTGCGGACCCCGTGCGTCGCCGGATAGAGACCGGTCATGATCGTGCTGTGAGAGGGAAGCGTCAGAGGAGCCGGGCAATAGACCCGGGCGAAGCGAATCCCTTCCCGGGCCAAGCCGTCGAGATTGGGCGTGCTGGCCAGGTCATAGCCGTAGCAGCCCAGATGGTCGGCCCTGGTCGTGTCGAGCGTTATGAGGAGGACGTTGTCGACGGTCCCGCCCGGCGGACCGATGCGCACTCGCCCCGGCCGGACCAGAAGGAAATAGGCCAGAAGGCCCAGAGCGATAGCCCCCGCACCGACGACTAGGGCCGACCGCGATCGCCTGTTGGCCTTCGCGCCCGGGGCCGGACGGCGGGCCTCGGCGTGCTTCTTCGGAGACCTGTCTTTGCCCATGCGGTCCTTCAAGAATCCAGATTAGGGCATTTTGCGAAATAGTCAAGAAAAAAGCCCGTCCCCCTCGCGGGGGACGGGCCTTTTCTTGTGAACTGCTGCTCGTACGCGAGGATCAGAAGGAGAACTTAAGCCCTAAGCGGGCCGACCAAGGGCCGAACCTTGTCTCCCACTCTCCGTACATGGGATGCGCGATCCCCCTGGCCGCGATGATGGACTCGTAGTTCTCGACAAATGTCCCGTCCAGGATCATCCGGTAGTAAGTGTTGCCGCTGAAGTTGCTGCGGTTGGCCGTGAAGATCCTGCTCTGGATGGTGTCGGTGTCGGTGACGTTGTTGATCTGGAGGTTGATCGAAGCCCGGTATTTTCCCGCGATCTTGAGGGTGTAGTCCATATAGACATCGGCCCAGAAGGTGAACGGCAGCCGGCCCATGTCCTCTCGTCCGTTGACGTAGAAGTACTTGGAGCTGAAGAGGACCTTGGTGGACACGGGCAGGCCGCTTCGGCCGTACGCGACGGCTCCCACGGTCAGCCCGAAGGGGAACGTGTAGGACCCGTACGCCTTGAAATAATGGGTCCTGTCCTGGGGCAGAGGGCCGTTGAGCACATTGCCCAGACCGTCGTAGCCCATGAACCAGCGGTCGTAATCCTGTTCGACGCTCGGGCCGAGGCGCCCGCCTTCATCGGAGCTGGCCAGGCCGGAATAGTTCCCGTAAACCCGGCTCAGGGTATAGTTGAACCCGCCCTGCCAGTTGTGGCTGAACCTTTTTTCGAAGGAGATGTTGAGGCCCAAGTACTCGCGCGTCGCCTTGGGGCAAGGCCAGAGGTCGTAGGTTAGGCCGTCATCCGCCGTGCCAAACCGGTTGTCCGGGCCGGGATCGGTCCAGGTGTCCTCCAAGAACCCACCCTCGGAGATTTGCCGGGATACGCCGTAGCCGGGATTGGTGACCCAGAAGTCCTGATACATGGTCGCGCCATCCCGGACAAAGACGCCGACATCCTCGATCGTCCGGATCAGGTGTTTGTTGACGAAGCGGACGGACAGGGACAGGTCCTCGAACAGCTTCTTCTCGGCGCCGAAGGAGATCTCTCTTTGGGAGGTCGGTTTCATATCCGGATCGACCCGGTTTAACGAAGGCGGGAGGTAATCCATGGACCCGACATAGGTATTCACGCCGTTCCCGGATTGGCTCTCCGCATCGTCGATCACGCCGCTCTCGGCGATCTTCGTCCAATCCGGGTCGTTCAGGGCGTAGTAATCCTCGACCCGCTTCGAGCCGCCGAAGGTCAGCTGGCCCATGTACATCTTCATGATGTCCATATAAATCCCGAAGCTGGCGAAGAGCTTCAGGCTGGAGTTCCCGAACACATCGTAGACCGCGCCGAGCCGGGGGGCCAGCGTGTCCCCCAAGCCGAACCTGACGGGATTGTTGGTCCACCCCGGGTAGGTCCGGTTATCCGTGAAGGTCGGCATGTACTGGCTCTCGGCCCGGAGGCCGATGTTCAGGGTCAGTCTGTTCTTGATCGTCCAGGAATCCTGGAGATAGACCGACAGGTTGTTGCTCTTGATCTTCCAAATGTTTCCGGAGGGAGAGGTGAATGAGCCCCGGACGATATAGTATCCGTATGTGCCGATGACATCGTCTGGGGTCGGGTCATCGAAGGGAGGAACGCCAACGTTGAAATCCAGATCGTTCGTATAGTCGCCCCAAAAGAGTTGTACCCGGGGGTGGACGTATCCATCGTAGCGATCTTCGTAAATGTAGTTGTAGCCGATGCCGGCCTTCAGGGCGTGCTCGCCCGCCCCATTGAAGTACAAGGTGCCGTCCACGTTATTGCCGATCTTGCCGCGGAGGTATCTCAGGATCTGAGTGTAGAGCGCGCTGCTCGACCAGCCGTTGAGCTGGATGAGGTCCGGATTCGCCACGTAGAAGGAATCGGTGGCATAGATCGAATTCGAGGAGCGGAAGAGGTAGGTCGACGAATCCGGGGGGGCAATCTGCTGGTTGGTTTGGTTCTGTTCGTGCCAGCCGCCCCTGTAGCTGATGAGCACGTTGTTCCCGATGGAATAATCCGCCGTTAGCGAGGTGCTCATGTTCGGATAATCCAGCCCGTCCAGCCCCCAATCAAAAGACGAGTCGCCGTTGCCGACGACGGTGGGGAGGGAGCCCCGATAGTTGGTGAAATTGTTGATGAAGCCGGCCGACAGGCGAAGGCCGGAGAACGGAGCGGCCGTGAGGCGGACCGACGCGCCCAGGCCATTGTTTTTTGACTTAAAGTCCGCGAAGGGCGCTACTGGGGCCTCCAGCACGGGATCGATGACGAAACTCCTCGAGGCGCCCGTCTGGCTGAAGGTCGGGTTGAACGAACCGAAGAACCACAGCTTGTCCTTGATGATGTAGCCGCCCAGGCTAAAAACCCCTTCGTACCGGTTATAGCGGTCTCGGGCCTTCCCGCCGTCAAAAAATCTGTCATCATAGTTCACGTAATTATAGACGTAACCGGACTTGTACGGATCCCGCCAGAGGAAGGTCCTGGATTTCCCCTGCATGTACTGGCGGTTGTTCTCGTAGAAGCCCATGATGTCGCCATGGAACTCGTTGCTGCCGGACCGCGTGATGACGTTGATGACGCCGCCCATCGAGCCGCCGAACTCGGCGTTGTAGCCCGACGCCGTGACCTTGACCTCGTCGAGGAGCTCGAGAACGACGTTCTGGCCCCGGTCTCCATAATGAAAGTCCCCGATATCCGCGCCGTCGGCGTACCACATGTTCTCGGCGCCGGAAGCGCCGTCCACCGAAATGCCGGCGGTGATGCTCTCGTTCTGAACGCCGGGGATGGTGCTGATGAGCGAATCGAACGACCTTCCCCGGGGCAGGGTCATGTAAATTTCCTTGGTCATGGTCTGGCCCTTGACCGTGCTCTTGACGTCGATCAGGGGGGACTGGCCGACGACCGTGACCTGCTCTTCGACGGTGGCCTGATCCAAGGTGACATTCAAGGCCAAGGTCTGGGACAGCTCCAGATAGATGCCCTTTCGGAGCAGCGTCTTGAAGCCCTGGAGCGAGAACGTGATCTCATAGGTGCCCGACGAAAGCGCCATCAAACGAAAAGTGCCGTCCGTATTAGTGACCGTCACGGCCTTCCCGACAAGCCGGGGGCTTGTGGCTTCGACATTCACGCCGGGAAGAGGGGCGCCCTGGCCGTCGACGACCCTCCCGTTGATCTTCCCTTCCGGCGTGAGCTGGGCGAAGGCCATTCCAACCGTTGAAACACAGATGATGAGCAAGAGAACAAACAGCCTACGTTTCATTCACCTAACCTCCCAATTTCAAATGCCTTTCCTCGTTTGCCCCTGTCGCGAATCTCTCGCAGATTCAGCGCGACCCGTGACTTCAAAACCCGTCCGGTATCGTCATTCGCCTCCTCAGCAGACACCCTGCTTCCGAGCTGCAAAGTGAACATGGATTTTTTTCTTACCAAGAATAATTCCAGCCGAGGCCTGTTGTCAAGGACTATGAGCGCGTTATCATATATAATAATCCCGGCTCATCGCGGTGCAACATTAGGGAAGTCATGAAAAAAATCTCACGGGTGTCCGTCGCTCTGTGTTTGCTGGTCGCGGCCTGCGGCCGGGCGGAAAAGGTCGAGTCTCCACCCGGGCCGAGGACCGAGCTGACCCGGACGGAGCTCCTGGACAAGATCAAGGGCGGCTGGGCCGGGCAGGTCATCGGCTGTACGTTCGGGGGCCCCACCGAGTTCCGGTACCAGGGCGCCATGATCCAGGATTACCAGACCATCCCGTGGGACGACTCGCTCGTCGCCCTGAGGTTCGAAAAGTCCCCCGGACTCTACGACGACGTCTATATGGACCTGACCTTCGTCGACGTCATGGCCCGGGAAGGCCTCGACGCGCCGGCGGCGAGCCATGCCAGGGCCTTCGCCCATGCCGGCTATCCGCTCTGGCACGCCAACCAGGCCGCCCGCTACAACATTCTCAACGGGATCCTGCCGCCGGCCTCGGGCCACTGGCTGAACACGCCCCATGCCGACGACATCGACTTCCAGATCGAGGCGGACTTCGCCGGGCTGATGAGCCCGGGGATGGTCAACGCCGGGGCGGAGGTCTGCGACCGGGTCGGCCATATCATGAACTACGGCGACGGCTGGTACGGCGGCGTCTACATCGCGGCCATGTACAGCCTGGCCTTCGTCAGCGGCGATGTCGAATTCGTGGTCGAGGAAGGATTGAAGATTTTGCCGCCGGAATCCAGTTTCGCCCGGTGCGTCCGGGACGTCATCGCCTGCTACCGCGCGGACCCGACGGACTGGAAAAAGGCCTGGTTTGAAGTGGAACGCAAGTGGACCCAGGACATCGGCTGCCCTGATTTCGTGTTCAACCCGGGGAATATCGACGCCCGGGTCAACGGGGCCTACGTGGTCATCGGCCTGCTTTACGGCCGGGGTGATTTCGGCCGGACTCTCGAGATCGCCGCGCGGTGCGGCCAGGACTCGGACTGCAACCCGGCCAGCGCCGGCGGCATCCTCGGCGCCATGCTCGGTTACGACGGGATTCCGGCGGTTTGGAGAGACCCGGTCAAGCCCATCGAAGACAAGCCCTTCGCTTACACCACAATGTCGCTCAACAAGGTCTACGAAACCGGGTTCGGCCACGCCCTGGAGATGATCCGCAAGAACGGCGGGAGTGTCGACGGGGACAAGGTTCGTCTGCCTGTCCAGGCGATCAAGCCCGTTCCGCTCGAGGTGAGTTTCGCCGGATGCTATCCGGTCGAGCGGAAGAGACTGGACATCAAGCTCGAAACTTCGGCGGAAATCAACTTCGAGCGTACGGGCTATGTCCTAACGGGACAGCCCTCGAAGATGTCGTACGACGGCACGGACCCTTACGTCTTCCAGGTGGAACTCGTCCTCGACGACCGGTCGCCGGCAGTCATCAATCTGCCGGTCGACGTTCTCATCCGGAAGCTGGAGATCTCCTGGGCCTATCTTCTCCGCGCCGGGAAACACACGATCAAGCTCAGAGTCCTGAACCCCAGGCCGGGGGAATATATCCGGGTCGACGACCTGATCACCTACAGCGATAAGCCGGTCGAGCGGGCTAATTGACGAGCGCCCGGTCCCGCGGCCCAGGGCCGCTCCTTCGTTAGGCGTTATCGCCGTGAACTAGCCGGGAGGCCTCTGGCCCTTCCGGCGCGGCCCGGGGCGCGGGGGAGTGATCGGGCCGTCGGCGACGATCCTGATCGGCGTTCCGTCGGGGACATGTTCGTAGAGCTCGCGGATATCCGGGTTGAAAAGGGCGATGCACCCTTCCGTCCAGTCCTGGAATTCCTCGATGGTCGCGGGGTCGGTGTCGCCGACCCGGAGCCCGCTCCGGAGCCGGCCGGGATCTTCCCTGTGAGACGCGGCGAGTTCCGCCGCGTATTCCGGGGGCTGACCGTGGACGAGAAGGTCGCCCCCAAGGCTCGTGCGCTGGGGCGGGCAGCGGCCTTCCTTGAGGGCTCCCGCCACCTCTTCGAATTCCCGGGGAGTGATCAATCCTTCCTCGAAACCCCGGCGCGCGTCAGCTAAGTTCGGATAGGAAATCCAGAGGGCCAGGTCGTATGTGCTTTCCGTATGGCCGCAGATGAAGTAGTCCCCCTCCGGGGTCCTCCGGTCTCCCTGACGCATCTTGGCGCCGCGCGGCACGATGCCCAGCTGGACCCTGTAGGCTTTCACCATCCGCCGCCCGACCCAAAGCTCGAGGCGCCTTTGGGCCTTGATGGCCAGCAGCCGGGCCCCCTTGAGCTTTCCGTTCTCCCGGTGGAGGCGGTATTCCCTGACGAGATCCGCGAGAGGACGCTCGGGTCCGAAGAGGGCCGGCTCATAGAGAGCGATGGTGATGTCCCAGGGCCCGACGCGCTCCGAGGCCGCGGTCGGCGTGGGCAGTGTTCTCGGCCTCCTCGGGCCCGAGGCGCAGGCGGTCCAGGAGAGCGCTAGTGCTGCTATGACGGCGAGTCTGTAGCCCCGAAACTTCCCCCTGCTCTTCATCCTGACTTGATTATAGCGGATGCCCGGGGGACCGGCAAGCCGGAACCCCGCCGCGGCCTCCTCCGCCCAGCCTTGACGTCATCTCAAGACCTGAATTACAATCCTCGACGATGTCCGCACAGGAGGACATGAGCCCGGATCCGAGGAGAACTGACATGAAGTCGAAGTTGTGGAGTCGAAGGACATTCCTGCGCACCGTCGGCGCCTGCGGAACGGCCGCTTTAGCGTTCGATCCGAAACACCTCGCGCGGGTCGAGGCCGCGACCCAGTCGGTCGCGAACATGACGCCCGAGGACGTGGCGAAAGACGAGTTCTACTGGAGGGAGATCCAGCTGGCCTTCAAGCTGGACCGATCGCTCATCAATCTCAACAACGGCTTCACCTGCCCCATGCCACGGGTCTCCCTGGATTCGGTCTTCCGCTACATGGAAATGATCAACATGCTGCCCGTCCACTACCAGGGCATGGTCGCGGGGAACAGCGAAACGCTCCGCCGGAGGATGGCCAACGAATTCGGCTGCGATCGCGAGGAGATGGCCCTTACGCGCGGCGCCAGCGAGGCCCTGCAGATCGTCCAGAACGGCCTCGACCTCAAGACCGGCGACGAGGTCGTCACGACCGAGCAGGACTATCCTCGCATGCTGACGACGTGGGACCAGCGGATGCGGCGCGAAGGGATCAAGGTCACGCGGCTCCAGTTCCCGGTGCCGGCGACGCAGGACTTCCTCTACAACATGTTCGAGAAGGCCATCACGCCGCGGACGAAGGTTTTCCACTTCACCCACATCACGAACCTGACGGCCCAGCTCTTCCCGGTCAAGCGGCTCTCCCGGCTGGCCCGCTCGAAGGGCATCGTCACCATCGTCGACGGCGCCCACGCCCTGGGGCATTTTCCCTTTAAGCTGAGGGACCTCGAGTGCGACGCCTACGGCGTCAGCCTCCACAAGTGGCTGTTAGCGCCCCTCGGCAATGGCTGCCTCTATGTCCGCAAGGAGATGATCCCGCGGTTCTGGCCGCTCCAGGCCGCCCCGGAGCAGCAGGACAACGATATCCGCAAGTTCGAATCCATCGGGACGCACCCCTGGGCCATCCGGGCGGCGCTCGGCGAGTCACTGGCCTTCCACCAGGCCATCGGGGCCGAGCGCAAGGCGGCCCGGCTGCGCTTCCTGAGCCTCCGCTGGGTCAATGCCCTCAAGGTCCACCCCCGGATCAAGGTCCTGACCGACACGAGCGAGCCGGCCCAGGCCTGGGGCGTCATGGCGGTCAACATCGAAGGCATCGACGTCCGGACTTTGGCCACCTTCTTGAGGAACAACTACAGGATCATCGTCGTCCCGCTCGTCGGCGGCGCCCCGCCGAACTCGGTCTTCGATTACCAGGCTCTGCGGGTCTCGCCGAACGTCTATACGACACTCGAGGAGATCGACACCTTCATCGAAGCCATGGAAGAGGCCATCAAGAGCGGCGTTCCGGATACGCCGGATCCGATCCCGGCCTATCCGGCCGATGTCACCGTGTAGGGCCGAGGAAAGGAGGATCGAGATGAAACGTTTGGCTGTTTGGCCGGTCATGACACTGGCCTTCATCCTCGTCGCGGGAGTCACTCTGAGCCATGCCCAGGGCACGTTCAAGGTCCCGTTCAAGTTCCAAGCGGGCGGTAAGAAACTTCCGGCGGGCGATTACACCGTGATGAAGGCGGCGGCGGGACAGCTCACGCTCCGGCAGGAATCGACGGGCAAGGAAATCCCGATCCCGTCGACCGAGAGGATCGCCCAGCCCAAGCCGCCCGTCGCCGAACCCCAGCTCGTCTTCGACGAGGTCGGGGACTTCGAACCGTCCTACACGGAGTACTTCACGATCTACATTCTCTCGGAAGTGTGGCTCGCCGGGGAAGACGGCTTCCGGGTGCACACGACCAAGGGGGCGCACCAGACCAAGGTCGTCAAAGGCGTGAGCGCGAAGAAGTAAGCGGAACCGGTCTGCTATAATAGTTTTTTGAAACAGGCGGATATTTCCCTATGATCATCGTCGATAATCTGTCGAAGAGCTACGGCAAGCAAGGGCTCTTCGATTCGATCAGCTTCAAGGTCAACCGCAAGGAGCGCGTCGGCGTCGTCGGCCGCAACGGCCACGGCAAGACGACGCTCTTCCGGATGATCACGGGCGAGGATGAGCCGGACGCGGGGACGATCACGAAGCCGCGGAAATACCGGATCGGCTACGTCGAGCAGAGGCTGAAGTTCACGGAGCCGACGGTCCTCGCCGAGGGGGCCAAGGCCTTGCCCCACGACGCCCACAGCGAGATCTGGCGGGTCGAAAAGGTCCTGTCCGGCCTGGGCTTCGAGGCGGCCGACCTCGAGAAACGCCCGTCGGAACTTTCGGGCGGCTATCAGGTCCGGCTCAATCTGGCCAAGGTCCTCGTCGGCGATTTCCAACTGCTCCTCCTCGACGAGCCGAGCAACTACCTCGACATCACCTCCATCCGCTGGTTGGAGCGCTTCCTCGCGGCCTGGCCCGGCGAGCTCCTCCTCATCACCCACGACCGCAGCTTCATGGACAACGTCGTCACCCACGTCCTCGGTATCCACCGCAGGAAGGTGCGGAAGATCGAGGGGAACACGGGCAAATATTACGAGCAGATCGCGGCCGAAGAGGAGATCTACGAGAAGACGCGGATCAACGACGAGCGGAAAATGAAGGAGATGGACCTGTTCATCACCCGCTTCCGAGCCAAGGCCAGGCTGGGCGGCCTCGTCCAGTCCCGGGTCAAGTCGCTCGAGAAGATGGAGAAACGGGAGAAGCTCGAGATCGTCAAGACGCTGGAGTTCGCCTTCGCCGAGAAGCCGTCTTTCCAAAAGTACGCCCTGGAGGTGAGCGAAGTTTCCTTTTCCTACACGCCCGACCGTCCGCTCATCCGGCGGTTCTCGATCAGCGTCGGGGCCAGGGACAGGGTCTTCGTCATCGGCCGGAACGGCCGGGGAAAGACGACCCTGCTCCGGCTGATCGCCGGGGACCTCTGCCCGCAGTCGGGCGAGATCTCTTCCCCGCAGTCGGTCGCGCCCGGCTACTTCGAGCAGACCCACATCTCGACGCTCGCGGAGTCCAATACGGTCCTCGAGGAGATCGGCTCGGCGGACCCCGAGGGCGATCCCAAGCGGGCCCGCTTCATCGCCGGCGGGATGATGTTCGAGGGCGACGACGCCCTCAAGAAGATCCGCATCCTCTCCGGCGGGGAGAAAAGCCGCGTCCTCCTCGGCAAGCTCATCGCCACGCCGCTCAACCTCCTCCTCCTCGACGAGCCGACCAATCACCTCGACATCGAGTCGAACGACGCCCTGCTCGAGGCCATCGACGCCTTCGACGGCGCGGTGGTCATGGTCACCCACAACGAGATGTTCCTCCACACCCTGGCCGAGCGCCTGGTCGTCTTCGACAACGACGACATTGTCATCTATGAAGGCAGCTACCAGAGGTTCCTGGACAAGGTCGGTTGGAGGGACGAGGTCAGGCAGGGGCCCATCGCGAACCTGCCGCCTTCGGCCGGGAGCGAGGAGCGGCCGAATTGGACGCCCAAGGAGCTCCGGCGCCGGCGCTCGGAGGTCATCACCGAGCGGTCCCGGATCCTGCGCCCGCTCGAGACGCGGATCGCGGCCATCGAAAAAAGG